>NZ_AP028138.1:359031-718062 GCF_030297595.1 Polynucleobacter sp. HIN7 | reverse complement strand
GCCCCTTGGCTATCCTGAAGATGTTCTAACTGAATACCATATAAACGCTCTAGGTCTGCTCGCGCATGATGATCAGCCGGACAATCTTGAATAATGCGCCCATGCTCAATGAGGAGTAACCGCTCAAAAACAAGGGCATGATTAATATCATGCAAAACTGCTAGCACCGCGTGGTTTCTTTCTCTCGCAAAACGGTCAATCGTATCCAGCAACTGATACTGCAGGCCAGGGTCTAGTGCTGCTACTGGTTCATCGACCAAAATCAGACCATCGCGGATATCCCATAGCTGAGCGAATACCCTTGCCAGATGAATTCGTGCTTGCTCACCGCCAGACAGAGTATTAAATGCACGCCCCAAAAGATGGTCTGCGCACGCCATCTTGGCTGCAAGCACAACAATCGTTTCTTGGTTGATCTTATTAGTGGCACTCACTCGTCCTATCTCAATCACGAGATCAGTCATCAGCCCAAAGGCAATCTGAGTGTTCTGAGGTAAGACCCCTCGTATCCGACTTAGTTGCGCCGATGAATACTGCTCAATCGAGGTGCCATTCATCAAAATTGAGCCGCTTTTAATTTGATACTCTCGCGCAATCAGTCGAATAATCGTTGACTTACCGGCACCGCTTTTACCCAGGATCGCAATCCGCTCACCTGGCCAAATCGTGAAATCAAATGGCCCAAAGAGTTTTTTTCCAAGCTGTAAAGAGGCATGATGGAGTTGTAATTTCATATCAATCAAGCCTTGATCGATATTGCCGCAATAAGATCAAAAATAATGGGCCGCCTAACAGGGCAGTGAAAATACCGACTGGCACCTCTGCAGGGATTGCAATGGTTCTGGCAATTGTGTCGGCAATGAGTAGCAGAATAGCCCCCACCCCTGCGGAATAGGGAACTACCCTCTTTTGATCAGACCCCAAGCAAATACGCACAAGGTTTGGTGCCATTAAACCAATAAAGCCAATCATGCCGCACCATGCAACAGCTAATCCAGAAAGAGTGGCAACCAAAACGATGACCTTAGTTCGAAGGCGTGAAACATCTACCCCGAGATGATTTGCAATGTTCTCACCCAATGTCAAGGCATTGAGATCCTGTAAAAGAGTTCGAATCCAGACCCATCCGATAACTATGGCTCCAACCAATACCCCGACCATCATCCAGCGTGCGCTTGCGAGAGACCCAAGGGTCCAAAAGGTAAAGCTGCGCAATTGTTCATCGCTGGCTAAATAGGTACATAGACCGATCACTGCACCCGCTAGGGCATTCAATGCAATGCCGGTTAATAGCAGACCAGCAATCGACCCTGGAGATATAACACGGGCGACATAATCAAGGCAGAAACAAACCGCTATAGCGCCCAAGAATGCAAAAACTGGGATAGCCCAGACCCGTAGCTCCTCCGGGGAGATAAAACGAAAGCCATCCAACATCACAATCCCAATAGCCACACTGCAACTGGCACCCGCAGAAACTCCCAATAGGCCAGGGTCAGCTAAGGGGTTACGAAATAAGCTTTGTGCGAGAGCGCCTGCAACGCCCAGTGCTGCTCCAACCGTAATGGCCAATAAGGCGCGCGGGATCCGAATGTTCCAAAGCACATAACTGGCACCCTCATAACCATTCTGTGGATTAAAAACTTGCAACCAGTCCAAACCATGAATATCCACAGCACCTAAGTTCACTGCGATTAGAAATGCAGTTACCCCTATAAGAAGTAACCCAAGCCTCGCACCCCAGGCTGAGTAGTCAAGTGGACTGACGGCCTGTCTCATCCCAACAAGATGCGTGCCTGACGATGAAGCGTTAATAATGCATCCGGCATTCGTGGACCAAACCCTAATAAATAAACAGCATCCATTGAAATAACTTTCTGACGAATAATCGCTTTCGTTCTTTCCATACCGGGCAGGTGCGCAAGCTGACTACGTCCGCCAATCGCTTGCAGTCCTTGATCTGTGACCAGAATTAAATCGGGATTGGCTGCAATAACAGCCTCTGGGGTCAGCGGTTTATAGCCTTTGAATCCATAGAGTGCATTTCGTAAGCCAGCGTAAGTGATCATGGCATTGGCATTCGTATCTTGACCTGAGACCATGACCTGAGATGGATTCATGGAATGAATGTAAAGCACCCGTGGGGCAGGATTTACAAAGGGTTTTGCTTTCAACTCGCGCTCCAAAGTGATCCACTGCTGCTCCAACTGGAACTTCAATTGATCCGCTTGAGCTTGCCGATGGATTGTTTGACCAATCGCAATCACACGATCACAGACACCGTAAAAGGTGTGATGAGCGGGCAAAAGCCGTATCGGAATCCCGGCATCTTGAATCTGGCGAATAACTACCGGAGGTCCGGCATCCTCGGTACATAAGATTTGGGTTGGGGATAGCGATAAAACGCCCTCTGCCGATAAGGTTCTTGAATAGCCAACACTGGGTAACGTGCGTGCGGCATCCGGATAAATCGAGGTCGTATCAACTCCCACAATCAAATTACTAGCATTTAGTGCATACACAATTTCTGTAACTGCCGATCCAATGCAAATTAGACGTTGGCGACCTAGGGTAGCTTGAGTTCGCTCTGCCCAAGCCGGCTTCCCAAGCCATGCCATCGGGATGGCTGCCATTGCGTACAGAAAACGACGACGCCCTGTATGACCAAGATCACTCATTGGCAGACCTCCATTAATCCATGTTCACCCTCAATCTGGGTTACCAGATCTCGCCAGGATGTAAGTTCAGCTTTACCAGGCTTGCGCTCTCCAAAAAACATTGCAATAGCCTCGCCGCTCTGATCAAAAAACTCAATGGAGGTAACAATGCCATCGACAGTTGGCTTACGAACAATCCAGGCACGCTCAATCAGATCCTGACGAAGGTGCAAATTAAAGCGGGGATCCATCACATTGATCCAAGACCCTTGTTCAATAATCCGATCAATGGGTCCCGAATGAATCTGAATCATTCCAGGATTGCCAACAAAAACCATGATGGGGGTTTTAGTCTGTGCTACACCCTGCAACATTGATCGTAGGCAGTCTTTAGAAAGCTCCCGAACAAACTCTGGCTCTGCCAAACGAAGTGCCTGAGTACGTGTGAGTGTGTATTTTCGTAAGAGCGGATAAAAATCATGGGTATCCTTGAGATCTCTCCATGCCTGCCAGAATCCGGCGCGATCGATCTCTGTATCTGGAGCTGGGGTTGGCTTTGCCTTGAGCTTTGATACCTCAAGACCAGGCTCTTGTTGAGGGGTCGCAAACAATGAAACGATTGCGTCAAATTCTGACACATCACTCTGTGGCTTCAGATGAACCTTATGAATCGCCAGTCCCTGCGCATCAAAGAATTGCAAGCTACGCCGCTCCCCCTGAGAACCACTCTCAATGACTGCAAACCCAGCAAACCAATGTTGATAAAAGATCCGCAAGTCAATCTCACCCACGACTAGACCTACCGACCCCTCCTGACTCACGTGACGGTATTGACCAATTTTTTCATGGACGCAGGCTTCGTTACGGGTGAGAGCCATGACCTCCCCAATCGACTCAATCGAGGCTATCAGCGCAGGCCAATTAGCATCCAGACGAATTGCTCTTAAGCCTTTAGCTGCCGTAGCACCAAGTCCAACGTGAGCGGCAATCAACTCTCCCTCAGAAATAGTCAGCTTTTCAGCAATTTCTCGATGCCGTAAGCGTCCCTCTTTGCGCAAGGTGATAAAGAATTGACGAATACGATGAATAGTCGGCTTCATGATGCCTCCTTAAAAGTCATAACGAGCTGAGATTTGCCAGTTCCGCGGCGCTGCCGTGGCGGATTGTTGAGCAGCTTGGGCGTTGTACCCCGAAAATCCGCCAGCCGATGCTCGGTTTTGAGTTAAGACTGAGCCCTGTACATCAGACCAGTTCCAATAGGTGGTGTTAAAGACATTATTGAGATTGGCATTAATCGTTAGCTTTTTAATGGGCTTCCAGTAGCCTGTCAGATTTAAAACGGTCGATGTGGGCGACAAAAATTGATTGGTTGTACCACCAGTAGCATTATTAAAGTTCACACGATCGGCAGATTTACCCTGATTCCAAATAACATTGGCAAACGCTCCCCAAGTACTAGCGTCATACCGCAATCCTGCAATGGCGCGCAAAGGTTGAATCGAATTTAGCGGTGCTGAAATCCCATTTTGGATTTGCTCACCATAGCTATAGGCCATCGCTGCATTCACCTGCCAACCCTTCGCAAACGCCCAATCGGTCCTAACGTCCCAACCCCAAATATTGACCTTGGATAAGTTTTGATACTGGTATAGAGTTTGCGGTGCACTACCGTTATATGATCCAAGGTAATTCACCTGAGAGATAAAGTCTTTGTAATAGTTTGCATATCCCGATACTTGATACCGAAACCGATCCAACTGACCGCGAGCACCGACCTCAAAGCCATTACCAGTTTGCGGCTTTAGATTAGGATTGGGTATGTTGGTGTAGCCACTCCCAGCAAAATAGGAAAGTGTTTGATCTGGTGTGGGCGCTGTAAATCCAGTACCCCAGTTTGCAAATGGACGAAACTCCCGTGTAATGTTCCAAATCGCTCCGATGCGAGGCGAGACCGCTGATCCGGAGTTCGATGGCAATGAACCAGTGACCGGTGTAATCGAGTAACTGTCATAGCGAAGTGCTGGAATCACACTCACTTGATTGAATTCCATTTCACTTTGCAAAAACGCGCCGCCTAGGTTGTACGTTGATTTGGGTGCGGGTGTAATTGAGCTTCCATTACCCGCCGCATTGAGTTGACTCGAGATGCGTGAAGAACTCCAATCAAATCCATAGGTCAGTCGCTGATTGACGATACTGGTGGTATTACTCTCTAGGTTCGTATTGATGCCGTAGGTGTCTTGGCTATAGGTGTTGTTGCGGCTGCGCCATGATGAGAGACGTGAATTGCCAACTTGCTGCTGGTAGGCATTTTGAGTGACATCTGCATCTTGGTAATACACCATGACATTAGCTTTTTGAACATACAGCGCCCCACTGTCCTTAAAGTCGTATTCACCCGAGACACGATTACGAGTTGTTTTATCTTGCGTGGTGGATGTCACGACATTGTTATAGGTAAATCCACCCGGGCCACCAAACGAAATCCAGCCTCCGCCGGTTCCCAAATCCGATAAGTTATTGACGTTTTGCGTGACGTTTTGAGACTCATAGGTAATGCCCAGTTTTTGCTTGCGATCGATTTGGGCAAATCCCTTAGTCAGAACATACCAATTGTTGTAATCCGCTGGATTGGGCGCCGTCCTGGTGATGCCGGTTGAGTTATTGGATCCTTGGTTTTGATATTGATGGCCAGCTTGAAAGTTTCCAAGGACCATCCCCTGCAAGTGGTCTTGAATACCACCATAGCCAAATGTCGTATTCGAAGATGTATCGACGCTCGAGTAGCCGGTACGAGCAAATCCGCCGTGAGTCTCACCCTTTTTGATGAAATCACTTGGATTAAAGGTCTGAAAGTTCACAATCCCAGCAAGGCCGTCGCTGCCATACTGTGTTGACGATGGGCCCCGTACCACCTCAACACGACGAAACCCATCAACATCCAGAAAGTTTCCTCGCCCGACCGATAGGGCCCCAAACGAGAAGGCATTGGGTACCCGAATCCCATCCACAAGTAGCAAAACATTATTGCCCTGCAGACCACGAATATTGATACTTTCATTTCCTGACCGGCCCTGGGCTCCGATCGCCAGACTAAATCGTTGTGTTTGCTGTGGAACTGTGACATCTACGGAATTATTAAATAGGTCTTTAATGTTTCGGTCGCCCTTTTCTTGGATTTCTTCGGCCGTTGTTACGGTGACGACATTGGGTACGTTATCCACCTTCCGAGAGGACCGAGTCGACGTCACGGTAACCTCTTTCAGAATGA
Source organism: Polynucleobacter sp. HIN7 (assembly GCF_030297595.1). Taxonomy (NCBI): domain Bacteria; kingdom Pseudomonadati; phylum Pseudomonadota; class Betaproteobacteria; order Burkholderiales; family Burkholderiaceae; genus Polynucleobacter; species Polynucleobacter sp. HIN7. The sequence continues at coordinate 712,134 of NZ_AP028138.1, read as the reverse complement.
CATCCACTTCGCCCAGCTCACCACGGGACTGTTCAATTGGTCTTCCTTCTTCGGTGGTCACTACCTTACTATGGGCACTCATGGCAATACCCGCCATGGTTATGGCTGCAATAGCCGCAAATGGGTGCTTTCTTAGATTCATGCTCGCTAGAATTAGTTGACACTAGCTAGCGACGGCGGGCTGTGACGTTTACATAATCGTTTTTTGGTTTAAACGAATCTCTACTTTAATGAGAATGATTCTCAATGTCAAGTGCTATTGACAATATTACGTATATGGAAATTAAGCCAATACAAAGACGATAGGTAATCGATAACAGTAAGGAATAGCAGCGCCATTTTGGCGCGCCGGATGAAATTTCCAGCGCGTCACCGTATTCAAGGCCGAACGATCGAGCGCCGGATGACCAGACGATTGAGCTAATTGCAAGCGGCTGATAACACCATGCTCAGATACGCATAGTGAAAGCCATACCCTGCCCTCCTCCCCGTTTTCTCGACTGGCGATCGGATACGGCGGCTTTGGGTTATTGAACTTAGGGTCAGCAGCGGATGGTAAGGATATGGGTGCAGATGACACGTTCGAGTGTCTGCTATCTGGCTGTTGACTGGTTATGATCCCCTGGCTACTCTCAATAGCCGGTGTACTCGCTTGATTAATGGGATCTTGCTTTACATGAATTGGCGAAATTACTGTTTTTTGAATCGTATTCGACTCGCGCTCAACCAATTGTCCATAAAGGACGGCTGGAGATTCATGCTGATACTTGGTCTTTGCAGTCATCATCCATCCGATTAGTATGGCATGTCCTATGCATACCGCTAGAGTAATTTTGTATGAAGACGAACGCGCCAACTGTCCTGAATTCATATCACTTGGTTAAGATCAATTTACCTAATTGGGTAATTCGTAAGGTGTAAATCACACCATGATGGTTAATCTGAATCGCGCTCTTCGAACCAAACAGCTCTTCGCTGCGGTATACACACATATCATTTCTTGATATCTGCGCCGATGGTTTTAATGTTTCTTCTTCTCGTGTCATGTTAAGACCTATTCAGTCTAGATCGCAATCCATAAGAGAACGCTTCCAGTAATTGTTAGCAGGCCCATGGCCAAAATTGCCCGATCTTTTGGCTGAATGCTATTTTTTTCAATCATTCTTGTATTCCTTTCTATCTATTCATATGATACTATAAATGAGAATGATTATCAATAAGGATACGATGATGAATTCCCAGCATACTGTTTTACTCATGGGCGCACTTGCAAAGGTAATGGAACTCTCTAGAACACGCTGCTCTGTGCTTGCCGAGCAAACCACTATTTCCTTGCATGCTCTCAATCAATGTCCGGAACTGCCTCTCAGCTTAAAAGCCCAGATTGAGGAAATGCTCGATGCCCTAGAAGAACAATATCAACTGGATCGCAATTATCAGGAACGAGCCAAATCAAATAACCCATCAGTCGATGCATTCTGTATCAAGCCAGCGGGGATTCACAAGGCTCAGCTTTATGCTGATACAAGTCTCGTATGAGTTATGTGATCTAGATAGTTTCTATTCAGAATTACGCAGTACCATATTGGGGTGGCTTTGCTACCCTAATTTTTTAACTCAATTGAATATTACGAAATCGTCTCGATCGATTAGCCCCAATTTAGCCTCACTATTGATTGTGATTGCTGAGCTAATGGGAACTTCTTTGTGGTTCTCCATCAATGGAGTGGCTGATAACTTGATTGATTCATGGAATATTAATCTTGCCGGCATCGGCATACTGACCAATGCCGTGCAATTTGGTTTTGTAGCCGGTACCCTAGTATTCGCCCTCAGTGGTATCGCGGATCGGTTTAGGCCGAGCCATCTTTTTGCTGCTTGTGCCCTGCTTGGGGCATTGTTTAATACTGCATTTGCGGTATTAGCTGATAGCATTTGGATAGGTTCTGCACTGCGTTTCTTAGTTGGGATTTGTTTAGCAGGTATCTACCCTATCGGTATGAAACTGATCATGACCTGGGATCCTCAGAAGGCATCATCACGCATTGCTCAACTAGTTGGCATGCTAACGCTGGGAACGGCCATCCCGCATGCCACACGCTACTTCGGTGTGGATTGGCCTTGGCAAGAAGTGATTTTGTTCTCCTCCTTCCTAGCAGTCATTGCGATGGGGATTATTTTTTGGCTTGGCGATGGCCCTCATCTCAAATTGGGTAATTCCTCACGAGTGAAACTCAGTGGCTTTCGTCAGCTCTTTGAAATCCCCGAATACCGTCGCTCCGCCTTTGGCTATTTTGGTCATATGTGGGAGCTCTATGCCTTTTGGGCGCTGGTACCATTTCTGATTGCCAGTACGTATCCCATTCAAAATCCCCTGGATTTATCTGGGTTGGCATTTTCGGTAATCGGGGTTGGGGCACTTGGCTGTTTCATTGGAGGGCAGCTTAGCAAATCGATGGGCGGTATAAAGGTTGCCTCAACTGCCCTGGCACTGTCCGGTCTATGTTGTCTGTTGTATCCATGGATCACTGGGCTACCGTTATGGCTACAAATTCTGTTTTGGCTTATTTGGGGGATGAGTGTCGTCGCTGACTCGCCACAGTTCTCTGCCCTATCAGCTCAAGCATGTCCTCCTGAAATCGTCGGCACTGCGCTGACGATTCAAAATGCGATTGGTTTCACCATCACGATGATCTCTATTCAAATTAGTACCCTGGTGTTACCCATCATGGATCACTACATTACATGGCTATTGCTACCGGGTCCTGTATTGGGGCTTATTTTTCTGAATCGTATTTCAAAGGGCAGCTCTTAAATATGCGTCGTATCGAAATCGTTACCCCAGCTCCACCTGGGAGCTTGCACGGTAATCGTGTGACCGCCAAACGATGGCAAGGTTTTTTAAGACAGCTTGGCTACCGCGTCCCTATTACTGAATCTTGGTCTGGAAAAGATACCGACCTCTTGATTGCCTTACATGCCTACCGAAGTCATACATCAATTGATGCGTTTAAGCTCGCATACCCTAATCGTCCTTTAATTCTGATTCTGACAGGCACCGATCTGTACCGGGATATGGCAAACCACCCTGAGGTTCATGAATCCATGGCATTAGCAGATGGATTGGTGGTTTTACAAACAGAGGCATTACGAATCATCCCCGCAAAATGGCGTCATAAAGCAACAGTCATTCATCAGTCGGCGCCGCAGATACCTAAGCAGCAGAAGCCCAATGATGAATTCAGTGTGAGTGTGATTGGGCATCTTCGCCCTGAGAAAGATCCCTTTTGCATCGTACGTGCGCTACCCTACTTACATAGTGATAGTCAAATTACCATTCAACACTTAGGGATGGCCATGAGTGGGGAGATGGAAAAAATCGCATTGCAAGCTACCAAACAACATGATCGCTATACCTGGCAAGGCATGGTGAGTCATCAGACAACACTAAGAACCCTGGCGCGCAGTCACGTCATTGTTATCTCCAGTCGCATGGAGGGTGGTGCTCATGTAGTTTCTGAGGCAATTGCAGCAGGTGTTCCAATACTTGCCTCCAAGATAGCAGGCAATTGCGGGCTGCTTGGGAAAGATTATTTAGGATATTTTCCGGTTGGCAATGAAAAAGCCCTAGCCAGACTTCTGCTTCGCGCAGAAACAGATCAATTGTTCTACAAGAAACTTCGAGAGCAAGTTAAACAGCTACGAAAATTGATACAGCCAAGTCAAGAAAAGTCTGCAATTCAAAAGCTAATCTCTAAGTTAATCTATTAAAAACGATTGAACAAGTAAGCATTTTTATTGATGACATCGCTTGCAGATATTGTTTTAGTTCTTCACTTTTTCATAGCCATCTTTATTACCCTGGGCTTGCTGCTCATTCCCTTTGGATTCATTTATTCCTGGTCATGGATTCGTAATCGTCGGTTTCGGCAGATTCATGCAGGTCTCATGCTCTTTGTTGCGATTGAGGCAGTGTTTGCCATCACCTGCCCTTTAACCGTTTTGGAAGCCTGGCTTCGAGAAACAAACGCCCCAGAGTCTTTCTGGGCTTACCAACTTAATCAACTGCTCTACTGGGATTTACCGCCCGCATTCTTTTTGGGACTCTACCTACTCTGTAGTATCTGGGTGATCTATCTGTGGCGACGGATTCCGCCACGGTCTACCAATTAATTCGATTATTAATCTGGTAGCTTTGCTTTCGAGTAGAGACGCAGGCGTAATGCAGCCTGTGCCAGGAGATGAGCGCTTACAGGGGCAGTCAGAAATACAAACAGGGTGATGATCAACTCGTGAATAAGCAGACCGTCTTTTAGGGCATAGGCCATGGATGCAAGCAGAACTCCACCCACCCCAAGGGTTGATGCTTTAGTGGGTGCATGCAAGCGCATAAAGAAATCGGGCAAACGCAACAATCCCAAGGAGCCAACAAAAATAAAGAAGGCACCGATAAGCAATAAGACCGAAGTAATTAGTTCAAGCATGGTATGCACCCCGATTAGTCCATCACATCGCCACGGGCTAGATAGCGCGATAGCGCAACCGTACCCACAAAACCCATTAAGGCAATTAATAATGCGGCTTCAAAATAAATAGGGCTATCGTCATAAATACCCAGAACGATTAAAAGCGCTACAGCCGAGACATACAAGGTATCGAGTGCCAAAATACGATCCGGTGCATCCGGCCCCTTAATCAGACGATACACCGTAATGCCCATCGATAGAGCAATGACAACCAAGGTAATTTTGATGGAAAGATCTAGCATCCAAAAATCTCCATAAGAGGTTTTTCGTATCGATTCTGAATATCGGCAATCAGTGCACTTGGGTCTGCACAGTCAAGAGCATGAATAATTAAGACATGATTGTCATCCGTGAGCTCAGCGGATACCGTACCCGGGGTCATAGTAATAATGCTTGCCAGCAGTGAAATCGACATAGGCTGGGTCAGTGCAATTGGCATTTCTACAAAGAGCGGTCTGAGTTTTTTAGGGGATCCCAATATGAGCCGCGCCACCACCACATTTGCCACCACAATATCGTAGGTCACCACAAAAAGAAGACGTAACGCTGCCAAAGGATTTTTAATGGGGGGCAGCCCCGCTAGAAATGACCTGCATAAGTAAGGAATAGCCCACGCCAAGATAGCCGCCAACACAATATGCGCTAACGAGAGATCAGCAGATAAAAGTAGCCATGTAATAAAAAGCAGAATCGATAGAACTGGGTGGGGTAACCAACGCTTCATGGTCTTGACTCCCGTGGTAACGCTCGAGGTGCGCGATCGGCAGTTTGGCCAATTACTGCTTCAATGTAGGTTTGAGGCGCCTTCATTTGCGCAGCTGTTTGATCGGTTATTTGCTTTAAGGGAGCCGCATAAACCACCATCAATAAACTTGCGCCGAGCAAGAAAAGAATCGGCAACCACTGGCCAAAACCTGGAGAACGTGCGTCAGCGGCATATTCGTGGGATGTTTTCCAGAACAAGGTGCTACCGGCCCGAGATAAACCAATTAAGCCAATAAAACTTGCTAACAAGATGATTGTCCAGATCATCGGCATGTGTGTATTCAGTGTTGCGCTTTGCAAAATCATTAGCTTTGCTAAGAAGCCAGATGACAGGGGTAGACCAATTGCAATTGCGCCAGCAATCAGCACAGCAATTCCCAAGGCAACTCCCTGCTTCATGAGTGGTCCTGTTTGAAGTTTTTCCTCAATAGATCCCCTCGCCTGTCCGATCATCTCTGCTAGCAAAAAGAGTGTCGCTGAAATTAAGGTGCTGTGGACCATATAAAACAAGGCCCCTGAGAATGATGCTTGATTACCAATTGAATAGGCCATCAAGATCATGCCAACGGATGCCACTGTTAAATAAGCAATCAGCTCCAAAAGACGCTTTGCAGCTAGTGCGCCCAATCCCCCAAGAATCAGGGTCAACATGGCCACAGGCATCAGCCAAGGGCTAGTAATATCAGCAGTCACACCCTCCGACCCGCTAAAGATCAAACTATTGAAGCGGAAAATGGCATAGATACCAATCTTCGTCATGATGGCAAATAAGGCGGCTACCGGTGCTGATGCACTTGAGTACGCATTGGGAAGCCAGAAATACAAAGGAAATAACGCTGCTTTAATTCCGAAGACAGCGATTAGCAATAAACTAGCTGAACGAATCAAGGCGATGTCGTCCGCGGATGAGCTAGCAATCCGCTCTGCCAACTGAGCCATATTTAAGGTGCCAGTCAGGCCATACAGAATGCTGACACCAATTAAGAATAAGGCCGAACCTGTCAGGTTAATCACAACATAGTGAACTGCTGCACGCAAACGGCGCTCACCAAATCCATAAACCAACAAGCAATAGGAGGCGATTAATAAGACTTCAAAGAAAACGAATAGGTTAAATAAGTCGCCGGTTAAGAACGCCCCATTGATACCCATCAATTGAAACTGAAACAAGGCATGAAAGTACTTACCACGCTGGTCCCAGCCCTGCATCGCATAAAACAGTGCAGCAATTGCCACAATCGAGGTCAGCAATACCATTAATCCTGATAAACGATCCAGAACTAGCACGATGCCAAATGGTGCAGCCCAATCACCTAATACATACGTCTGAATTACCCCGCTATTGGCATCCTGAAATAATTGAATTCCGATGAGGAGCAATAATGCACTAGCAATGAAGCTAATCACGCGACTGATTGAGAGTTGGCGCCCCATTAGAAGTAACAGCGCCGCTGTGAGCGCAGGCAAGACAATCGGCAGCACAAGGAGGTGGCTCATGATTCCGACTCTTCCTTATGCTTGGCGCTTGGCTCTTGATTTGACTCTGAGTTTGAGCCTTTACCCGGCTCCTCACCATCCACGTGATCGGATTTAGTGTCGTTCCGAGCCCGTAAGGCTAGTTCCACAATAAAACCAGTCATTCCAAAACCAATGACAATGGCCGTTAATACAAGTGCCTGAGGAATCGGATCGGCATAAGACGATACTGCTTGATCAATCACAGGAGGCTTACCACTGGTGAGACGACCCATCGCAAAAATAAAGAGATTGATGGCATAACCGAGCAGAGACAAGCCAAGCACTACGGAGAAGGTTCGTCCTCGCAGCATCAGGTATACCGCGCAAGCAGTCACAATGCCTAAGGCGGATGCAAGTAGCAGTTCCATCTAGGCAACCCCTTTTAATTTGGAATCCCGTTGGCTTGCACCTGAGAGCGCAGAGATAGTTAGCAAGGTTGCCCCAACGACGGTGAGATAGACCCCCAGGTCAAAAGCTGCCGCACTCGCAAGTGGAATCTTTCCAATGAGGGGCAAGACCGGGTAACCGTAGGTGCTCGTCAAGAATCCTGCCCCAAAGATAAAGCTTCCGAGTCCAGTGATTCCGGCAATCAGCACACCACTACCAATCAGCTTGGGGAAATCCATTTTGAGCTTGGCGGATGTTGCAACTAGTCCACCGGCCATGTACTGCATCACTAAAGCAACCGATGTAATCAATCCCGCAATGAATCCTCCACCTGGCAGATTATGGCCACGCAAGAAGATATAAACACTAACCAGTACCGCAAAGGGTAAGAGAGTTCGGGCTGCAACCGAGAGCATCACGGAATTTAATGAACCCGGTAACAGTTGACGCTCGATTTTTAATCCATCCATCAAACTCAAGGCACCAATTGCCGCAATCCCAAGAACGATGATCTCGCCAAAGGTATCAAAGCCTCGGAAGTCGACCAGGATTACGTTCACCACGTTGCTACCACCGCCCAATGGCACACTTTGTGCCAAGTAATACCAGGCAATTGATTCATGGGGTCGAGTTAATACTGCCCACAGTAAAGCGGATACACCAGCACCCGCCAGAATCGATAAAACGATGTCACGCGTCCTGCGGCTTGAGCTAGACTCCTTGGGACCATTTCGTGGAATCAAGGCTAAGGCCATTAGCATGAGCGCGGTGCTTACCACTTCCACCGATAACTGCGTTAGGGCTAAATCCGGTGCCGAGAAATACGCAAAGGTCAGCGCGGTTGCCAAACCCACCACCCCAACTAGGATCACTGCCGTTAAGCGGTGACGATGAACCACGGCAGTTGCAATCGCAGCCAAGACGGCAATGGCCCAAATCACAATAGCCACTGGATTAGCTGGGGTCAGAGAAGCGCCACCAGTGGTGTAACCGTAATGCATGAATGGCCACAATCCAATTAGGAGAACCGCAGCAATCAAGACTGCAAGGTAACGTTGCAAAGAGCCGTTCTGAATGGTCCGAGTGATCCAACGAGCAGCTCCCAATAAGGACTCAATAAAGTGCACAAAAATCCGTGTACCGTTTAACTCTTTGGGGGCATGCAAGTGCAAATTAAAGCGATTCTGTAATAACCAGAACATCACCACCCCACCCAATAGAGCGATGATGCTCATCATGAGCGGCGTATTAAATCCATGCCAAATCGCAATCGTATAGGGAGGAATCGGGCCACCAAACACGTCGTAAGCAGCCAGAAATACAAGGGGTGCTACAGTGATAGCGGGAAGAACGCCAACCGCAATACAAATCACCACTAGTAACTCAACAGGGATCTTCATGAAACGTGGCGGCTCATGGGGCGTATGAGGCAAATCCTTGGCTGTGCCATTAAAGAACACGTTGTGCACAAAGCGTGCGGAGTAGGCAACGCTGCACATCCCACCGAAGGTCACAACGATTGGTGCAATCACTCCAAACCAACCAAGATGCGAGAGGGTTAAGGACTCTGTGAAGAACATCTCTTTGGATAAGAATCCATTAAATAACGGGATACCCGCCATGGAGGCCGCAGCCACCATCGCCAGTGTTGCGGTGTAAGGCATGAACTTATAGAGTCCACGCAAACGGCGCATATCGCGCGTTCCGCACTCGTGATCAATGATCCCCGCCACCATGAATAGCGACGCCTTGAAGGTCGCATGGTTGATGATATGAAAGACCGCTGCCGCAGCTGAGAGCGGCGAACTTAAGCCAATTAAAAAGATAATGAGCCCAAGATGACTAATCGTGGAATATGCCAAGAGCCCTTTTAAATCATGCTTGAAGATAGCCACATAGGCAGCAAATGCCATCGTGGTTAAGCCAATCACAGAAACAATGATCTCAAAATCGTAGGAACCACCCAGGGCTGGGTATAAACGGGCCAGCATGAAGACCCCTGCCTTCACCATCGTAGCCGAGTGCAGATAAGCCGAGACAGGGGTTGGGGCTGCCATGGCCTGCGGTAACCAGAAGTGGAATGGAAATTGCGCTGATTTTGTAAATACACCCAACAAAATTAAGATCAAGATCGGTAGATAGAGAGGGCTCGATTGAATGGTCTCGCGAGCGGCAAAGATCCCGGATAGCTCATAGGTACCAGCTACATGTCCAAGTAACAAGAAACCGGCAAGCATTGCTAAGCCTCCACCGCCGGTTACTGTTAAAGCCATGCGAGCCCCACGTCGAGACTCGGACTTAAAGTTCCAATACCCAATCAATAAGAACGATGAAATACTAGTGAGCTCCCAAAAGACAATCGTGAGCAAAATGTTCTCGGTGAGAACAATCCCCAACATCGCTGCCATAAAGAGCATGAGGTAGGCATAAAACTTACCAATCGGATCGGTATCGGATAAATAATATTTGGCATACAAAATAATTAGTAGGCCAATACACAGAATCAGAAGAGCAAATAAGTAGGCAAGTCCATCGAGACGAAAGGCAAAATCAATACCAAGCTCTGGAAGCCAAGAATACTTGGCAATGATCTTTTCACCAGCAAAGATACGACTGCTATAACTAAGCAGCAGTGTAAGACTAGTCGCTGTCACCCCCGCCACGGCCCAAGCAGAGGCCACTCGACTAAAGCGAGCAGCCAATAGCGCCAAGGTTGTTCCAACAAGCAGTGGCAATAAAATAATCGTCAATAAGGTCATAAAGCAAATGTCACTGTTGGGGTGATCAAAGCACGCATCACAAGCCGGCAATCAATGCCTGACCTACGATAAAACCATCCTGGATGATAACAAAGATCAGGCCTTACAAAGACCGAATCCTTGTAGGTCTTTCTTACGATTCAGTAGTCTTTCTCAAAAATTGACCCAAATCAATCAAATGAATTGGGTCAATCTATCCGAACAAGGGTTGGATGAATGCAAACCAAGCCCCAACCAATAACAGAATTACGCTAAACCAGTAAATCCGCAAAGAATTTTTTCGGGTTTTCAGGCAAGCGTTACGGAGTACCGGGTCGATGGGACAAGGTGCATTACGATTCCGCCATTGCAGAATTCCACCGAGGACCATTAACAAAGTGCTGATCGCAAAGATAGCTTCTTTATGTTCACTAATCCATACGATTTGAGGAAAAACAGCAACCAATGAGGCCAGCGCAGCCCCAGCACCCAAACTAACCAGTAGCGCAGGAATCGCGCAGCAGATGAGCGTGCTGGAGCTTGCCAGTAAAGTAATGACCGAGCTAATAAATCCCGATTTTGATTCCTGTAAACCATCGGTGCTCATTTCTTCTCTTTCTGCTGAGCTCTAAATTGCGCAACGGTCTGCGGAATGGTCTCAATCTTCACCACATCGTAGCCCGCATCTTTAATCTCGGCAGAAATTTCTTTCTCATTGAGTGTTTTTCCTTCTTTGGGCTCAATGACGACGACCTTATTCTTGAGGTCTACAAACACTGCCTTAGTTTCACCCATCTTCGAAATGCTCTTCTCAATTCCTTGGGCGCAGAAGGAGCACACCATACCGTTCACCGTCACCTTCATACTGGCATGTGCTACAGACCCCAAACCCATGAGTGCAATAAATAGAATGGAATAAATTGATTTCATCATGATTCTCCTAATAGTTGTACATAAAGTTAAAGCGCCACTGTCCTGATAAATTGGCACCTGCTTCTACGAAATAACGGTTATGAATCACTCGTAACATCGGGGTGAATTCATACTGCTTTGAGACAAAGGTCATTCGCCGTGCTTCAATGATTAACCACGGCTGAGCTTCGTCATAATCAACTTCATAGAATGACGCGCCCAATCGTGCAACCGTGATATTGCTAGTTGCCCCCTCCGCGGCATACACTCGGGCCGAAGCCATGGAATAAAACCGGGTGGTTTCATAATCGACCTGAATACCTGGGGAAGCCATGGCCTTTGTGCCCACAAAGGTATTGCCTGTTGTAGCACCCAACCCGCCAATAAACCAAATATTGGCTTGTGCTTCGGGCATATTCCAGCGCGCTAGCTTACGGGTATAGACTGCCTCAGCATTTTGCTGTTTAGATACAGAGTTATCGGTCTGCATCGCGCTGGTTGAAAACCCAAATGCATCGTTCGCTGTAGCTGCATAGTTCACAGCAAACTCTTGGTAGGTCTTCGAGAAGTCCCCCATGATCATCCAGCTGTTCTTAAACCCCATAGGGGCAGCACTTACCTGACTAGCCAACACAGATATCCCAAGCAATAGGAGTTGGGAGAGTCGATTCATTTGAGCTTCTCCAACGCGGTGACATCTAGACTACCGCCGGCTTCCCTAAACTGAAATTGCACACGATCTCCTGGCCGATATGAATCCAGCGCAACATCTTTGGCCACATCAAAGCGCATCGTCATGGCCGGCATTTTGATGCTGGGAATGGGCTCATGCTTAAGAACGATCCGCTGCTTTGCGGTATCCACACGAACGACTTCTGCCCTAACCCACTCTGAGGCTGCAGCAGCCGATAAGGAAAAGATGCTAACGATTAGTAATAAAAGGTATTTCATTTAACTCTCCAAAGTAAAAGGTGCCCAAAATTTAGGCGGACTTATCCTAGGGAGTTAAAGAATCGGGGGCTTATTTCCTAAAACCAGATCTTCACTACTAAATCTTTGAAGATCGGTAAATAAACTTTGCGTTGGTGATTCAAAGCGCAAAATAGGATTAGTGATCAGGGTGGCACCGAAAGCCATACATAAACTGCAAGCATAACAACTAGTCTGCTTACTTTCAGTGCCCTGATCATCAGAATTTATTGCCGCCTCTTGATGGCAAGGATGATGGGCGTCTTGGGCGGAGATCGATGCACTGCCAAACTTTAAAGCCTCTTTTTGCAGACTCATATCCACCACTGCCCAAGATTGAATGGGCAGAATGGCGACCAAAAGAGTCAATAGGAGTTGCTTTACCATAGAATAATCCTAGCACTCTTTAGAAAAATTTGCCGATTCTTTCTGGTTGGGGAGCAAACTAAATGCTGATTCAATGCCCGTCGTGTAACAAATTAAACCGCTTATCCCCTGAAAAAGTGGCTAGCAAGCCGATTTGCGGTAGCTGCCAGCATGACCTCCTCTCTGCACCGATCGAGGCGAATACAGGTGACTTTGGGGAGCTAATTCAACAAACTCAGATACCCGTTATCGTCGATTTCTGGGCGCCATGGTGTGGGCCTTGCAAAATGTTTGCGCCCACCTTCAATCAGCTTGCTAAGCAATATACCAATCGGGTTTTATTTGTGAAACTCAATACCGAGGAGGAACAAGGTATTGCTGCTCAGTTTGGGATCCGATCTATCCCCACCCTCGCATTCTTTAAGGGCGGAAAAGAAACCAATCGAGTCAGTGGCGCACTGGGGTCCGGTGACCTGGATCGCTATATCCAACAGCAGTTATCTATCTGAGACCTTAGAGTTTGCGAGCAACCACACCCATGAGAGCAGACATTCCATGATGCCCATCACCCTCATGGATTTCTGCTTCATATTCTTGCCAATCGGAGATTTCCATTCCTCTTAAGAGGTCCTGAATTAATTCAGTGGTGTAGAGATGATCGATGCTTGGTGGGCCACCGGTCTTGTAATCCAATTGCTTCGGCGTATAGCCCTGGAGGATTAAATATCCGCCGGGTTTTAAGGAATCGCGTATTTGGGCAAATAGATCAATGCGCATATTGGGGGTTGCAAACTGAATAAAAATGGCTGCGATCAGATCGTAGTGATTGGGTTTCCAAACCCAAGAATGGGTACTGGCAACACTGAAGGTAACCGATACCTGCTCTTCTTTTGCTAACTGCTTTGCCTTTTCTACGGCTACTGGCGATATATCAAAGGCCTCGACAGCCATCCCCTGCTTTGCTAGCCACACACTATTGCGCCCCTCACCGTCAGCGACACAGAGGGCGTTGGCGCCGGGCCTCATATACTTTGCTACTTCATTCTTTAAATAGGCATTTGGCTCTTTACCAAAGACATACTCCGCCTCTGAAAAACGCTTATCCCAGAATTGGGCTGCATCTTTACTGAAATCAATACTTGTCATCGCATTAACAATAAGTTATCAATCTTTCAAGGATAATTGATCTCATGATCAATTGCGTCCCAATATCTGTGGTTTACAGTCCATGCGTAACCTAATCCTCGTTCTCGGCGACCAACTCAACCAGGATGCGAGCGCGTTTGATGGATTTGATCCTAAGCAAGATGCAGTCTGGATGGCAGAAGTGGATGAAGAATCCACCCACATTTGGTCCTCAAAGCAGCGGATTGCTTTGTTTATTAGTGCGATGCGACATTTTGCGCATTCACTGCGCAAGGCAAAGATTAGCCTGCATTACAGCAAACTCGATGATCCTGGTAATACCCAAACACTTGAGGGTGAGCTTGCAAGAACCATTTCTTTGTGCAATCCAAGCAGACTCATTATGACTGCCCCGGGGGATTGGCGTGTTCTCGAGAAAATCAAACAGCTGTCATTACAAACTGGCATTCAACTAGAAATTCGTGAGGATCGGTATTTTTTCGCAACCGTAAAGGAGTTTTTTGAACATGCCAAAGGCCGCAAGCAACTGCGGTTGGAGTATTGGTATCGCGAGCTTCGCAAAAAGCATAGCGTGCTGATGAATGGCGATGCGCCTGTTGGGGGGGAATGGAACTTTGATTCCGAGAATCGCTCCTCCTTTGGCAAGGATGGCCCCCCACCCATCCCACCGCCATTACGCTTGAAGCCCGATAGCATTACCCAAGAGGTTATCCAACTGGTCGAGAGTCGCTTTATATCTCATCCGGGTTCGGTTGCGGCAAGCACCTCCGGCTTTGGCTGGCCAATCGATCGGCAAGAAGCCCTCCAGGCGCTAAATGACTTTATTCTTAATCGCCTTCCCCAATTTGGTGTGTATCAAGACGCGATGTGGACCGATGAGCCATGGTTATTTCATTCGCATATTGCAAGCGCTCTGAATCTTAAGTTGCTATCGGCTCAAGAGGTGGTGATGGCCGCAGAGAAAGCCTATCGTCAGGGTCGTGCACCGATTGCAGCAGTGGAGGGCTTTATTCGTCAAATCTTAGGCTGGCGCGAATATGTTCGCGGCATCTATTGGATGAATATGCCAAAGTATCTTGAACTCAATGCATTGAAAGCGAATCAAGCCCTACCAGCATTCTTCTGGGACGGTAACACCCCAATGCAGTGTTTATCGCAAACCATTACTCAGAGTTTACGCACCGGCTATGCGCACCATATTCAACGCTTAATGGTCACCGGTCTCTACGCCCTACTTCTTGGGGTCAAACCAAAGGAAATTCATGCGTGGTATTTGAGTATGTATGTGGATGCCGTTGAGTGGGTTGAACTTCCTAATGTAATTGGCATGAGCCAATTTGCGGATGGAGGTTTAATGGCAAGCAAGCCCTATATCGCAACCGGCAAATACATTGATCGCATGAGCAACTATTGCAAGCACTGTGTCTTTAAGCCTGATCAATCCACTGGTCCTGATGCCTGTCCATTTACCACGCTGTATTGGGATTTTCTGATTCGCCACGAGAGCGCCATGAGTAAGAATCCACGCATGCTGATGCAGGTGCGCAATCTTGGGCGCATGAGCGATCAAGCCAAGCAGGCAATTCAAGATAAAGCCGCAGAACTTCGCGATCCTCAGGCTGGTAAATAATCCCAGCAATCAAATCGGGCAGCTTGACCCACCCTTACTCCATTTGGATTGATTAAGTTCCAGACAGTGGCATTACGAATCCAAAACCGTTTGCCAGTTTTGGATATCCGAATTCCGGAATAATCATCGATAAAGCCAAACTGTTGCACGCGCTGCAGCAAGGCTTGGCGCTCATCTTGCAAAACAGGTTCTGCTGATTGTCGCGATGGAATTGAGGTGATTTCAGCCCAATTCATTTCAAATGCATTCTGGGCCATGCGATTAGCGTAACCAAAGATTGGATCAGCCTGCGTATCGTGTGCTACCACTGCAAAAGGAGCTTCATAGAGCATTTGTGCCGTGTTTATTAAGCTGACAGATTCAAAACAAGGCTTACCTAGAAAATGCTGATAGCTATCCAATATCAACCGAGCCTCGATGGGCAAAAATTGATTATCCGGATCTGGTTCAATGCGTGAGAACAGCATGCCGGTCGCTATCGACCAAGCAGTGAAATAATTTTGTAGCGGCCGTCACTACTCATCACTTTTAAAGTGTATTCCTCAATGAAAACCGCATCACTTAGTTTTGGAAAGTAAAACTCAAAAGACTTCCCTTTTGGTTCGTCTGCAACGTAGACCAATTCTTTGACAGGATCGATTTTTATTATTCGGTACATAAATGCTAGGTCATACAAAAAACTTGCAATACTAGAATTCAAAACTAAACATAAAATATCTAGATTCATTCTACAGGCGATTTAGGAAATAACGCAATTAGTCAATCCTATGGATTACACAATCGAAATCGAGCAGCAAACAATCTGGATTAAGAACCAAAATACCACGATCGCATACTGCCGATATTCCGATAACGGTGATATTGAGTACATCTATGTCCAACCCATGTATCGGCTGATGGGGTTTGGTCGCAAGCTAGTCCAAGAGGCCCAACGCATTACGGGTAAGGTCGGCGTCCCGCAAGAACCGGTTTCACCGATGGGTCAACATTTTTTTGCGGCACTCGAGAAATATTCTTAATGAATACCATTAAGAATATTTATCTAGGCTGCTGCCTTCTTTTGGCGAGTATTGCTGCGACGGCAAGTCCAATCATTGATCTTCGTAGTCAGGCCACCGTTAATCAAGAGCAGTTGATTGCGGAGCTAATCAGCGCCGACTATATTTTGCTCGGCGAGCTCCACGATAACCCCCATCACCATGAAGCACGCGGTCGATTGATTGCTGCAATTGCCAGCAAAAAATATGCGGCGGTTGTTGAATATCTTCCCTCTGGTTCATTAGTTCGATGGACTGGATCAACTCTACAGTCACTGGAGCAAGCAGGATTCTCTGCGAAAGCGTGGCCCTGGAAGCTCTATCAACCGCTATTTGAAGCCATTCGGGTATCTGGATTCCCGCTCTATGGCTCCAATCTCGATCGCTCTATCTCAAAAACCATCTTCTCAGGCGGGCCGATCCCGGCTGCGATGGAATCGGATTACCAAAAAAGTGTTCTATCAATTGAAGCAAAACGCAGCCTTGAGAAGGATTTGATCGACGGACATTGCGGCAAGCTCCCCGCCCAGTATTTAGAACCCATGTTTCGGGTGCAACGCCTAACCGATATTTCAATGGCGCAGACCATGATGCGCCATTCTCCTGCGATTTTGTTTGCCGGCAATGGCCATGTTCGCAATGATTATGGAGTTCCTCAAGTTTTAAGATCACTTGATCCCTCTAAGAAACGCATGAGTGTTGGTTTTGTTGAAGAGGATCGGCGTAACCCTAAAGCACTGGCGGAGCTAGCCAAACTCTATGATTTTGTTTGGATTACCCCCGGCATCGAGCGCCCCGACCCTTGCGCTACTCTTCATTTTGGTAAATCCGAATCCTCTAAGTAGTAAGCATCGGCAACAAATGCCGGGCCTTTCATTAAATACACAATGAAAGCACATAAAGCGGCAGTGAAAAGCATCGTCCAGAAGAAAATAAGTCCGGCTATTAAATAGAGCTCCCAAAGTCTGGATGATCCGCTGGGCTCTATTCCGTATTGCAAAATGGCAAGCGGTACAACAAATATGCTGGTGCCATAGAACATTAGCTTCGGCGTATGGCGCAAGATGACCCACTCAAAGCCAGGGGGCTCTCGACGCGTTGAGGGAAGCCTCTTTAACCAGTTCATCGTTTCATCTTAATCGATCGCCCTTGAATTTTCTTGGACTGAGCCCTATATTTCTTTCGCAGGACTTTTCCTGACCTTTTTTAATAAATCAATAAAGGAGTCTATATGTCAAATTACAGTCAAGCGAACGTACGCTACTCCATCGCCGATTGCAAAGCATCGCTGGATAAAAATAATCACCATAAGCGCTATAACCACAGTATTCGCGAGTGCGATCAATCGATTCGCGCTGAGAAGAAATAAATTAATCCCAAGAGCCCCGAGTTTGAGCTTGGGGCTTTCTTCGGCATAATGGGCTATGGCAATTCGTCTAGAAACCATTAGCGCTGGGCTGGCAAAACCCTTGTGGGTTCGTGCCGGAGAAGACCTCCGTACCGTCATATCGGCCATCAACAAAACTCCTGTGAGTACCATCATTCAACCCGAGGCGGTGAAAGTCACGGCAAGCGGCATCCTTGGTGATGAGCAAGCCGATTCTCAAGTTCATGGTGGGACTGAAAAAGCTCTCTACATGTATCCACAGGAGCATTACCCCTTTTGGTCCTCGCTGCTTTCTGAAGCCAAAGGCCAATCGATCCATTTGGAGCATGGCTACCTAGGTGAAAACCTAACTATTAGTGGGCTTAGTGAACACGATGTCTACATTGGCGATCGCCTTCGCATTGGTGCCATTGAATGCGCGGTTACTAAATTACGGGAGCCCTGCTATAAGTTCACAGCAAAGACAGGGGTTGCAACTGCGGCTAAGGCAATGATTCAGGGCGCTCGTAGTGGCTGGTACCTGCGTGTTCTGCAGGGAGGAATCATTCAAGCGGGCGATGCCATCACGATCATCCCCGGACCCCGAGAATGTTCAATCGCTCAACAAAACCATGCACTGCTTCAGCGAGGTGATTGAGTCATTCGTTTAACCAGTTTTAATGCGAAGGGTCCGATGGCACCTGATATCGCATGTCGATTCTTAGCAAAGATCCGATACGCTAGGTTCAAGATGGGTCTTAGAGTTTTTCTTGAAAATAACCAAGCCAAGATGGGTAAATTAGCGCGCCGATAAGCCTCTGCAAAGACAGGAACACCATGAATGGGGGCATGCCCCTCAATTTGCCCAACCATCTGATCAAGTGCAGCCTGGCACGAAACACCGACACGGTCTGGGTCGAATGCGCTGCTGTTGACGTCGACAAATTGAAGTAATTGCTGATGATTGCGGGTCTGCAAATAAAGAATCTCTGCCTGACACAGTGGACAGGCGCCATCATAGAAGAGGGTCAGCGGCAATAGGACTTGGCTCATACAATAGATTAATGTAATTATCAATTGTCCTGTAAATGCGCATTTTTTACTTTCTCCCCCTAGTTCTTCTACTTTCGGCATGCGGCCGAGCTGACTACACCACCTGGAACTGCATTCCTGAGAATGACTCCAGCAAAAAGGTGGTCATGGTCTTGCAGCAATCGACCATGAAATTTGGCGATCAACAGTTACGCTTTTGTGGCAGTCTTGGGCTAATTAGCTACTTTGATGAGAGCTGCAAGGTCGGCGACGTCAAGGCATCGATCGCGCAATTGATTCAGAGCGAATCACGCCTAGCCATTGGCAAGGACGAGTACCGTTGTGAAAAGCTCTAGACTTTAATCGGAGCGCTTTAGCAGAATCTGCGCAGTCATTTTTCCAGCAAACACCAAGTCCATCTCCAGACCATCATTGCCCGACTTGATATCAACACCATCTTGAATGGCCGGTTTAGTCTCTTGAACGGCGAGTAGCTTGTCTGGCCATGAGAACTTCATGTTCGCGGTCATGGGTAAATAGCCATCAAAAAGTCGTCGCATCAAAGGGCCAGCATTGAGTTGATAGAGGCCATTGCCAAGTGAATCCAGCGCCTTGGACTGCAAATCAATACAAATTGATCCGCCTTTTTGTACTTCACTAAGGGTTACGCGATTGTCTTTGACCTCAGCCATCGCAATACCGTCCATCGTCCGAACTTGAATATCCCGGATTCGATCTTTGTTAAACAAAATGACTACTTTACGAATCGGATCCAATTTTTTATGGCAAGTCTGGATTTGTACTAAGCCAGAGTCAAGACTGGTTTCTAAGATGGTTACCTTCGATTCATAAGTGTATGAGTTCGGATCGGGCTTGGTTTTGAGAAACCGAATCTGCCCTTCACCAACCACATCCGCAAGACCAGCTGCCAATACGCTGATAGGGAAAACAAAAAGGCACACCGCTAAGTGTGTGCCCCATCGAGTCACGATTGATCGCATTCGATCAAACCACAATTAATAGATCTTTTTACGCAAGCGCTCATCACGCTTATCAATCATCAACTGCAAAAACCACTCGCCCCGCTTCATCGGGGAACCCATCATGCTTTGCATGAAGGACTGAAAACATGCCGCAAAACTTTGGTTTTTCATGGTGAGGCCTTTACTCTCGATAGTTAGTCAACTCATTGTAGCTAGTTTTAGGACAATGGGTGAAAGCAAGACCCAGCCAGCTTCCTAGGTCATCGCGAGGCCTTGCCCGCTTCCAAAATGGCCAATTGCTCTCGCCTCATGAAACCCCGAGCGATGGAGCAAATCCAGAACCTGGTCTTTAGCCTCCGGTGCACAAGCAATCAGTAACCCACCACTGGTTTGCGGATCGGTCAATAAATGCTGCTGCCAAGGTTGAACATCTGAACTAAACGAAACCTCCCCGCCATAGGCTTGCCAATTTCGGGTTGAGGCGCCGGTATAGATATCTTCTTTAACAAACTCAATCGCCTCCGGAATTACTGGAATATCACGCCAGTTCAAATGGGCTCTTAGATTTGCCCCGCGACTCATCTCCAAAAGATGTCCTGCCAAACCAAAGCCGGTGACATCCGTCAGGGCATGAACTTCTGGCATCTTCGAAAGGGCTATGCCAGGCTGATTTAACTGGGTAGTGAAGGCAATCATTGACTCATATCCCTTGGCGGATAACCGCTCCTTCTTTAGGGCGGCACTCAAAATGCCAACCCCCAAAGGTTTACTCAAAATAATCGTATCGCCCTCTTCTGCGCCGCTGTTACGCTTCAAGTTGGCCGGATCAACAATGCCAATCGCGACCAAGCCGTAGATGGGCTCAACCGTATCAATCGAATGACCGCCAGCGATCGGAATCCCCGCTGCGTGACATACCGACTCTCCACCCGCAATAATCTTCTGAATGACCTCCAGCGGTAATACATTAATTGGCATACCGAGTAAAGCCAATGCAAATAAGGGTTGAGCACCCATCGCATAAATATCTGAAATCGCATTAGTGGCAGCTATTCGACCAAAGTCATAGGGATCATCGACGATCGGCATAAAGAAATCCGTGGTGGCCACAATCGCCTGGTGATCATTGATTTGATAAACCGCTGCATCCTCATTATTTTCTGAGCCAGCTAACAAAGCGGATGGAATCATTTTGAGTGGTGAGGCTCGCAAGATATCGCTTAAGACCCCCGGTGCAATTTTGCAGCCGCATCCTCCTCCGTGCGAAAGTGAGGTCAGGCGTCCGTTGTATGCATTAAGAGTCATAGGTTTATCTTGGCTATTTTTGAAAAAGCTTCTTGATGGTGGTGACGGCATCTTTGCCAAGTTGCTGAGCACTACCGGTAACATCGCGCAAAGTATCGGTAGCGATGTTTAAATAGGTATTGACACTTTTAAGGGCTGCGCTCTTGATCACCGGAATAATGGCGTCGATGATTTTTCCGACGGCTTCTTTAGTTCCTGCGCCATCTTTACCGGTATCGATATTAGCGATCTGAATATCATCTAATTTGAGGTTAACGCTTGTGCCTAGGATTCTCATATCCTGATACACCAGATCTGCCCCTTGAATATTAAATTGCTTAATTAGAATGCGTGGCTGCATAGAATCGCTTGGGGCTTTATCTGCTTTGTTTTGAGCATCTTCCTTTTGATTAGCTGCGCTATATTGCCTAGCATTATTTTGTAGAACCGACAGATTGTCAGAATCTTTCGTTTTGACATAGCGCACACTCGGCTGGTTTAAGAGTACACGGTCAATCACTACAAAATCCAATTTAGATTCCTTGGGATTGAGCACAATCTCAATGGTTCCCGCTTTAAAAGCATGAGCCCCCTCAAAGCCAGGAGGGTTGGCAACCTCAAGATTACGAATCGTCGCCTGAGTTTGACGCAAACTAAGATTAACCTCGCCTACCGTTACCTTGGTACCCAGAGATTGCGTCGCATAGTTCTCAATCGAGCGCTTCACATACCCATCTAATTTAGTTGCGGTGTAGTAAGCAACACCAATTGCAATCGCTATCGCCAATACGATCAAGAGTGCAAGCATCTTCAGGATTTTCATTATCAGAATTTAGTCAGAATACAGTGGGTGCCGAGTTATTTTGACATTTGTTTTAGTTTCATGAGTAAGATACTCAGAGCAAATATAAAGGTTAAGGCATTGGTCACAATTAGGGGCCAACTTTCAATCACAATCCCGTAAATTAACCATAATGCCACTCCCAGGGTAAACATGCTGTACATGCCTAGAGAGATGCCCGAGAGGTCTCTAGTTCGCCACGATTGAATGGCCTGAACCAGAAAAGAGAAAGTGGTCAGTAAAGCGGCTAAATAACCAATGATGTCAATATGAAACATCCTGGCATCTTAGCCGATTGATAGATCACTTAGCCGATGCGGCCGATCGCGCAACTCACAAATGACTTAGCAGTCGCAATTCCTTTATCAAGACCCGCGACAGAGCCCTTTTCTGGGTAGCCCATACTAAGTAACTTATCGACAATTTGCTGGCGCAAACTTAAGTCGGCATCCAGAACAACTGCTCTATTTGCATGATCGACTGTCACCGCTTGAACCCCAGATATTGCTCTTAAACCCTTAACAATGGTGTTCTCACAGCCACCGCATTTTAGGTTCTCAATTTCAATCGTTAGATTTGCCATAGGATCCTCCCTTTAGTCCTCTAAGTATGATCTTTTCTTTAGGTTTACGTTTGATCTAGATCATTATTTTACGAGGCGGCTTTTAGTTGGGTTGACAGGTCAATAAAGTCTTTAGCATGGTAGGTAGTCCAGGACTCACGCCCAAGATCCGTCCGTATCACCCTCGGTCCAAATTCAGCAGGCCGCTCAATGAAGGCCGTTTGCAAGCCACAAGCATGCGCTGCCTCCAAATCGTCTTTATGGGCAGCAACTAGCATCACGTCCTGAGGTTCTAGATCAAAGGTTTGACAAACGCCCAGATAGGTCTCCGGATCGGGCTTGTAGTGCCGAAATACCTCGGCAGAGAGAATCAGATCCCAGGGTAAACCGCCGTTTTTTGCCATATTGGCAAGCAAACCTAAATTACCGTTTGACAGGGTAACGATCGTAAAGTCTTGTTTTAAAAGTGTTAAGCCTCGCACTGTATCTGGCCAAGGTTTTAACCGGTGCCATGCGAGATTGAGATGTTTCTTTTGCGCTTCGGTCAAATGATCGATTTTCTGATCCGCAAGGACTTGATCCAAGATCATCCGGTGCAGATCATCAATCCGAGTCCAGCCGAGCTCTCCACTGCGCACTCTAGCCATAGCGGGCTTGTATCCCGATCGCCAGGCGCTTGCAAACGCGATGGGGTCCGCCTCGGGAATCAGTTGGGCAACCTCAGCCGCAATCGAGCCATGCCAATCGACCACGGTTCCAAATACATCAAAGGCTAATACGGTTGGTTTCATCTCTGAGTTTGGGTTTAGTTAGGATCATTCATAATAGACAAATCATATGTCTGTCCGATACATTTAGTTGTATTTACCTTGTAAAACTCATCATGCCAATTATTACCAATATTGAAGATTTGCGCGTCCTCCACCAAAAGCGCACCCCCAAGATGTTCTATGACTATGCAGATTCCGGGTCCTGGACCGAATCTACTTACCGAGCCAACGAATCGGATTTTCAGAAGATTAAATTACGCCAACGGGTGGCTGTCAATATGCAAAATCGCACCACCAAGACAACTATGGTCGGCCAAGAGGTTGCAATGCCGGTCGCGCTGGCACCCACCGGATTAACTGGAATGCAGTATCCCGACGGTGAAATTTTAGCTGCGCAGGCTGCTGAGAAATTTGGCGTCCCCTTCTGCTTATCGACCATGAGTATTTGCTCCATTGAAGATGTGGCTGAGCGAACCACTAAACCATTTTGGTTCCAGCTCTACGTCATGAAAGATCGCGGTTTTATTGAACGTCTGATTGAGCGGGCCAAGGCGGCAAAATGTTCAGCCCTCGTGCTCACCCTGGACCTACAAATCTTAGGACAGCGTCATAAAGATATTAAAAATGGCTTAAGCGCCCCGCCCAAACTTACCATTCCTAACATCATCAATATGATGACTAAACCACGTTGGTGTATGGGCATGCTACAAACACCGCGTCGCACCTTTCGAAACATTGTTGGTCATGCCACGGGCGTTGGGAATATGTCTTCCCTGTCATCATGGACTGCGGAACAATTTGATCCCGGCCTTAATTGGGGAGACGTCGAGTGGATTAAGAAACACTGGGACGGCAAACTAATTATTAAGGGCATCTTGGATCCCGAGGACGCCCGTGCAGCCGTCGGATCAGGTGCCGATGCCATCGTGGTATCAAATCATGGCGGTCGACAGCTCGATGGAGCGATGTCGAGTATCCAGGCGCTTCCTCCAATTGTGGATGCGGTTGGTAAGGACATCGAGGTCTGGATGGATGGCGGAATTCGTTCCGGCCAGGATGTTCTTAAAGCGTGGGCTTTGGGTGCACGCGGTACGATGATTGGCCGCTCATTCCTATATGGTCTTGGCGCCATGGGCGGCCCGGGTGTAACCAAATGTTTAGAGATTATTCATAAGGAGCTGGATCTCACGATGGCGTTTACTGGCCACCGTGATCTGCATAATGTCACCAACGATATTTTGGTGCCAGGTACTTACTAGCTTAATTCTTGGCGTTTGGGAAAAATAACTGCTCGCCGCCCACCTTGTAGCTGGCAATCATATCTTGTCCCTCTTTTGAGGTAATCCAATCGATAAATGCTTGGCCTTCGGCTTTCTTCACTTTGGGATGTTTAGCCGAGCTCACCAGCATCACACCATACTGATTAAAGAGCTTGGGATCGCCTTGCACCAAAATAGTTAGATCGCCACGGTTCTTAAAGCTGAGCCAAGTTGCGCGGTCCGATAAAATATAAGCATTCATACCGGATGCGGTATTTAATGCAGGGCCCATCCCCGAGCCAGTTTCTTTATACCAAGGCAGATTGGGAGAAACTGTAATATCTGCACCCTTCCAATAACGTAGCTCCGCTGCATGAGTGCCACTTTTATCGCCACGCGATACAAAAGTCGACTTACTGTCAGCAATTTTCTTAAGCGCTGCTTGGATATCTTTACCACCAGCGACTTTCGCTGGATCAGCCTTGGGGCCAATAAGAACAAAGTCGTTGTACATGACTTCAATCCGTTTGTCGGCAAATCCCTCGGCAACGAATTTCTCTTCAGCAACCTTATCGTGAACCATCACCACATCAGCGTCACCGCGACGGCCAATGTCAAGAGCCTGCCCAGTTCCCACCGCAACTACTTTTACTTGAATCCCTGTTTTCTTCTCAAAAGGTGGCAGGATGTGGCCAAATAAACCCGATTGTTCGGTCGAGGTCGTTGAAGATAGGACGATGCTCTTTTGTGCATACGCAGCGGTGGACAGCAAGAAAGAGAGGGTCAGTATTGAAATGATGGAACGTAGATTTTTCATGATGATGAATTGTTGGTTGAAAACGTTTTATCATCAAGAGATCAGTTTAAATAATCAATATGCAAAAATATTCATATGAAGCTTGTAATCCAACCCACCCTGCTCCTGAAAACCCCAAACTACCATCAGCACACCCTCGATCTAACGCATATTGGTAATTTATTACGCAGCGTAGATCAGGGGCGTACTCTAGCTGCGGCAGCAAAGGATCTGAATGTGTCCTATCGCACGGTCTGGAATGAGTTGCAAGAGGCTGAGCGGGAATTAGGTTGCCAGCTCTTAGAACGAATTAAGGGACATGGCTCCAAAATTACTCCTGCCGGGCAATTGCTGATTCACTCTCTAGAACGCTTAGATTTGCAGCTATCTAGCGAGGCTCAACGTTTAGCAAGCGACATTAGTGAAAAACTCTCCAATCATCTTAATAAGACATTTGATCGATATATCTTTTGCAGCAGCAACGATCCTCTAATTGAGCAGATTCATTCAAAATTTGATGAGATTGAATATAAGACCATGGGGTCCGGACATGCATTGGATCGCCTCATGGAGAATAAAGCGACGATTGCCGGTTTTCATGTATCCGATGCAAGAGAGTTCAAAGCCATCGAGGATCACCTGCGACGCGCCGGTCTTATCACCATTCCTTTAATGCAACGCGTCCAAGGACTTTTATTGGCAAAAGGCAACCCCCTCAAGATTAATTCGATTCGAGATCTTGCTCGACCCGAGGTGCGAATGATTAACCGACAGAAAGGTGCGGGTACACGCCTTCTTCTGGATCGGCTTTTGGAGCGCGAAGGCCTTAAAACGAAGCAAATCAAAGGTTATGGACACGAAGAGTTTACCCATAGTGCCGTTGCGACCAGTATTTTGGCAGAACAAGCCGATGTCGGCATTGGCCTGCAGTACATCGCCAAAGAATATAAGTTGCACTTTATTCCTCTAGAGACTGAAACGTTTTATCTAGCCATAAAACCGGAGTTCAGGCGCAATAAGACCTTAATCACCTTTGTTAAGGCTGTCCAGAATCGCTCCAATAAAACACCGGGGTATAAAGCGGTTAAATAAATTGGGTTGATTTAATAAATCAGCGGAATTAGTTTTTTAGTGCGCTGCCGATAGTCTTGATAGTTCGGAAACTTTTCTAGTAGCCACTCCTCTTCTTTGCGGGACTTCAGATCAAAAAAGATGAGTAGCGCAACTGCAACGGCAAGGGTATACCAACTTTGCAAGGTCGCTGCCCAACCAAAGCCTAAGATAATGACCCCAAAATAGATTGGGTGGCGAACCAGCTTATAAATCCCTGTCTGGATCAACTCGCCATTGCGCTTCGGTTTAGGCATTGGGGTGAGATTGGGCCCCAAGGCAATCGCGGCCCAAAGCGCAATACCTAAGCCCAAATAAAAAAGAGCTCTTCCAGCCAGCCATAGGGGGTAATAAATAGTTTCTGGCTTACCGAAGAGATCAGCGGGACCAAAGAATAGGGCAATCAATAAAATTGCTTGAATGAATACGTAGATTTCGCCACGATCTTGTTTGGTTTTACTCATTTAGGCCTCAAGCTCTCTTAGGTATTGAAAAATCTCGCGATAGGCCTTTGGGGGCTTATTGGCCTCCCGCTCCTTCTTCGCATTTCGGATTAGAGTACGAATATTCTGAATATCCAGAGTCGGATACTGAGCAATGAGCTCTTGTAGCGCCTCATCATTTTGCAATAGGCGCTCACGCAGTCGCTCTAAGCGATGCAACTTTGCAGTTTCGACTCGACCAGGTCCCTCAATCACCTCAAGCTGCTTCTTGATGGCTGCAATATCCTCATCCGATAAGGCCCGCATCCGCTTACCAAGGTATTGCTTATGGCGCCGGATTCCTTCAAAAGATCGAATGCGGGACGTCTTTGCAATTGCATCGCGCAAATCTTCATCAATCGGAATCGACTTTAAGGCATCACTTGGAAGTGCGCTTAAAGCCTCAGCCAATTTTTGGCGATCGGCCATTTGGCGTTTGAGCTCTGATTTACTCGGGGGCAAATCATCGTCGGCGCTTAAAGGATCAAATTCGGGCATACATCCATTCTACTGAATGGTTTAATCCGATTAAAATCATGGATTATTGATTGACTTCCCTTGTGCATTCATGGAATACCAAGACTATTACAAAATACTCGGCCTTGAGCGGGATGCAACGCCTGATCAAATTAAACAGGCCTATCGCAAACTGGCGCGCAAATACCATCCCGACGTAAGCAAAGAGCCCGATGCTGAAAAGCGCTTTAAGGAAATTGGTGAGGCTTATGCCGTCTTAAAGGACCCTGAGAAAAAAGCAGCCTATGATCAGATGGGCAGCAACTGGTCGGGTGGTCAAGGCTTTAATCCCCCACCCAATTGGGACCCTGGTTACGAGTTTCGGGGCAATGGTTGGGGCGATAGTGCTAATCCTGACCACAGCGAGTTCTTCGAATCCATTTTTGGGCGTCGTGCTCAACAGGCCAATCAGCAAAGTGCACAGTTCAATATTCCGGGTGAAGATCACCACGCTAAGATCGAGATTGATTTAGTTGATTCGTATCTAGGTACACAACGAAGCATCGGACTCAAAATGCCTGCACTGGATGATCAAGGCCATCTGCGTATGCAAGAGCGCACCTTAGAGGTCAAAATACCCAAGGGTATTCGAAGCGGTCAACATTTACGCCTCGCTGGTCAGGGAAGCCCAGGCTTTGGAAATGGCAAAGCGGGTGACCTCTATTTAGAGATTGTGATTAAGCCAAATGCCCTCTTTAAGGTCGATGGTAAAGATGTAACGGTTGCGTTAAACCTTGCCCCTTGGGAGGCGGCATTAGGAGCAACCGTAGACCTCCCCACTCCCACTGGCAAAGTTGAATTGAACATCCCGGCTAATACTATGGCAGGCAAGAAACTCCGCCTCAAAGGCAAGGGCATTCCGAGTCAAGAGCCAGGCGATCTTTATGCAAGTGTTCGACTGGTTACCCCACCAGCGAGCACTGATTCAGATAAAGAAGCTTACCAAGCAATGGCAAAGTCATTTGCTGCATTTAATCCACGTGCAAACGGTTAGGAGTAATCGATATGAGTACAAATCGTTCAGTATTACTAGAGGGTATGGTGGTTGAAGAGCAGCTGCATTTGACTGTGACTGAAATCTGCCAAGCTTGCTCGATCAGCCATACGCATATTGAAGAATGGGTTGCCGAGGGAGTTCTTCAACCGCAAGGCTCAAGCCAGAGTGAATGGCGTTTTACGGGCCACTCTTTGCGCCGTGCCAAGATCGCTAGCCGTCTAGTCCGAGACCTGGAGGTAAATACTCCAGGGGTTGCTTTAGCGCTTGACCTTCTAGAAGAGATCGAAGCGCTACGCAAACAACTCAATCAATCGTAGTTACTGAAGAGCCTCTTGAGCCGCAAGAATACCACTGCCTTTGAGTTTGATGCCAAAACGGTTCATACCCATTTCGCATCCGCTGATGGCGGCAAGCAAGGACAACTCGTTGCAATCGCCCAAATGTCCAATACGGAACAATTGACCTTTTACCTTACCCAAGCCAGTACCAAGGGACAAGTTATAGCGTTCAAAGATTAATTTACGCAAGGCATCGGCATCCACTCCTTCTGGGGTGCGCACGCCGGTCAATACTGGCGAGTAAACCGCAGGGTCTTTACACTGAACTTCCAATCCCCAGGCCTCAACTGCCGCACGGCAAGCCTTGGCAAGGCGCTGATGGCGAGCAAATACATTGTCCATACCTTCATTCAAAATCATCTCAATCGCCTCATGCAAGCCATAGAGCAAATTGGTTGCAGGCGTTGAAGGCCAATAACCCGTCTTATTGGACTCCAGAATTTCATCCCAAGCCCAGTAGGCTTTAGGTAGGGTGGCACGCTTACTGGCTTCTAACGCTTTCGGTGAAATCGCATTAAATCCGATACCCGGTGGGAGCATCAAGCCCTTTTGCGAACCGCTCACGGTTACATCAACACCCCACTCGTCATGACGAAAATCGGCTGAGGCTAGACCTGAGATCGTATCGACCATTAAAAGCGCAGGATGCTTTGCCGCATCAATGGCTTTGCGCACCGCGGCGATATTGGAAGTAACGCCCGTTGAGGTCTCGTTATGAACCACACAGACTGCCTTAATTTGATGACCAGTATCTGCCTTAAGACGCTCTTCAATTTTGGCCGCATCAACCCCGTGACGCCAACCTTCGGCACCGGGCAAGCCAATGAACTCTGTTTTAATACCTAAACGTTGGGCCAACTTATTCCAAAGGGTTGCAAAATGACCAGTCTCGTACATCAGGACGAGATCACCAGGTGAAAGAGTATTTACGAGAGCACCTTCCCATGCACCAGTTCCTGAACTTGGATAAATGATCACTGGATGCTTGGTCTTGAAGATGGTTTGCATACCAGCCAGTAATTGAAGACCTAACTCACCGAACTCGGGGCCGCGATGATCAATGGTTTGATAGCTAATTGCACGCAAGATTCTGGATGGGACTGGACTGGGCCCTGGAATATGTAAAAAATGTCTACCGGATGGATGTTGGTCAAGTTTCAGCATAATTTGTCTGTCGTTGTCGTTATAAATGGCAATTACTTAAAAAAGCAAAGCCCCATTTATACCAGTTTCAGGGCTCACTTGCCTTGACCTGTTTGGGATATTCTCTACTCGACCAATTGGATGCGATAGCCTGTCAAGCCAAGCTGACACTTGCCATACTGAATTAGACTCTTGTTTATTTCATGATTCTTAATAGGGGCTTTTGATGGCTTATGTAACGGTAGTTGGAACTGGCACCATGGCAACGGGCATTGCGGCTGGCTTCTTGGGGGCAGATGTCCCCGTGGTGGTTTTAGGTCGTACCCAAGAAAAGGCAAAACAATGCTTAGAGGATGCGATCGCCTTATGCTCATCCGACAAACGGAGTGCTGCAGGGTCATCTCGCGCCGGCGAAATTGATACATGGAGCGACTGGACTGACTGTCGCTGGATTGTGGAAACAATTATTGAGGATTTGCCAACCAAGCAAGCCTTATTTCATTCTTTAGACCAACGTGTTCCACAAGAGATACCGATTGGGAGTAATAGCTCCGCTTACCCAATTAGCAAAATCGCACAGGGTTTGAAAACAGCCCATCGCATGATGGGGGCCCATTACTTTATGCCCGCTGAACTGGTGCCCCTAGTCGAAATCGTATTGGGTGAGAAAACCGATCCAAGGATTGCGGATGCAGTGTATGCCTTTTATCAATCCATTGATAAGAAGCCAGTTTTGGTCAGGCAAGATATTCCAGGATTTTTAGCCAATCGCATCCAGCATGCCTTAATGCGGGAAGCGCTCTACTTAATCGATCGCGGTGTTGCAACGCCGGAGGATGTGGATGATGCGGTCCGCTACAGCTTTGGATTTCGGTATGCTGCGGTCGGACCCATCACTCAGAAAGAATTATCGGGTTGGGATGTCAATTGCAATGCTGCCAAGGAGATCTATCCTGCGCTTTGCAATGACACTGCGATGCCAGAATCGATTCTAAATATGGTTAAGAGTGGCAAAACGGGAACCAAAAGTCTTGCTGGCTTTTGGTCGTGGACCCCTGAAAAAGTAAAGGCGCTAAAGGAGATTTACTCCAAGCGCCTTCAGGCTGCCTTTGCTGTCTTAAAGATCGAAAAGTAATTACTTTGCTGTGATCTTGTCCATCGCAGCTTCAAGATGCGTGATGGCGCGCTCAATATGAAGCAACTTCTCGAGACCAAATAATCCAATACGGAAGGTCCTAAACTCTGGGCCCTCGCCCACCTGCAATGGCACACCCGCTGCAGTTTGCAGGCCTACCTCCATAAACTTCTTACCAGACTGCATATCCGGATCGGTGGTGTAACTCACCACGACACACGGAGCTTGATAGCCTGTTGCGGCTACGCTTGGAAAGCCCTTAGCAACCATTAAGGCTCGAACTCTGGTGCCTAACTCAATCTGCTGCTGCTTGAGGTAATCAAATCCATGCGATTGGGTCTCTTTCATGGCGTTACGCAGGATCTTCAATGCATCGGTTGGCATGGTGGTGTGATACACATGCGCACCCTTCTCGTAGGTCTCCATAATCTGCAACCACTTCTTGAGATCAATTGAGAAGCTATTGCTTTGAGTATGCTCAATTTTTTGCCGAGCACGCTCGGAGAGACCAATCAAAGCGCAACATGGCGAGCTACTCCACCCTTTTTGCGGAGCGCTAATCAAGACGTCCACTTTGCTGGCTTTCATATCAACCCACATTGCACCAGAGGCAATGCAATCCAATACAAATAATCCATCAACGGATTCCACTGCGTCACCAATAGCCCTCAAATACTCGGGGGGCAGAATAATTCCGGCGGAGGTCTCGACATGCGGAGCAAATACGACGTCTGGCTTTTCTTTCTGAATAAAGGCGATAACCTCTTCGATCGGAGGGGGTGCATACGCACCTTGGGCAGTTTGTTCAACTTGGCGACCTTTGATGACATGAACATCTTGGGTGAACTGCTCAAGATCAAAAATTTGTGTCCAGCGATAGCTAAACCAGCCATTACGAATAATCAGACATTTTTTACCAGGAGCAAACTGCCGTGCCACCGCCTCCATGCCATAGGTCCCGCTTCCAGGAACCACGACGGTGGAATGCGCTTTGTAAACATCCTTGAGAATTGCGGAAATATCAGTAATAACTTTCTTAAATTCCGCTGACATGTGATTTAAAGAACGATCGGTATAGACTACCGAGAATTCCAATAGACCATCCGGGTCTACATTGGGCAAAAGGCCTGGCATGCAAATTCCTTCGTATTTAGGCTAAATTAATGATTACTTGGTAAACCGTTATTCTAATTGTTTTGAACACCCAAGGCCGATATGACCGCCAAGCCTCAGATCCATGAAGAACAGACTCTGAAAGAGACCTTGTATCGGGTTATTTTTGAGTCCGATACCCGCGCTGGCCGACTCTTTGACCGGATTTTGATCTTTGTCATTCTGGTCTCGATTTTGGTGGTAGTGCTTGATAGTGTGCAGAGCATATCAGCCAAGTTTCACTCGATCCTCTTTGCCTTGGAGTGGTTTTTTACCTTCATTTTCACCGTTGAATACCTTGCGCGCCTCTACTGTGCTCCCGATCGACGCAAATATGCGCTGAGCTTTTTTGGAATCATTGATCTCATCGCATTTTTACCAACCTACCTAGCGCTATTCTTCCCGGAGTTGCATTCACTGATTGATGTTCGGGTTCTACGTCTTTTACGCATATTCCGGATCTTCAAGCTCACGAGTTTCTTGGTCGAGTACAACCATCTAGCAAATGCCCTAGCCGCTAGTCGACGCAAAATTATGGTGTTTTTGTCGGTCGTGCTAATGGTCGTGATGGTAATGGGCACACTCATGTATGTGGTTGAGGGTCCACAAAATGGATTCACCAGTATTCCAATTAGTATTTATTGGGCCATTACGACCATGACAACCGTTGGTTTTGGTGACATCACCCCACAAACGGATTTGGGTAAATTGATTGCATCAACCATGATGCTGATGGGCTGGGGCACCTTAGCAGTTCCCACTGGAATTGTCACGAGTGAAATGGCGCTACGGCGCCATCGACCAGATCTAGATCCGCGCACCTGTCCAAACTGCTTAGCCGATGATCTCAATGCCACCGATAAATACTGTCGCGAATGCGGTGTTGAGCTTCCTGCCGATCACCATAAGTGATTGACGGATTTATCCCGTATTTCGTAAGCCCGATGCAATGCCATTGATGGATAAGTGGATGCCCCGCTTAACCCGCTCATCGCTTTGCCCAGCACGATAGCGTCTGACTAGCTCAACCTGAATGTGGTGCAAAGGGTCGATGTAAGGAAAGCGATGGCGTATGGACCGGGCTAAGATTGGGTTATTGGCAAGGCGTTGCTTCTCCCCCGTGATTTGCACAAGTGCATCAATGGTCTTATCCCACTCCTCGCACATGGCCGCAAAGATCTTTTTGCGTAAGCGCGAATCGGTAACCAGCTCACTGTAAAGAGCAGCCAAATCAAGATCTGCTTTGGATAAAGCCATATCCATATTCGATAAGAGGGTTCGAAAGAATGGCCACTGACGATACATCCGCTTTAATAGAGCCAAGTTCGTAGCGCGCTCTTTTGGCTTGGCGTCATGCAATAACTCGTAAATGGCAGATCCAAAACCAAACCAACCGGGGAGCGTTAGACGGCATTGGCCCCAACTAAATCCCCATGGAATGGCTCGAAGATCCTCAATACGCTGAGTCGCTTTTCGGGATGCGGGTCGTGAACCAATATTGAGCTCGGCGATCTCACGAATCGGCGTAGCTTGGAAAAAGTATTCGGCGAAGCCCTCGGTCTCATAGATTAAACGGCGGTAGGCCCGCATACTGGATTCTGAAATCTGGGCAGCCGTTTTAAGGAACAAGGGTGTTGCGGGCTTGGTTGGTTGCAGGAGAGTAGCCTCAAGAGTAGCCGCAATTAATGCCTCTAAATTTTGTCGACCAATCGCTGGGTTGGCGTATTTCGAACCAATCACCTCCCCCTGCTCCGTCAAGCGAATTTGACCTCGAACAGTCCCTGGTGGCTGCGCCAGAATGGCTTCATAACTAGGGCCACCACCACGCCCTACTGTTCCACCGCGCCCATGAAATAAGCGCAGCTGAATATTGTGACTATTGGCTAAGCGCTCAAAGAGCTCCACCAGGGCAATCTCAGCACAATACAGCTCCCAGTTGCTGGTGAAGATCCCGCCATCTTTATTACTATCGGAATAGCCCAACATAATGTCTTGCTCGGCACCCGACCGTTTCACTAAATTGGCAATACCTGGCAAGGCATAGAAGTCACGCATGATGGGTGCTGCATTGCGAAGATCTTCAATGGTTTCAAATAAGGGTACGGTGATGAGATCAATCCGCGCCTTAGAATCTAAGGTACCGCGCATCAGACCAAGTTCCTTTTGCAGTAGCATCACCTCTAGCAAATCGCTGACGGTCTCGGTATGACTAATGATGTAGTGGCGGATCGCATCTGCACCAAAACGCTCACGTAGACGTTTAGCAAGGGCAAAAATGGCAAGCTCACTCATCGTGTGTGGGGAATACTCTGCGCCAACCACCTGCAGTGGCCGTGCTTCATTGAGTAAGCGGATTAATAATGCCTGCTTAGCAGCCTCATCTAAAGCTCGGTAGTTGTCCTCAATCTTGGCGACAGACAGCAACTCTTGCAATACCTCTTCATGCTGGTCTGAGCTCTGGCGCAAGTCCACGGTCGCCAAGTGAAAACCAAATACTTCAACAGCACGGATGAGCGCCCTTAAACGCTGATTAATGAGTGCCTCCGCAGAATGGGAGCGCAAGGATCCTTCAATCACTTGCAAGTCGTCCAAGAATTCTCTTGCGCTTTGATAGGGATTTTGGGGTGGCACGGCGTGTCGCGCTGCATCGCCCCCGGTTAAGTCTTTGAGTGTGGCAGCGAGTCGCGAGTAAATACCGGTTAAGGCTCGGCGGTAGGGCTCATCCATGCGATGCTCATTCTCATCGGGGGAGCGATTCGCTAAGGCTTGCATGGCCTTTGGAAAGCCCACCAAGAATGCCGACAGAGAGAGCTCCGTGCCCAGATAATGCACTTCGGTTAAGTAATGACGCAATATCATCTCGGCCTGCCGTTTTAGGGCATATTCCAAGGTTTGGGCACTAACATTAGGGTTGCCGTCCCGATCGCCGCCGGTCCATTGACCCATTCGTAAAAAGGAAGCGATATGCGGTTGCCCAAGACGGTCCTCTAGTTCAGCGTAGAGCTTGGGGATCTCCCGTAAAAAAGTAGCCTCGTAGTAACTCAAGGCATTTTCAATTTCGTCAGCAACCTTTAGTTTGGTATAGCGTAACAAACGGGTTTGCCATAACTGAATCACGCGTGCCTTGATTTGTAATTCATTGTCGGCAAGCTCACGCTCACATAACCGATCTTTTTTGAGTTGATATGCTTTTGCTCGATCTTTAATCTGATCACGATTTAGCAATAATTGCGCAATGCTACGCTCCGCGTCCAAAATACTTTTGCGTTGCACCTCAGTTGGGTGCGCGGTCAGTACGGGTGATAAATAACTATCAGTAAGGGTTTTAACAATGGTTGCTTTACTAATACCTGCCGCATGAATTCGCTCTAAAGCTAAATCAATACTACCGGGCTGTTGACTAGCAATACGCTCTTGGGCGGCTTGACGTCGCAATTGATGGCGATCCTCCGCCAAATTTGCCAAATGACTAAAGTAGGTAAAGGCTCGAATAACCTTGACTGCATCATCGGCACTCAATCCCTTTAAAAGCTTCTTAAGCTCTTTGTTAGCATTTTCATCACCATGGCGATGAAACCGGACCGATAAGACCCGAATCTGCTCAATCAAATTGAATATTGCAACGCCCTCTTGTTCCCGAATCACATCCCCTAAAATGCGCCCAAGTAGACGAATATCGTCAACCAAGGCCGAGTCGGGGTCTTGTTTTCGAGTAGAGGGTCTACTGGCCAATGCCTTACACCGCCATCAGCGCTTCTGCCGCATTGAGCATTTGCACAGAGTAGCCCCATTCGTTGTCGTACCACGCCAAGACCTTGACCAACTTGCCATCGCTCGAGACCCGCGTTTGTGAAGCATCATAAATACTGGGTCGGGGATCATGATTAAAGTCGATGGATACCAGAGGTAAGGTATTAAACCCCAAAATGCCTTTGAGCTCATGCTCACTCGCAGCCTTCAGTATTTGATGAACTTCATCCACCGAGGTGGGACGCTTGGCAATAAAGGTGAGGTCAACGACCGAGACATTAATGGTAGGTACGCGCATCGCAAAACCGTCAAAGCGCCCTGCAAGCTCTGGCAGCACTAAACCAACCGCTTTTGCAGCACCGGTTTTGGTGGGAATCATACTGCTCACAGCTGAGCGTGCCCGACGCTTATCCTTGTGATACACATCAGTGAGTACTTGATCATTCGTAAACGCATGAATCGTGGTCATGAGGCCAGACTCAATCCCAATCTTCTCAAGTAAGGGCTTGACTAGTGGTGCCAAGCAATTGGTGGTGCAGCTTGCATTAGATACCACGACATCGGTGGGTTTTAAGACCTTCTCATTGACGCCATATACGATTGTGGCATCGACATCCTTTTCACCGGGGGCCGAGATTAATACCTTCTTGGCTCCCTGCTGAATATGGACCATCGCTTTTTCTTTGGAGGTGAACTTACCAGAACACTCGAGTACCAAATCAACGCCCTCTTTGCCCCATGGAGTTTCAAGGGGATTGCGGGTTGAGTACATCCGAATCCGATCGCCATTGACCACCATGTAATCACCGTCAACGCTTACTGTTCCCGGAAAACGACCGTGGGCGGAGTCATATTGGGTGAGATGTGCGTTGATATCAATATCGCCCATCGCATTAATGGCGACGATTTGGATATCACGTTTTTTATTCTGCAACATCGCCTCTTCGTAGAGAGCGCGCAATACCATCCGGCCAATCCGGCCATATCCATTAATTGCAACTCGGATCGTCATGTTTTCCTCTTTATTCCTTTTGCTCAATCATTACTGCACAACAGCTTTTAACTCTCCCTTGGCGTAGCGCGCTGCCATCTTTTCCAAGGGAATCACTTTAATCTTGCTCGCTTGGCCAGCGCACCCAAAGGATTTGAAGCGCGCCTCGCAAATTCCCTTAGCGGCTGCTGTAGCAACCTTGAGAAAAGCGCGAGGATCAAATTCTTCTGGGTGTTCTGAGAAAAACTTGCGGATTGCTCCAGTCATGGCCAAACGAATATCGGTGTCGATATTAATTTTGCGCACGCCGTGCTTAATTCCTTCAACGATCTCTTCTACTGGCACACCATAGGTCTCTTTAATAGTGCCGCCATGTTCACGAATAATCGCCAACCACTCTTGCGGCACGCTCGATGATCCATGCATCACTAAATGCGTATTCGGAATCCGCTGATTGATGGCCTTAATACGGTCGATTGCCAAAATATCGCCAGTGGGTGGTCTGGTGAACTTATACGCACCATGACTGGTGCCAATCGCAATGGCTAGGGCATCCACTTGCGTCTTGGCAACAAACTCGGCTGCCTCGTCTGGATCAGTGAGTAGCTGAGAATGATCGAGTACGCCCTCTGCCCCACTGCCATCCTCATCACCCGCTTGTCCAGTTTCTAATGAACCTAAGCAACCCAACTCGCCTTCCACTGAGACGCCCACGGCATGTGCCATATCGACCACTCGGCGGGTCACATCCACGTTATAGGCAAAGTCAGCCGGGGTCTTGGCGTCTTCTTTTAGTGAGCCATCCATCATCACACTAGAAAAGCCGCTACGGATCGATGCCTGGCAGACTGCCGGGGAGGCACCGTGATCCTGATGCATGCAAATTGGAATATGAGGGTACTGCTCAACCGCTGCGAGTACTAGCATCCGCAGGAATGGCTCACCAGCATATTTACGCGCGCCTGCTGAAGCCTGCAAAATCACAGGGCTATCGACCTGATCAGCGGCCTGCATGATGGCATGGATCTGCTCCATGTTATTGACATTGAATGCTGGCAGTCCGTAATGATGCTCAGCCGCGTGATCTAAAAGCTGTCTTAATGAAATTAATGCCATTTTTTCCTCTAGGACAAAACAAGTTCAACAATACGGTCAACGGTAACACCTAAGGCTTGATAAACCGCTGGTGCAGGCGCCGATTCTCCGAACCGATTAATGCCAATCACAGCGCCATCTAAACCAACGTATTTCCACCATAGATCGCCCTGCCCAGCTTCAATCGCGATCCGGCGAACGCCCTTGAGTAAGACCGCGTCTTGCCACTCGCGAGACTGACGATCAAAGGCTGAGGTGCATGGCATGGATACCACGCGTACCGACTTACCTTTGGTACGTAAGAGTGCTTGGGCTTGTATCGCTAGACTTACCTCGGAGCCGGTTGCGATCAGAACTGCCTCAGGATTAGGAGAGTCTGATAAGACATAAGCACCCTTTAATACCTGGGTTTCCGTGATCGCCTGGGTAAGCTGGGGTAAATTTTGGCGAGATAAAAAGAGTGCGCTGGGTCCATCGGTACGCTCAATCGCTGCAGTCCAAGCGACGGCAGTTTCAAATCCGTCGCAAGGGCGCCAGAGGTCGAGGTTTGGGATCAATCGCAAGCTGGCTGCATGTTCAATCGGTTGGTGGGTTGGCCCATCCTCACCCAGACCAATCGAGTCGTGCGTGAGCACATAAATGACACGCTGGTGCATCAGAGCACTCATACGCATGGCATTACGGGCGTAATCCGAGAACACTGCGAAGGTGCCGCCATAAGGAATGAAGCCTTTATGCAAGGCAATGCCATTCATGATGGCACTCATACCGAATTCACGCACGCCATAGGATAGGTAGTTTGCTACTTGTTCAGGCTTTTGATGCCAGGTGATGCTGGCTTTCACAGCAGTTAAGTTGGAACCGGTGAGATCAGCAGAACCACCTAATAGCTCAGGTAGAGCTGGGACCAAAACCTCCAAAACCTGTTGCGATGACTTGCGACTCGCTGTCGGCGCTTCGATCGCTTTCATGCTCGTAAAGAGTTGGGACTTGGTATTGGCCCAACCCTCAGGGAATTTTTCATCAATACGACGCAGTAACTCTTTGGCGAGCTCAGGGTACTCACGTTGATAGTTGGCAAACGCCGCATCCCAAGCAGCCTGTTTGGCCTTACCTGCCACGATCGCACTCCATGCATCTTTAATCGATGCCGGAATTACAAACGGTGCGTGGGTCCACCCAAGTGCTTGACGGGTTGCTTGGGCTTCTTTCTCACCCAAAGGTGCGCCGTGCACATCATGGGTGCCCGCCATATTTGGAGCTCCCCAACCAATCGTGGTCTTGCAAATAATCAAGCTTGGGCGCTTGGATTCATTCTTTGCTTTCTGAATGGCTTGTGAGATTGCATTGCTATCGTGACCATCAATGGGACCAATTACATTCCAGCCATAGGCCTCAAAACGCTTGGCAGTATCGTCCCGAAACCAACCGTCGACATGCCCGTCAATTGAGATGCCGTTGTCGTCATAAAAGCAAATGAGTTTATTTAAGCCCCAGACGCCTGCCAGTGAGCAGGCCTCATGGCTCACGCCCTCCATGAGGCAACCATCTCCCAAGAAGGTATAAGTGTGGTGATGAATGATGGAGTGGCCGGGGCGGTTAAAGCGCTTTGCAAGAAGTGATTCTGCTAAGGCCATGCCCACCGCATTCGCAAGCCCCTGACCAAGGGGGCCAGTAGTGGTTTCGACTCCGGGCGTAATACCAACTTCGGGGTGTCCGGCGGTGATGCTATGCAACTGTCGGAACTTCTGAATATCGTCAATGCTGACGGCATAGCCGGTGAGATGCAATAAAGCATAGATCAGCATTGATCCATGGCCATTGGAAAGGACAAATCGATCCCGATTAATCCATGCTGGATCGGCAGGATTATGGTGGAGATGATCGCGCCATAAGACCTCAGCAATGTCGGCCATGCCCATCGGTGCGCCAGGATGACCCGACTTCGATTTTTCAACGGCATCGATGGCCAAAAAGCGAATGGCGTTGGCCAGTTCGCGACGATTAAGTGATGTTGTACTCATATCCATGCTTGTTATTAGTGTTACGCACGATCATGTTCGCGGTGATAGTCCTCAATACGCTCTACTTCATTTTTAGATCCCAAAATGACGGGGATTCGTTGATGAATACTCTCCGGTTGAACATCCAAGATACGTTGACGTCCAGTGGAACCCAAGCCGCCGGCCTGCTCCACCACAAATGTCATCGGGTTCGCTTCATACATCAGACGCAAGCGCCCTGGTTTACTCGGATCCTTTGTGTCTTTGGGATACATAAAGACTCCACCGCGCATCAAGATTCGGTGAACATCCGCCACCATACTCGCAATCCAACGCATATTAAAGTCACGTCCTCGCACACTGGTTTTACCTTGCTTGCATTCGCTGATATAGCGACTCACAGGCGGCTCCCAGAAGCGCTCATTGCTGGCGTTGATGGCAAATTCACTGGTATCGGCAGGGACTTGAATCCCTGGGTGCGTCAATATGAATTCGCCAGATGCTGCATCAAAAGTAAAGCCATGTGTACCGTGCCCCAAACTAAAGACCAACATGGTTGCCGGTCCATAGATTGCATACCCTGCTGCAATCTGCTGGCGACCCGTTCGCAGGTAATCGCCCACTGTCAGCGTGGCGTTCGGGGTTGCAGATAATATTGAAAAGATGGTTCCGACCGAGACGTTAACGTCAATATTCGATGAACCATCAAGTGGATCAAATAAGCATAGGAAGGATCCACCCTTGGGATTACTCAGTGGCTCATCATTCTCTTCAGATGCAATTCCAGCCACGAGATTGCCGGATCGAAAGGTCTGAATCAAAATCTCATCGGAGAGAACGTCTAATTTCTTTTGGGTCTCGCCCTGAACATTTTGACTCTCTAAACTGCCCAATACGCCAGCAAGCGCTCCTTGGGAGGTTAATAAAGCGATTTCTTGAACAGCTTTGGCAATTTCTAATACAAGCGAACCAAGATCAGGGTGGAGTGATGGGTGCTGAGCCGATTGCTGGCTTAAATACTCTGAAAGCGTGGTTCTCCCTGCTGGCATGGTGGCGGGTCTTTAAACTCATTAATCAAAACTCTATTTTCTCAGATATTGAGACCCGGGCCCCGATT
Organism: Polynucleobacter sp. HIN7; assembly: GCF_030297595.1. NCBI lineage: Bacteria > Pseudomonadati > Pseudomonadota > Betaproteobacteria > Burkholderiales > Burkholderiaceae > Polynucleobacter > Polynucleobacter sp. HIN7. The sequence continues at coordinate 671,418 of NZ_AP028138.1, read as the reverse complement.
TTTAGCTGAGGCCTACTTTATGCCTTTTTGAGCCCTGTACTTAGCAATTTCATCTTTTAGCTCGCGATACTCCTCGCACGGCAAGAAGCAGGCCTTATTGAGTCGGGCAAGCATCTGTTCGGCTCCAGCTAAATCATTTTTCATTAAAAATAACTCACCGTAGTACTCCAGGGCGCCACGATGTTTTGGATCAATCTTCAGGGCCGCCTGATAGTAACGCTCCGCAGCAGCTAAATCCGGCGGGGTCTTTTTGCGTTGCGCATAACCGAGCAAATTGTTCCAATCCGCCGAGTTGGGCTGATTGGCTGCCAGTAATGTTTTGATGGCAGCATCGTATTGATTCGCCTTAATCTCTTTTTGGGCTTCCGCTTGCCAAGATGGGGCGGACTCACTTGGTCCGGTATCAGCAGCGAATGCTCCTAATCCAAAGACGATCGAGAAAATTGAAAATAGGGAAATAGCAAACCGTTTGATCGCCATGATGAACTCTCCGATTGAAAAGTCATTATGATCCAAGCCCATCAAAATTGCTGAGCAGAATTTCCCGGCTAAGATGGTGCCTATGAAGAAGCTTCGCAACTACCTCTTTTTGATCCCTTACCTGATTGCAGTGGGTATCGGCCTGAAATTTGGCTACGATTTTGGTATGCAAATTAGTGGTCCGATCATGGCCGTGACTACCGCCCTTCTGGGAGCGGTATTTTGCTCGATCATCGTAGAATCGTTTTTGGGTAAAAAACGCAAAGGCGATTCCTAAGTAATACTTACTTGCGGCGATTCATATTCCGAATGGTGACCATGGCGCCAATCGCAACAATCAAAATTGCAACAACGTAACCTGCTTCCATCGCTTTCTCCTTGATTAAGAACTACGACCCATGCCGCCTGAACTCGTTTGCAAGGGTTGCGGCATTCCCCGTTGCCTCATTAATGGGGCCATCGCAACAATCGTTACTATTAAAAGCGCGATCTCAATGGCATACACAGCAATGTATCCCGTGCTTGGGTCAACGAGAGTAGCACCAAAGTAACCGTTCATCGCAAAGTAATTAACAAGATCACGAATTACTCCGCCAAGGGCCATTGCAATCCCTGCCCCCGTGGCCTGCACAGCACCCCAGGCACCTAGAGCCAATCCGCGTTGCTCCGGCGGCGCAAGATTCATGGTGGCTGTTAATGTGCCATGACCAAATAAGCCGCCTCCAAACCCAATCAGGAAGACCCCGAAGCTAAATAATGATGCAGAGGCTAAAGGGGCCGCAAGAATAACCGCCACAAAAGCGGGTAAGCCAAGTAGCGCGCCCATACTAGCCATCCGAAATGGATCTGCCCCTCGACTGAGCACACGCGATGCCAGTCCAAACCCGATTAAGCCTCCCATTGCTAAGGTTGCAGTCAAGAACGTCGTTGAACTAACGCTGAGTTTCAGAATCTCGCCACCATAGGGCTCTAACAGAACGTCCTCCATAGTGAACGCCATGGTTCCCAAACCAACCGCGGTTAAACGACGAATCGCATGATCGCCTTTACAAAAGAGTTCCCAGGATTGCTTAAACGTTGGCTGATCGGGATTCTTGAAGCGTCGATTTCGATCGCGGGTCTCCTGCTTCCACAGGGCAATTACATTCAAAATCATCGTGGTGATTGCGCAGCCTTGAATCACCTGAATCAGACGACCCGGTGAAAAATCCTCTAAGACTGCTGCAAATACAAAAGCGCTCACAATCATTCCGAGGAGCAACATCACATACATGAGTCCAACCACTTTGGGTTGCGATTCTTGTGGCGCTAAGTCGGTCGCCAACGCCAATCCAACGGTCTGGGTAATGTGAATCCCAGCACCCACTAACAAGAATGCCAGCGCAGCAGAGGCCTGTCCAATCCAAGCTGGGGCATCTGCCGACTGACCGCCGCCAGATAGAACCAGTAAGGCAAATGGCATGATGGCAAGACCACCAAACTGCACAAGTGTTCCCATCCAAATATAGGGAACGCGTCGCCACCCTAGCTCAGAGCGATGGGTGTCAGAACGAAAACCAATCAAAGCACGAAATGGTGCAAACACTAGTGGCAAAGAAACCATCATCGCCACTAAAGAGGCGGGTACCCCAAGCTCAACGATCATCACGCGATTGAGTGTGCCAATCAATAAGACCAAGGCCATGCCAACCGAAACTTGAAATAAGGAGAGTCGCAGAAGTCGCGAGAGGGGCAAATCGGGGGTTGCGGCGTCTGCAAATGGCAGAAACTTAGGACCGAGGCTGGTCCAGGATTGCACTAGTTTCTCGCTCAAGCGTTTCATGTATAGCTATCTCACCATCAGGATCAACCGGCGTCAAGACCCACTATCAAAATGCAAAAAGTCCGAGGCCCGCCGACCTCGGACTAGTGAAAAATTAAAGTACTTTACTTCTTCACTGCAGGTGCTGCAGGTGCTGCTGCTGCCGATGCTGAAGCGCTAGCTACTTTATCAGCATTGCCATTCAAAAATGCTTTAACCCACGTTGTATTGTTGAGGATCATTGTATGAACAGCAAACGAACCAACTGCGCAGGCACCCAAGAATAATGGGATCCCGACGGATGGTTTTACGACACACCACATTTTTCCGTAAATCATTTTTTTCTCCTTATTTCAGCCAAGGCGAATAAATGTACGCAAGCAAATGGGCAAGAGCTGCGATCATGCCAAAAAACTGCGTGCCTTGAATCAGATTACGGTGTAACTCTTCAGATTCAGCCTCCGTTAAGCCGGTGGGCCATACCTTGTTTGGGTCTGACATAGTTTTCTCCCTTTGAAAGACACCCTACTTCTCGTGCTCCACCCGCACGCGGGTTTTATGACACCCTCTGCCACAAAATCTTAATAACCTACTTTTCTTAAGTGTAATTCTAAATTTACATATATCTTTGTCAATAAAAATATACATATTTGGGTGTCAATATGCCTTTATATGGGAATAACGATAAAAATACCCTTTAAAATCAATTAGTTAATAAAATAGAAAAAAGCCCCGATTTGGGGCTTTTGAGGGTCGTACAGGTGAAATCTAGATGTATTCGGCGACTTCAACCAGGTTTCCATCTGGATCCCTGAAATAGACCGACCGAATCGGCCCCAAAGCTCCCCGGCGCTGTACCGGACCTGTATCGATGGTTACGCCAACCTTTTGTAGGTGAGCAATGAAGTCATCCAGTGGAACTTTGGAGATCAAGCAAAAATCGCCAGCCCCAATCGTTGGCGCTTTTGCCTTGGTCGGGGTTTCGGTATTTTTATCTTGCAGATTGATCTTGTATTGCCCAAACAACAAGGCATACCGTGGCTGTCCTTCGGGTCCTTTAAAGAACTCTCGCTCAAAACCGAGTGCCTTTTCATAAAACTGCGTAGTTTTCTCAATATCAGTCACCGTCAGTACGAGGTGATCGACACGATCAATTAGTAAGCCCATCAACACTCCCCATGTAATTTATTGAAATTGAATTCTAGCCAGCCAGTGCATTTGCACAAACAAACGCCGACGACCAAGCCCACTGGAAATTATGCCCTCCAAGATGTCCGGTGACATCCACACACTCGCCGATGAAGTAGAGATTCTGATGTTGTTTAGCCATCATGGTCTTGCCATCCAATGCTTTGGTATCGACCCCGCCCAACATGACCTCCGCTTTTTTCCATCCCAGGGTACCTGCAGGCTTCATTTGGGCCTTCGTTAAATGGGTACGCAAGGCTTCTCGATCTTTCTTAGATACCTCCGCCCAATTACGTTTTGCGAGATTGAGCTGTTCGGTCAACAATTGTGCAACGCGTTGCGGCAATACCTCTGCGAGAGCGGCATCAACTGTTTTCTGGTGCGCCTCAGAAAAGATCGCATCAAAATCGGTCTTTCCTAGCCAATTGATGTGGATCGCTTCGCCCTCATGCCAATAGCTACTGGCTTGCAAAATAGCGGGTCCCGAGAGCCCTTTATGGGTTATCAAAAGATCTTCATCAAATCGATAGGTTCCGTAACCGTGGTTACGCTCTCCCGCCTGGACGCTAGCTTCCAAGCTGATCCCAGCCAAGCTGGTGAATACTGAAAACTCGTCTGAGGTGAATGCGAGTGGTACCAATGCAGGACGCACCGAAGTAGTTGGGATTTCAAACTGCTTGGCAATTCGCAGAGCAAAATCACTCGCGCCAATCGCTGGTACTGGCAATCCTCCGGTCGCAATAATTAAATGAGTAGCCTGTTTGATTCCATCTGTTGTTTCTAAAGTCCAGTTCGATTGCGATTTGATAATTTGGGTAACAGATACTGGATGTTGAATAGTGACACCACCCTTATGACACTCAGCCAACAGCATCTGAATAATGTCTTTTGCAGAATCATCACAGAATAGTTGGCCACGATGTTTCTCATGAAACGGAATGCGGTACTCACGCACGAGATTAATGAAGTCCTTTGATGAATACCGCGCCAGGGGGCTTTTTACAAAATGGGGATTGAGGGATAAAAAATGCTCAGGGGCTGAGTTCAGATTTGTGAAATTACACCGCCCGCCACCACTGATACGAATCTTCTCCCCCAATACTGGAGCATGATCCAGTACCAGAACTTTTTTACCACGCTGTCCAGCAATTCCAGCACAAAAGAGACCGGCGGCTCCGCCACCAATAATGATGACATCCCAAATCAAATGGAACTCTCGCGACCCAGAATTTGATGATCGCCCCGATTGAGCGCGTTGCGCACATAATCGATACTGCTTCTTAAAGTATAAAAATCACTTGCAGCGCTCTTGGGAACTTTTAATGCCAAGGCACGTCGCTCCATGTCCGCTAAGGTCTCCAAATACTCAGGCATCTTGCTGGGATCGTAGCTAATTAACAGATCGTTCTCAAAAAACTTTAGCTCGCCATAAATACGATTGAGTTTTGCTCGCACACGCCTTAGACGATAGCTAGGTAATGAAAGCACTACGGGGTAGGCAATCGCAAAGAATGGTAACAATGTAAAGAACATCCGATGGATAAACTCAGCCACCCAAAATGGTAAAAAATCCATTAAGACGGGTAAACCGCGCTGATGAAACTGTTGTGCAATGGGACTTTCCGGAAACTCCGAGTTCATAAGGGCTGGGAACTCGCCACGCTTGGCAAAAAATGATTCTTTACCATTGATCTCTTGGGCTGCCATCAGAAAGAGAAACTGAATCGCTGGGTGCATCCGATCATCAATTAATAAATTAGTGACCGTGGAAATCATTTTGGTATCACTGGGCGGGAAATTGCGCGCAATATTAAAAGCGCCCATGGGTACCTCAAGTTCTTCTAGGTAATGAATATTTTTGGTGTAAGCTGCGGCGCGAACAAAGTTGAGAATATTTATATTCGGATCATTTAACAGAGTTTGTACATTTTTTGCACGCAAGCCATCGACCATCACCACCATATCAATCTCACCCTTTTGTAAGGCGCTTACTGCCTGTTCGTTTTCTAAGGACAGGAAGGTTGGCATGCGTATCACTTGCCCGGCACCAAAGATTTTCGTTGCTTGAACATGGGTACCACTACCCTCGGGGCCAATGGCTACCCGAGCCTTTGCGAGTCGATCAAGATCTAGAGCACCATTTTTTAGAAATGGTCCTCTATAGAAGACCCAAATCGGCTCGTAGTCAACACTTCCAAGGGACTCAACACCAGGAACTTGTTTAGCATGCAAAGATCCACCTTGAACGAAAGCTGCTTGGACTGGGTCTTTGCGATCGGAAAGACGATTAATATTTTCTTGAGAACCTTCGGTGCGCACCAGCTCAATAGTCACGCCTTTTTTTGCAAAGAACTCCACATACTTCGCGGCTAATTGTTCATATGATCCCCCTTGAATACCGGAGGCCATGATGATATGGCGCGGTGGAGGTGGATTCCAGTAGGCAATGAGGCCAATTAAGATAGCGGCCAATAGAACAAGCAGAGGCCATGTTTCTTTAACGAAACTGACGAAATCTCGATACTGGTCTTGAGCGGTTTCAAGAAGCGCAACAACGGTATCTTTGAAGTCTTCCTTGAAACTGCCCATAATTAATTCGCTACTTTTTCTTGGCGGTATTCATCCCTAAGAGCGGATACGCTGGACAGAAACGAAAGATGCCGGTTGCCAATGGCACAACCCCGATCCATCCCCATGCTCCAATCACTCCACTCAAAGATAAAAGAATTAATAAACTTCCCGCAGAAATTCGCAGGACCCGATCTGTATGACCGACGTTACATTGCATCATAAACCTCCTTTTAAATCAATTGGTTATTTACAGTAATTTTGGTAAAGCAAGTTCATCACTGACATCGCCACAGGATTGGCGCCGGAATAATAAATCTGCTTACCCTCGCGACGGGTTTTCACCAGCTTTTTCTTACGCAATACCGTTAGTTGTTGTGAGAGGGTTGGCTGATGAATATCCAAGGAATCTTCCAACTCGCCCACGCATTTTTCCCCTTGGTTAATTTCGCACAACAACATCATTCGATCTCGATTTCCCAAAACCTTCATTAAGTCAACTGCTTTATCAGCCGATTGGCGCATTTTCTTTAAATTGATATTCATAGCCACTCAGTCGCCAATTAGAGAACATTGAAGGGGATTTTGAGATAAGTCTTGCCATTCGTCTCAGCAGGCGGTGGATGACCGGCACGAATATTGACCTGAATCGAAGGCAAGATCAAAACTGGCATCTCCAAGGTCTTGTCACGCTGATTACGCATTTCCACAAACTGAGCTTCTGTGACCCCCTGATGCACATGAATATTTTTCCGCTTCTCTTCACCCACGGTAGTTTCATAGGCAATCGGACGACCGGTGGGGGGATAGTCATGACACATGAATAAACGCGTGTCATCTGGGTAGGACAAAATCTTTTGCATCGACTGGTAAAGCGTATTAGCGTTGCCACCCGGGAAATCACAACGTGCAGTCCCAACATCGGGCATGAAGATCGTATCGCCAACAAAAATGGCGTCGCCAATCACGTAAGCCATGCATGCTGGTGTATGTCCGGGAACAAATAAGGGGTGGATGGTTAAGTTACCCGCATGCAAATCCTGGCCCTCTTCGATCAAGTAATCAAATTGGGAGCCATTGGTTAGAAAGTCACTCTCAAGATTGAATATTCCTTTAAATACTTTTTGCACATCCTGAATATGCGAGCCAATGGCGATCTTTCCCCCAAGATGCTTTTGAATATAAGGTGCAGCACTCAGGTGATCTGCGTGCGCATGGGTCTCCAAAATCCAATCGACTGTAAGGCCCTGCTCTTTGACAAAAGCAATCACCTCATCTGCAGACTTGGTCTTGGTACGACCCGATTTAGGGTCATAGTTGAGGACTGTATCAATCACCACACACGGCGTGTTGGGTTTTTCATAAACGACGTAGGTAAAGGTCCATGTTCCTTGATCAAAAAAGGCTTTGACGATTGGCTTTTGCATGCTTTACTCCTTATTCAAGGTGAATTACAATATATATAAATATATAATATATTATGATTTAACTAATAGCAAGTCATTGATACTATCTTGATGGATTTAATCGGTCTTTTACAACCTCACCTTATTCCTGCGGGGCTTGGCATATTCGTTGGCCTCATCATGGCGCTAACGGGTGCCGGCGGCGGCATCTTATCGGTTCCTTTGCTGGTCTTTACGCTCCATTTACCCATGGTGGAGGCGAGCCCCATTGGGCTACTTGCAGTCACTGTATCTTCTGCGCTAGGCGCCATCATGGCTTTACGAACTGGGTTATTACGTTACCGCGCTGCCATACTGTTGGCCTTTGCAGGCTTGCTACTATCACCCGCAGGACTTTGGTTGGCACACCAGATTCCCAATCAACCCTTAATGCTGATTTTTTCTTTGGTCCTCCTCTACGTTGCAATCCGAATTTTTGTAGAGGCCTACCAACAATCAAAGGGGGTATATAAAGAGCCCAAAGCAGTACCCTGCTCGCTCGACTTATCGATCGGTCGCTTAATTTGGACCGTCCCTTGCGCACGCGCCCTGATTGGCTCTGGCGCCTTAGCTGGATTTTTATCAGGGCTTTTAGGCGTTGGGGGCGGCTTTGTGATTGTCCCCGCACTTAAACGGATTAGTGATCTACCCATGCAGTCAATCGTTGCCACCTCTTTGGGTGTTCTGTCTCTGATTTCACTGGGAGGTGTTGCGGGCTCGGGGCTGGCTGGGACTATGAACTGGTTGGTGGCCATACCGTTCGCAATCGGTGCCATTCTTGGAATGATGGCTGGTCGCCTAATTGCTCCTAGAATCAGTAGCCAATGGACTCATCTCATTTTTGCTGGATTCTCAGGACTCGTTGCAATTGGTTTGGCAATCAAAGCACTCTAGGTCAAACAAAAGCCACCCTTTAATAACTCTGCTGGCACGGTCATGCCACGATAAAAACCATATACAGCAGTTGCTATCAATAAGAGTGCGGCAAGGTATCGTACCCAGACCTTCTGTCCGAACTGCATCAAGGCACCGCTGACCTTGGTAAAAACTAATAGGCTAGGCAAGGTACCCAATCCCATTGCCAGCATCAGTAATGCGCCCACAATTGGATCGCCCGACAAAAATGCGAGGGCCAGGACCCCATAAACCAAACTACACGGCACTAATCCCCAAAGCATTCCCGTGATCCAACGCGCCAGTCCTGTGCGAGATTTTGCAAAGTGTTTTGCCCACCATTGCGATAAGGCTTGTGCAATTTTTTGCCCAAAAAGATGGGTGATTTTCTTACCACTTGGATGAATCAAGCGATAGGCTTGATAGAGGAGAATCCCTGCAGTAATTCCAAATAAAGCTCGTTGAATTGGAATCACCTCCTGCTGCCAAAAAGCAACCCCCAGCCAGGCAGCTCCCGCCCCCAAAGTTATGTAACTGGCAATCCTCGCCAAATGAACCACTATTTGATCCCAAACGACTCTTGACCGATTGGGGTAAACCTTAATTTTTGCCACCGATTGATCAATCGAAGCTGCAATCCCCCCACACATCAAGGCACAATGCCAACTACTGGCCATTGTTGCTAGGAGAATTCCGATAAATAATGTGCTACTGAGCATGGGGCGTGAAATAGAACTTTTTTGGACTCTCGACTAGAATATGCATCATCATGAATATTTCTTCCAGTAAAGAAATTCTGAATAAATGCTCTACTTGTGTCTTGGGGCAATTTTGCCTGCCGCTTGGTCTTTCTGCCAATGAGGTAAGCCAGGTTGATACTCTCGTCAAAGATCGAGTCCATCTCCACAAAGGCGATACCCTGTACCGACACGGCGAGCCGCTCAATTCCATATACAGCGTTCGTTTTGGTACCCTAAAAACAGAGCACTCATTACCGGATGGTCGCGCACAAATCATCGGTTTTCATATGCCTGGTGAGATTTTGGGTTTAGACGGCATTGGCGAGCACCAATACCAAGCTAATGCGATTGCACTCGAGGAGAGCGAGGTTTGCATCATTCGCTTCTCCGAATTTGAAAACTTAGCATCACAAATTCCCAGTTTGCAGCATCAATTCCATCGCATCTTAAGTCGTGAACTAACTCAGGATCAACGTCATTTATTGTCATTGGGAACTCTCAGAGCCGAAGAACGACTCGCAGGTTTTTTAATTAACTTATCCCAACGATATGCCGCTCGCGGATATGAATTTACTGAATTTGATTTAAAGATGAGTCGTGAGGACATTGGCAGCTATCTTGGAATTCAGATTGAGACGGTAAGTCGGATGTTGTCACGATTTACAGAGTCAGGCTTATTACAAATTAAGCAACGCCACGTTAAATTGATTGACATTGAAGGGCTCTATCAACTCGCTGGAGTTCCGAACGTGAATGAGAAAACCAACTGCTCATCACCTATACGACTCAGTTAAGCAGGTCATCTTCCACTGACTTCGAGTTTAAGAAGCAGTCGCGTACGATAAATAATGAGATGGCGCTTGAAATCGCGCAAATCGTCCAAAAGGCAAAAAAACCAATTGAGTATATTGCCTCGTTCGATAAATAATGGGGTTGCCCAAACAGGAGCAAGTCTTCGGGCCTAAATAAACTGAATACCAAACCTTCAGCAATAATGGCTGCTAAAAAGGAAGGCCAAAGAATCCAAATGGCTGTCTTGAGTTTCACGGTTGCACCTGCTCGACCTTCAGACCCCGCTTAATACCATCTCGCACGGGTTCATCGGCATGCACAGTAAATGCCAAATAAATGGTAATAGCGCAACCAATCGCTGCCAAGGCTGGGCCCAGAATTAATAACCAAGGCCAGAGCTGTTTCCACCATGGTTTTGAAATTTGTGATTCTGCTTTCATAATGAACTCCCTTTATTGGCGTGGCACGATAAAGCTTGATTTTTCATCACGCAAGCGAATCTGTTCGCCCTCTTGACCACGAAACTGGAACTGGATCGGATGCGATCCGGATAGCACTTCATTGATCGCCACGCTTGCCTTCACCGGAATCAATAAATTACTAGCTGGCGCAATCACTACGCTATGAAGGACCTTGCCGCTAGCGTCCAATACTGCAATATCTGGCAAACCGGTTGCTTTGATATCGACCTGCATTGGCGACTCGGAAGAGTTCATCAGTTGGACCCGATAGACATTCTCAATATAGCGACCATCCACTTCGCGAGCCAAAGCACCGCGATCACGCATTACATCGACTCGCAAGGGATTTCGTGTGAAGAGCGAAAACAAGAAGACCGAGGTTAATACCAAAATAATTGAGGTGTAAATCAAGATGCGCGGGCGAAATAAATGGCTACGCGCCAATTGATTCGACTCTCGATTGAGCATGGCTCGCTCAGTGGTATAGCGCACTAATCCCTTGGGATAGTTCATCTTGTCCATCACTTGATTGCAAGCATCGATGCAGGCCCCACAGCCAATACACATGTATTGCAAACCGTCACGAATATCAATCCCTGTGGGGCATACCTGCACACAGATACTGCAATCGACGCAATCCCCTAAGCCCTTTTGGACTTGGTTTTCTGATTTATTGCGACTACCGCGAGGCTCGCCGCGCATCTTGTCATAGGTCACCACAAAGGTGTCTTTGTCGACCATCACACTTTGAAAACGGGCATACGGGCACATATATTTACAAACCTGCTCGCGCATAAAGCCTGCGTTGCCCCATGTTGCAAAACTATAAAAGAGCAACCAAAAGGTTTGCCATGGCCCCAAAGAAAAAGCCAAGATATTAGCGCTTAGTTCTTTAATGGGAGTGAAATATCCAATAAAAGTAAATCCAGTCCACAGAGCGATTGCAATCCATAAGGCATGCTTAGTAATCTTCAGTCGCCACTTTTTAAAACTCCAAGGCCACTCTTCTCCATCCAAGCGAATGCGAGAAAAACGATCGCCCTCCACTTTGCGCTCTATCCACATGAAAATTTCGGTATAGACCGTTTGTGGACAAGCGTAGCCACAAAATAAACGGCCTGCGACTGCAGTAAATAGAAAAAGACTAAGCGCCGACAAAATCAGGAGAAGCGTAAGATAGATCACATCCTGCGGCCACAACACCAAGCCAAAGATGTAAAACTTACGCTGCACTAAATCAAATAAAACAGCTTGACGGTCGTTCCAACTGAGCCATGGCAGTCCGTAGTACAACAACTGGGTCAGCACCACAAATACGATGCGCCAACTTGCAAAAGGTCCGCTAACCGAGCGCGGATAAATATGTTTACGAACTTCGTAAAGCGACTGCTCCACGATCTCGATCACAGGCTTGCTGTGGCCAGCAGTCTGTGTCGATGAAGTTTGATTCATGGCTTTACTTCTTTGTGCTCATTGGCTGATGCGACAAACCCCAAACGTAAGCCGTCAGAATCTGAATCTTTTCTGGGGTTAGGATTGCGTCATGACCCGGCATGACACCATTACGACCTTTTTGCACTGTTTCGGTAATCGCCTTCTCGGAACTGCCGTAGAGCCAAACTTTATCGGTTAAGTTAGGTGCGCCCAGAACAATATTTCCTTTTCCGTCTGCTCCATGACAAGCCGCGCAGTTGGTTTTATAAACAGCTTCACCCTGAGCAACACGAAGATCATCGGCGGGTAAGTTGGAGAGGCTACGAATATAAGCCACCACCTCGCCAATTTGGGCAGAGCTTAGGTGGCCAAAGGCGGGCATAACACCTGCCCGTCCCTGCACAATCGATGCCCGAATCATCTCTGGTTCGCCACCATATAAATAATCTTTGTCATGCAGATTAGGAAATCCCTTAGATCCTCCAGCATCTGATCCATGACATTGTGCGCAATAGTTCAAAAATAAGCGCTGTCCCATTTCTTTGGCTTTAGGATCAGTCGCAACCTGCTCAATGCTCATTTGCATGTATTTCGCATAAACCGGTTGCAGATCTTTATTTGCGGTCTGTACGGATTGATCATGCTCCGCTTGAGTGCTATATCCCAAGATACCTTGATAGGTACCTAAACCAGGGTAAAGAACCAGATAAATACCTCCGAAGATGCACGAGATAATGAACATCCACATCCACCAACGTGGCAGCGGATTGTTCAATTCACGCAAGTCATCATCCCAAACATGGCCCGTATCGGTTACATTGCCCGAAGAATCGGTTGGTACTTTGGTTTTACGTTGCGACATCAATAGCCACAAGCACCAAATAATGCCGACGATCGTTACGATCGCAATAAAAATACTCCAACCGGGACTAAAAAAATCACTCATGATTGATCCTTCTGAAACTCATCCGGAAGTGCAAATGGTAAATTTGCTGACTCCTCATTGGCAGCCTCGCGATGCGTAGACCAAGCCCACCAAACAATTCCTAAAAACACAAATAAGCCAAAGGTGCTCGATATTGCCGATAGATAAGCGGTAAATGCTTGCATGCTGATCTCCTTTATTGGCTGGCAGTTTTAGTAGTGGCGCGACGATTAATGCCCAGGCCCTGTAAATAGGCAACTAAGGCATCCTCTTCCGTTTTGCCTTCAAGCTCTTTGGGGGCATTCGCAATTTCTTCATCGGTATATGGAACCCCTAAACGCTTTAATGCATGCATGTGTTTTTGAATACTCGATACATCCGCTGGCGCATTTTGCAAATACGGGTAAGCCGGCATATTGGATTCCGGGACGACATCACGAGGATTGCGTAAATGGATACGTTGCCAGTCATCTGAATAGCGTCCACCTACACGAGCAAGATCAGGACCAGTTCGTTTACTTCCCCATAAGAATGGGTGATCAAAGACAGACTCTCCAGCAACTGAATACGGACCATACCGCTCGGTCTCTGAACGTAATGTACGAATCTGCTGTGAGTGACAGCCAACACAACCCTCGCGCTGGTAAATATCACGTCCAGCCAATTGCAATGCTGTAAACGGCTTGATTCCAGGGCTTGGCTCGGTGGTTGAGTGCTGGAAAAAGAGCGGCACAATCTGTACCAAGCCAGCCACACTCACAACCAAAATAGTCGTGATGATGAGCCAACCGACGTTCTTTTCGAGAGTAGCGTGAGAGAAAAATTTATTTTGATCTGACATTTTTCCTCCCAATTAATGAGCAACTTGAACATTTGATGGGATCGGTGCATCCACAAAACGCTCGCCATACAAGGTCTTGAATACGTTGTACGCCATCAAGAACATACCCCCCAAGTAGCAGATACCACCTAAGAGTCGAATCACATAGAAGGGATAACTGGCTTTCACCGACTCTACAAAGCTATAGGTCAATGTGCCATCGGCCTCAAAAGCTCTCCACATCAAGCCCTGCATCACTCCAGCAATCCACATTGCGGCGATATAAAGAACGACACCAATGGTGGCAATCCAGAAATGCAATTCAATGAGGCGGGTGCTATACATCTCCTTCTTACCTACCAAACGAGGAATGAGGTAGTACAAAGAGCCGATTGTGATCATGGCAACCCAGCCTAGAGCGCCAGAATGAACGTGGCCAATGGTCCAGTCGGTGTAGTGTGACAAGCCATTGACGGTCTTAATCGACATCATCGAACCCTCAAAAGTTGACATACCGTAGAACGACAGCGCCACGATTAGGAATTTCAGGATGGGGTCACTCCGTAGCTTGTACCAAGCTCCCGACAGGGTCATGATGCCGTTGATCATGCCGCCCCACGAAGGTGCCAACAGAATTAATGAGAACACCATCCCCAGCGATTGAGTCCAATCCGGTAATGATGTGTACTGCAGATGATGGGGTCCTGCCCACATATATGTGAAGTTAAGAGCCCAGAAATGCACAATCGATAAACGATAGGAATAAATTGGGCGATCGGCCTGCTTAGGAATGAAGTAATACATCATGCCTAAGAAGCTGGTAGTCAAGAAAAAGCCAACTGCATTATGACCATACCACCATTGAATCATGGCGTCTTGTGCACCAGAGTATGCCGAGTATGACTTCCATAGACTCGCTGGCATCTCAATATTGTTCACAATATGCAAAATAGCAATTGTCAGAATATAAGCACCAAAGAACCAGTTCGATACATAAATATGCTTGGTCTTGCGCTTCATGATGGTGCCAAAAAACACAATGGCATAAGCAACCCAAACAATCGTAATCAGAATATCGATGGGCCACTCTAATTCGGCATACTCTTTTGAGGTGGTAATGCCAAGCGGCAAAGTAATAGCGGCTGCCACAATCACGAGCTGCCAACCCCAGAAGGTAAATGCAGCCAGTTTGTCGCTAAAAAGGCGGACCTGACAGGTGCGCTGGACAATGTAATACGAGGTTGCAAATAAAGCACTGCCCCCAAAGGCAAAAATCACCGCATTGGTATGCAAGGGTCGTAAGCGACCGTAGCTTAACCACGGAATATTCATTGTGATTTCTGGCCAAATCAACTGGGCTGCCAGAACTACCCCCACAAACATCCCAACAATGCCCCATAACACCGTAACGATGGCAAATTGGCTGACAACCTTATAGTTAAAGTTCGCGTCTTGCGACCCACTGATGGCTAACGCCATACAACCTCCCTGAGCAAAATGACTGGGCTAAAAGCCTTGGGAAATTATCGAGTTAGCGTAATTTCGGTATTTTGATGTAGATCAAATATTAGGGGGGTCTTTACGCTGCGGGCTGTCATCATCTAGCAAGATCGACTCACCGGGGCCTTGCAGATCATCAAACTGACCGCCCTGAATCGACCAATACAGTAGGTAAGCAAGACCAGCCACTAGGAGCAGCGATAAGGGGATCAAAAGATACAAACTTTCCATGCAAGCAGTCTAATCTAGACCTTACGTAAACGCCATGCATTGAGGGTTACTAAAAGCGATGAAGATGCCATCCCAATCCCAGCAACCCAAGGATTAATCCAAGCCATCATCGCCACCGGAATAATCGTCACGTTGTATAGGAATGCCCATAGAAGGTTTTGGCGAATGATTCTTTGGGTGCGATGTGCCAAGGTAAATGCCTTCACCAAGGTCACAAAATTAGGGCTTACCAATACAGCATCCGCACCAGCCGCGGCTAAAGGGGCGCCACTTCCCATTGCGATGGATACATCGGCCTTTGCCAAGAACGGTGCATCATTCACCCCATCACCAATCGCACACACCTTGGCACCATTTGCCTGTAGATCACGAATAAACTCATATTTTTCTTCGGGGCTGGCACCACCACGATACTGCGTAATTCCGTGATGGCGTGCCCAGGCCTCGACAGTAGCCTGGGTATCACCCGACAATAAGTGAACTGCAATCCCATGAGCGCGTGCATATTGCAATAAAGCCTCAACACCCTCTCTGGGGCGATCTAAGAAGCTAAATTGGGCGATGAGTCCCTGATCATCGCTTAAGTAGACATGACTATAGAGTGCATCGAATGGAATCGCTGACCCCTGCACACCCACCCAGCTGGCCTTACCAAGACGGTAGTTACCATTGGATAGCCCTTTGCCTAAGTGGTTTTCACTTCGAGTCAAAAAACGCTGTGGCGCAAGCTCACGCTCTCGAAGTGCATCACCAAGCGCTAGACCCAAGGGATGATTTTGACCCTCCTCCATACCGACCGCTAGCGCTAATACATCTTGCTCACTCATACCATCTCGAAATACAGTGATGCTTTGTAAACGAGGCTCGCCGATCGTTAGAGTGCCAGTTTTATCCATCACCAAGGTATTTGCTTTACTCAAACCTTCAAGGGCGCGACCATGAATTACAAATAAACCAATCTTGGTTAGCGCACCCTGAGCAGCGGCCAGTGCTGTGGGTATCGCTAACGATAATGCGCATGGACAACTTGCCACTAACACACCGAGCATCACGGGCCATGCTCGACTAGGATCTACTAATAACCAGGTGGCACTACTGATGATCGCTGCAATGATGAGAAGAATCACAAATCGACCGGCCCACACTTCAGCCAATCCCAACATAGGTGGCTTTGCTTGAAGAGCACGATCCAATAGGATTGCAATGCCAGCCAAGCGAGTGGTTTGTCCCACCGCCGTAATTTCCAGCGCAATACTATTTTGAATATTATGCGTGCCAGCAAATAAGCGATCACCAGGAGACTTCTGTACTGGTCTTGATTCACCAGTTAATAATGCTTCACTCACACTGGTATATGAATCCATCAGTACGCCATCTGCCGGGATAATCTCACCAGGACCCACCCGAACTCGATCGCCGACAAGGCAACGCACAACGGGTATGCGCTCAACCGCAGTATTCTTTGGGTAATCAAGGTAGCGTTCACAGCTAGCCGGAAGCTGTTTAGCCAATGCCTCCGAGCCACTTTGAGCATCCTGCCTAGCAATCAATTCGATATAACGCGCCCCGAGGGTAAAGGCCACAAACATCGTGATCGAATCAAAATAACTCGATCCATCTCCTACTAATAAGTTGACAGTGCCTACAGTAAATGCCATCCCCAGTGCCAGGGCAATGGGTACATCCATGCCCAAAGATCGCGTTTGCGTAAATGAACGCACACTCCGCCATGCGGAGCCAAAGATTGGGGCGGCAGAATAGAGAACAACAGGGACGGTTAATAGCCAACTGGTCCAGTTGAGTAAAAGATTGTTTTCTGGAGATAGGTCAACCGAGTCGGTATAAATCGGCCAGGCATACATCATGACCTGCATCATGCCCAATAGAGCAACCCCCAAACGGAATAATAGATTTCTGCGCTCGCGCTTACTACGGAGAGCCAACTCTGAGGGCTCATAAGGCCAGGCTAGATACCCAATGCGCTGCACCTCATACAATATTTTTGGTAAGGTAATTTTCTGAGGATCAAAGCGCACAATGGCTTTTAGGGTGACGTAATTAATTTGGACATCATCAATACCTAAAACACGTTGCAGATGACGATCGCAAAGCCAAACACATGCCGCGCAACGGATTTTTTCGAGCGACAGAATCGACTCAGCTAAGCCGGAAGCCAGAATCTTCACAAAGCGCGCCTGCAGGGTCGGATCGTTATAGACTTCGAGCGCTTCAGGAAGTTCATTGCCATTGACTAAATAGTCGGGTCGCTCGCCAGCGGGTATTTGGCGCTGATAAAAACTTTCAAGCCCTTCCCCATAGATAGTTTGCGCAACTGCCATGCATCCAGCACAGCAAAATGGGCGCTGGATCCCACCTAAATCAGCATGCAAGGCATCTGCTGCCTTGGTATCACTACCGCAGTGGTAACACGGTGTCGATGAAATGGTCATGCGGACTTACAAAAACAAAGGGCTGCCAAGGCAGCCCTTTTATTGAGTTGATGGCAAATTATTTCACCAAGACAACGGGCTGCTTAGCTGAGGACACGACTCGTTGAGCAACCGATCCAATCAGAAGATCAAGCACGCCGCCGCGACCTTTGGCGCCCATCACAATCATGTCAAACTTTTCTTTGGTGGCAGTAGCCAAAATTTCTTTGGATACATGGCCGCGCTTAATAATCATATTGTGCTTAACACCTGCTGCATCTAAAACCTTCTGAGCAGGCTTTAACTCTTTTTCACTGATTTCACGTAAATAGTCATCCACCACGCTTTTACTGACAAATTGCTTAACGTGATTGAGTCCGAAGTCATCGTGGACATTAATTAAGGTAACGGAACACTTACTGCGCATATTGCCAACTAATTGAGCAACGTATTTGGCCGCACTCAACGAAGTCTTTGAACCGTCAATTGGTAGTAGTATTTTCATATAGTCTGCCTCCGTAATTAGTTAAGTGTTATCAGTGTAACAATATTATTGAGCATTCTTTTGATCCATATCAAATTTAGCAGCTTTTATAGTTAAGGCTCTTATGCATATTCAATTCCTTGGTGCAGGCCAAGAGGTCACCGGCTCTAAATACCTTATCCGCGGCAAAGCATGTGGGGTTCACCACTGCTTTATGGTGGATTATGGAATGTTTCAAGGAGGTCGAGAGGCGGACGACAAAAATTTGGCTGAACTCCCAATTTCTCCCCGTGAGCTCGATTTTGTGGTTCTGACCCACGCACATATTGACCACAGTGGATTATTGCCGCGCTTATGCGCCCAAGGGTTTCGGGGGGCTATCTATTGCACTCCTGCGACAGCCTCTTTACTCAAAATTATGCTTTTGGATAGTGCCCATCTACAAGAAGCCGATTATGAACGCGCTCAACGCAAACAGGCTCAGGGCCGTTGGAAAGGTGATCTTCCAGTTCCTCTTTACAGCACCCTCGAAGCCATCGATTGCTTGGCGCAACTTAAGACCGTGCCTTATCACCGCCGCTTTAGCCCTGGTCAAGGGATCGAAATTGAATTTTTAGATGCCGGGCATATCCTGGGAGCCGCAATTACGGTGATCGATATTCAAAAAGAAAATCAACAAAGCCATCGCACCGTCTTCTCGGGTGATTTGGGAATGTTTGATCGGCCGCTAATGAACGACCCTGAGCTAATTGAGCATGCTGACACCTTAATTATGGAATCGACTTATGGCGATCGCTTACACCGATCGCTACAGGACACAGAGGATGAGCTCGTAGAGGTCATTACGAATACACTCAAGCACAATGGCAATATCATCATCCCCGCATTTGCGGTCGGTCGCACCCAGGAAATCATTTTTGTATTAATGGATTTAATTCGGCGCAAACGTTTGCCCTATCTCAATATCTGGGTTGACTCGCCAATGGCTACATCTGTGACTCGATTGACCGAGGAATATCGTTCCTCCCTCGATGAAGCAGCGCAGGCTATCTTCGATTGGTATCAAAACAACCCTAACCGCCTAGATTTACGTTTTATTGCCGACGTTGAAGAGTCCAAAGCACTCAATCGCATTAAAGGCGGCGCCATTGTGATCTCTGCTAGCGGCATGTGCGAGGCCGGTCGAATTGTGCACCATCTCAAATGGAATCTACCTCACCGTAATAATGCGATCATCATCACCGGTTTTCAGGCAGAAGGGACATTGGGACGGCGGCTTGTTGATCAAGCAAAAATCGTTCATCTCTTTGGTAAGGAAATTTCTATCAAAGCCTCTATCCATACCATTGGCGGTTTATCAGCCCATGCTGATCAGGCTGGACTCATACGTTGGTTAAAAGGATTTCGACAAGCTCCAACGCATGTTTATATTACTCATGGGGAGCCCTACGCCGCAGAACAACTGAAGGTAGCAATCCACTCACAACTGGGCTGGGAGCATATTCATCTGCCTCAGCTTCATAGCACCTACCCTCTCTAATCATGCCAAACCTAAATGCCTTTGCGCTGCGTGCCCGCTTGATTCGTAAGCCCCATGAACATAAAGGCGATATGGGGAAGGTATTACTTGTAGGCGGTGCGCCTGGAATGGCAGGTGCTATTTTTTTATCTGCGTATGGATCTCTGTATAGCGGTGCTGGGTGGACCATTATTGGGATCTTGGATTCGAAGTCAGCTCATGTGCAGGTTGATCAACCTGAGTTGATGGTTCAAGACATCAGTGAGGTGGTTAATGCCCGTAATTTCATTGAGCGCATGCAGTCGGATTCCCTTGCGATTGGTCCCGGCTTAGGTTTAAGTGATCAAGCGTTGCAATTTTTAGAGGCCAGTCTTGCGTTCCCTGGTCCACTAATCTTAGATGCGGATGCTTTAAATCTGATTGCTGAGCACCCACGGTTAGCACAATTATTGCGAGAACGTGAAGATCCATGCACAATCACGCCTCACCCCGGCGAGGCAGCTCGTCTTTTGGGCATGTCGGTGGATGAGATTCAGGCCAATCGATCAGGAGCCATTCAGCGCTTGATTGATCAATTTCAATGCTATGTGGTTCTAAAAGGCCACCACACATTAGTTGGTTCGCCAAGTGATGCGATCTATACCTGCAATGCAGGTAATCCTGGGATGGCAACCGGTGGCATGGGGGACGTCCTAACGGGCCTTATCGCCTCACTTGCGGCTCAAGGGATTCGCCATCATCTCAATTTGTGGGAGGCAACTTGCCTTGCGGTTGAGCTTCATGCGCGCGCCGCTGATCAACTGGTTCAATCCGGAATTGGGCCTAATGGCATGACCGCACTTGAATTAGCCAAAGCGGTTCGCGAATTAATGAATCAGACTTAGATTGACCCCCATGGGCCCCAATGGGGTCCGGGTGGAGACTCTTGGTTCCATTTCACGGGATATTTGACCTTTCCAGGCCCAAGACGTGACCAGACAAATGCTGTGGCAGCCAGCACTATGACACCCAATAAAACATGGGTCCAGATATCCATAAATCCTGCATGTGCATGAATCATGATCAAAGGATTAGCACCTGCAGGCGGATGAACAGTCTTGGTCAGCAACAATACTGCGATTGTGATTAGCACTGATAAGACCAGTACCCACGTTGCATCACCCAAAGTTTGGTAACAGATCACCCCAATCAAGGCAGATATAAGATGGCCACCAAATAATGCCCTGGGCTGCGTCGGCGGCAGTGTTGTTAGACCAAACAAAAATAGTGTTGAACCACCCAAGGAGGCAAGTAATAAGGTGGAATCTTGTGGACGGACCACATGAAGAGCCAAAAACAAGGCCACACTTGCGCCACTCAATACCCAGAGGATCCGCAAAATAGCTTGTTTCATGTAAGCAGTTTACGCCATTGTTCCTAGGGTCTTTATTCAGGTATATAGTGATACCTCACAAGGACCTATTTGCAAACCTTTTTTAATCACCTCTCAGTATCACTATTACGCTTTGTTCTAATTTTTCCATATACATGGATTATTCAACTGGGTCGTGGTTTAGGATGGGTCGTCGCGCACATACCAAGCGATCGTCAGCGGGTGGTCTTAATTAACCTACGCCTGTGTTTTCCACAACTATCGAATAAAGAAATTGAGGCTCTGGCTTTGCAGCACTGGCAGTTATTTGGGCGCAGTATTTTGGAACGCAGTCGCATCTGGCTGGGCACCCCTACCCAGATCAATGAAATGATTCAGATTCATTCTGAAATTGACTTAGGGGATCGAAAGCCCCGCATTTTGGTCAACCCCCATTTTGTTGGTATTGAAGGTGGCATTGCTTTGTGCGCCCTAGCCGAGAAAATGGATTGGCCACGCGGTGTCACCCTCTACCAAAAGATGAAAAATCCATATTTTGATCAAAAGATTATTGAGTGGCGTGGTCGCTTTGGCGGACGATCCATTCCAAGACAAGGTCATCTCATCGAAACGGTTCGAGAGATTAAAAATGGAAACTTTGTTTTTATCGCCCCTGATATTGATCTCGGCATCAAGGACTCAGTATTTGTACCCTTCTTTGGCGTTCAAACAAATACCATTACTGCGATTTCACGTTTAGCTAGGATAAGTGGCGCTGAAGTGTGCGTGATGCAGACCACACTTAAATCAGATCGCTCTGGTTACATTTGTCATATTGGTAAGGCGCTTGAGTCATTTCCAAGTGATGATGAGAACGCCGATACAGCGCGCCTTAATCAATACTTTGAAGATGAGATCCGGCTGCGCCCAGCTGAATACTATTGGGTTCATAAACGCTTTAAGAATCGACCTGCTGGAGAAGCTAAGATTTATTAGTGTAAAAATAGCATCTTAAGGAGAAAAAGATGAGACAGTTTGTAAACGCTAATCAAATCAAGATCGCTTATCAAATCGACGGTCCGGAAAATGGTCTCCCCGTTTTTTTAAGTAATAGCCTGATGTCCAGTTTAGAAATGTGGGATCGAACCATGCCCGCATTGATTGATCGGTATCGTGTCATTCGCTACGACACACGCGGTCACGGTCAAAGCGAAGTAACGCCAGGCCCCTACAGCATTGCCCTTCTGGCAGAAGACTTAGTTGCCCTGATGAACGCTCTCGGAATTACGAAGGCCCACTTTGCTGGGCTGTCTATGGGTGGCATGATCTGCCAATACATTGGCGCCAATTATCCGGACAATGTTTTATCACTTAGTCTTTGCGATACCGCCAGTGAGATGCCACCTCGCGCTATGTGGGAGGAGCGTTTTGCGATCGCGAGATCTCAAGGCATCGCTGGTCTTGTTGATGGAACCATCAAACGGTGGTTCTTAAATGACTTTATTGAGCGCGAGCCAGATCAAATTGAACGAGTACGAAAGATGATATTAGCTACGCCTGTAGATGGCTATCTAGGCTGCGCTAGTGCAGTTCGGGATATGGCGCAATCAACGATGCTCTTAAAAATTAAGGCGCCAACTCTGATTTTGTTAGGCAGACAAGATCCAGCCTGTACATATGAGCAATCCACTGTCTTGCATCGGCTTATTCCCCATTCTTCGCTAATCGCGATTGATCAAGCGGCTCACCTATCGAATATTGAGAAGCCTGCTGAGTTTAACCATGCGCTACGGGGATTTTTAGATTCTGTGGCATAGTAGACAAGCAGTCATAATAAAAAGGAGACATCATGAAAATTAGTATCAAAAAATATCTCATTGGCGCAACCACGCTTGCATTTGCTGGGGCATTTAGTCTGCCAATTCAAGCACAGAGTGCAGCGGCCAATTACCCTAATAAAACCGTCAAAATGGTCGTGCCCCTCACGCCTGGCTCAGGTGCTGATATTGCTGGGCGCATTGTTGCCAAAAGCCTTGCAGAAACCTGGAAGCAACCTGTCATTATTGAAAACCGGCCTGGTGCTGGTGGCTTGCTAGGCACTGGCGTCGTGGTGAACTCTGAACCTGATGGTTATACCCTTTTAGTTCAATCCGCATCCTATGCCGCCAATCCTGCGATTTATAAAAAACTGCCTTATGACCTCAAGAGCCTCACCGATGTCAATATTTTAGGTAGCAGTCCATACGCTCTCGTTGTGTCAGCTGAGAGCCCTTATAAGACCCTTAAAGACTTGATTAACGCTGCCAAAGCAAAACCGGGTGATATTCCATTTGCAAGCGCTGGTGTCGGAAGCTCAACCCATTTGGCAGCCGAGTATTTCAATCAAACTGCTGGCATCAAGATGTTGCACGTCCCCTTTAAAGGATCTCCTGAAGCAATTCAAGAAACCATTGCTGGACGTACCGCCTACTACATGGCTCCCCTACAAACTGCCATCTCACAAATTCAGGGTGGTAAAGTCCGCGCATTGGGTGTAACGGGTGCAACCCGTGCCGAGGCAGCCCCCAATATTCCAACGATTGCTGAGCAAGGTTTTTCTGGCTTTGAAATTGGTTTGTGGGTCGGCGTTTGGGCACCATCGGCAACACCCCAAGTGATTTTGCAAAAACTGAATACCGACATCAATCGGGCGCTGCAGGACCCTGAGGTGAAATCAGCCTACGCCAAAGCAGGCATCACCATCAAGCCCATGAATCTTGCTGAAACCGAAAAGTTTGTTCGTAGCGAAATCAGCAAGTACACCAAGATTGCTAAAGACGCTGGGATTGAACCACAATAACGCTCCCCTTTGCCAAGCACCAGACCAGGCCCTCAAAAAGCCTGGTCTCGTTCTTTGTGAGAACGCAACGGATTGCCATGCTCACATCTGCGGTCCTCAGTCCTTGTATCCCTACATACCAAATCGGATCTATACCCCGCCAGATGCCTTACTTTCACAATATCAGGCACTACTGGACAGCCTAGGCGTTCAACGATCAGTATTGGTCCAGCCCAGTATTTATGGAACGGATAATCGTGCATTGCTGGCAGCGATTAAAACTAATCCATTGCGCTTTCGAGGGGTCGCAGTGGTGAATTGGGATATTAGCGATACAGAATTAGAAGATCTGCATCGTGCTGGAATTCGTGGGTTACGCTGCAATATTGTCGATCTTGCCGAGGCTAAGGGCGTTTTACCAATCAAGCAATTAACTAAATTAGCGAACCAAATTGCATCATTTGGCTGGCATCTGGAGTTTCTCATGCATGTCAATGAGTTCCCAAATCTCTCGCAATTACTATCGAATTTCCCGGTCCCGATCGTGCTGGGTCATCTTGGGTATTTAAAAACAAATCTAGGTACCAAAGACCCTGGCTTTCAAAACCTCTTGTCGCTCATGCGCGAGGAGCGTGCCTGGGTAAAACTTACCGGTCCCTATCGAATCACAACTGAAGAAAGAATCCCCTACTCTGATACCAATCCATTTGCACATGCCTTGATTGCTGCGAATTCAAGGCAGGTGGTATGGGGCACGGACTGGCCCCATGTGATGGTCAAAGGAACGATGCCAAACGATGCAGATCTTTTAGATTTACTACAAGTGTGGGTCCCCGATCCAGCAATTCAAAAGCAAGTTCTGAGCGAGAACCCGGAGCGTCTTTATCAGTTTTAACGACTGAGGGCTTTCTTACAAACCGCCGTTTTGCTGAGCCACCATCAAATACAACATGGGGATCGACAAAATGGTATTGATCCGCGAAGTGAGCATCGCGACGCGTGCAGACTTTGCTTTAGTCGCGGCATCTACTTCCACAATTCCGAGGGCGCGCTTCTGGTTGGGCCAAATCACGAACCAAACATTAAAGGCCATAATCAGAGCAATCCACATGCCCAGGCCAATTGCTAAGAAAGGCTGCTGAAGTGTGAAAGCTTGATGGGCATAGCCATTGAGTACAGCCAGAATAAATCCGGTTAATACCGTAGCCATCGCTGCATAACGAAACCATTTCAAGGCCATTGGTGCAATCACTTTCGCCACCGCAGGCTTTTGTTCATCCGGAATCTTTGGCATGGATGGAATCTGTACAAAGTTGAAATACCACAATAGACCCACCCACATCACCCCTGAAATCACATGCAGGAAGCGAAATACAAAAGTAATCCACGCTGAGCTCCCCACATTGGATCCCCCTAGGGTGATCACAATCAGGGTAAGCAGGATAAATCCGACCAGAACGGTCTTGCCTAAAGAGCTCAGAATGGATGTCATATGGATTTCTTACTGGATTTACGCTGCAAAGTTTTTGCTAACAAAATCCCAGTTCACGAGATTCCAGAAATTCTCGACATACTTAGGACGAGCATTACGAGTATCAATGTAATACGCGTGCTCCCATACGTCACAGGTCAACAGAGGCTTCGCATCGGTTGTTAATGGTGTCGCAGCATTGCTGGTCGATACTAAATCGAGGCTACCATCCGCTTTCTTGACTAACCAGGCCCAGCCCGATCCAAAAGTACCAACTGCGCATTTGGTGAACTCTTCTTTGAACTTATCAAATGAGCCCCACTTTGCATTGATCGCATCCGCCAAGGCACCGGTTGGGGCACCGCCGCCATTTGGCTTTAAACCAAACCAATAGAAGGTGTGATTCCATACTTGAGCGGCATTATTAAAGATGCCGCCGGATGATTTCTTGACAATGTCTTCGAGACTCGAGTTCTCAAACTCGGTTCCTTTGATGAGATTATTCAGATTAGTCACATAAGTCTGATGATGCTTGCCATAGTGATACTCCAATGTTTCCTTTGAAATATAAGGTGCAAGCGCATCAAGTGCGTAAGGCAACTGGGGCAATGTATGTTCCATTTTTTTCCTTTATTAGTAACAGAGCGAACACGTTGATAAAAACTCAGTGCTGTAACTATAGACCATTCTTGAATTTTTGTTTTATCCATCCCGAAATGGGGTTTTCTTAATTAAAATAAGTATTTGCATAACCATTATTCGAATCAACGAGGTCGTATGCCCGGTCAAACTCATATCAATCCGTCAACTCGGATTTACATCCAAGAGGTCGTAACCCGCGATGGCTTTCAGGCAGAGCCGCGTTTCATTCCCACAGAAGAGAAGATTCGCTTAATTAATCGCTTAAGTCATGCTGGCTATGCCAAGATTGAGGTGACCTCCTTTACAAGCCCCAAGGCTATTCCGATGCTGGCTGATGCGGAGGCCGTGATGCGTGGCATTGAGCGCGTCCCTGGGGTCGAATATACAGTCCTAATCCCAAATCTACGCGGTGCTGAGCGCGCTCTTGCAGTCGGTGTTGATGAATTCAATCTTGTCATGTCAGTTAGCGAGACCCACAATCAATCCAATCTGCGTATGTCTCGTGCTGATTCTGCCAAAGCTCTGAGTGAGGTAATTGCCTTGGCGCATCAATCCAAGGTGGCCGTCAATATCTCGCTTTCAACTAGCTTTGGGTGTCCGATGAGCGGCATGACCCCCATCCATGAACTAATGCATTGGATTAATCATTTTGTTGATCAAGGGGTTCGCGGTATTAGCATTTGCGACACAACCGGTATGGCCAATCCTCGTCAGGTCACAGAAACTTGCGAGAAGGCTCAATCCAAATACCCCGATACTCAGTGGACCCTGCATTTTCATAATACGCGTGGCATGGGTTTAGCCAATGCCTTAGCTGCAGTTCAAGCAGGCATTGTGCGGTTTGATTCGTCTTTGGGCGGATTAGGTGGCTGCCCTTATGCTCCAGGAGCCACTGGGAATATTTGCACCGAGGAATTGGTTCATATGTTGGATCTAATGGGCTTTCATACCAACATGAACCTTGATTTATTACTCGAGTGCGCAGTAGATTTGCGTACCCTGGTCGATCGCCCCTTACCAAGTCAGGTTCTGCTGGCAGGCAAAGTAGATCGCCTGTATGACAAGATCTGTCAGAGTTAGATACTTCTCTCTTCTTTACTTCTTCGCTGCGGCTTTCACCTTTGCGAGATACTCAGCAACACGGTGTTTAATATCTGGCACTGATCCTGATTGGACTAAATCATATAAATCAACCGCACGGGTATCGCGTTTGCAGGCATGCAGTGCCATCGCACGAGCATCGGGTGGGATCTCCAAAATATGCTCCAAAACTTGTGCTTCATACGCATGCCAATCAGTCGCCTCTAAGACTGCAGTGAGGATCCCAAAATCTTTAGCTTGATGCGCATCAATGCGACGTGGATTTCCAATGAGCTGCTGCGCGCGATCAGAGCCCACACACTCGGCTAATCGCCGCGATCCCAAGATCAAACCAAAACGGGCACCAGGAAACATCATGCGCATATCCTCCGAACCCGCCCGGTGACGACATGCCAAGAGCAAATCAGCCCCCGCTCCAATCGTTTGTCCATGGGCCAATGCCATCGTGTCATAAGGTGCATGCGCAATCGCTTGGAGCATTTGCTCAATACGCACAAAATGCAACAGTAGATCGCCAGGGCTTGCATCATCAAAGTTGGAAAAATCAAATCCGGCACAGAAACCCTGCCCCTCGCCTCGCAGTATCAGTAAGCGAGTGCCATCGGTCTCCGCCTCCTTGGCGACAGCGAGCAACTCACAAGCCATCTCATAGCTAATCGCATTGCGCTTCTCTGGACGATTAAGAGTGACTCGCTTGATGTGACCCGAATGCTCTATCCGTATGGTGTTCATAGTTACTCCACGATCTCAGAATTATGCTCACCCAAGCGCGGAGGTCTGCGCTCGATGGGAGCTGTTGCGCCATTGAATTTAATCGGATTAATCACCGTTTTTGTTGCTTGACCATTGGCCATCACCATGGGCTGCACCCAACCCATCGCAAGGGTTTGTGGATCATTTAAAACAGCGGAATATTGATTGATTGGACAGCACGGTACACCTGCTTGACTAAATTGCGCAATCCAATTGGCGGCTGTATCTTGTTTTAAGATTGCCTCAATCAATTCTTTTAAAGCGATTTGATTTTTTGCCCGCAGTGCCGTGCTAGTAAAGCGTTCGTCTTGCAAAAGCTCTGGGCTCTTCAAAATCTGACAAACGGTTTCCCATAGAGCTTGCGTACCAGCTGCCATCACCAAATAATCGTCTTTGGCCTTAAATGCTTGATACGGGGCATTGCGAGGATGAGCTGAACCCAATTTAACTGGATCTTTGCCAACTCCAAAGTACTCCGAGGTTTGCAAGGCGGCGATGGCTAATGAAGTTCCCATCATTGGCACATCAATATGAACACCCTTACCCGTTTGCGCCACAGCTCGTAATTGCGCACAAATACTCATTGCGCCATACAAACCAGCTGTGAAATCCGCGACTGGCACGCCGCATTTGACAGGGGCTCCATCGGGTTCTCCAGTCACACTCATGATGCCGCTCATCGCCTGAATCGTGACATCAAAGCCACCTTCGTTAGCGCGTGGTCCCGTTTGACCATAGGCTGAGATCGAGCAGTAAATCAGTTTTGGATTAATAGTAAGAGCTGAGTCAAAATCCAGGCCAAGGCGCTTCATCACACCGGGGCGATTGTTCTCGATCAGAACATCCGTATTCGCAATTAAAGCCTTGGCTTTTTGTTTATCATCCGGATTTTTTAAATCCAAGGTAATTGATCGCTTATTACGATTTAAAGAGGCGAAGTTCTCACTCAAGCGATCATTCTCAGGACCGGTGTGGGGAGGCCAGGCACGCAGTGTATCCCCGGCACCTGGGTTCTCTAGCTTGATGACATCGGCTCCGAGATCGGCGAGCAGCAAAGCGCAAAATGGTCCTGCGGCGACATTGCAAATCTCGAGAACACGAATTCCGGCAAGTGGTTTTAAGGCAGAAAGATCAGCGGTGTTCATAGGCACTCTTTTAAATGGAATACCTTATTCTAACGATCTCATTAGTAGTAGCTCAGTGGCTGTGTTTTGCCCTTAAAAATACGGTAGGAGAACAAGGTGTAGGCCAGAATCGTTGGTAATACCACAATCGCGCCCCAGAAGATGACCCACAGCGATTGAGTCGATGCGGCTGCTTGCCATACCGTCATACGATCGACAACCAAATAAGGAAACAAACTATAGGCAATTCCAAAAAACGATAGCCAAAAAATTGCAACCGTTGCTGTGAATGGCAACCATTCCCGCTGGCTGGGATTCGCTTTGAGCTGGTGCAGCGCTCGATCCGTGATTAAAAATAAGAGTGCAGTTGCGATCGGAATGGGTGCTAAGTAAATAATATTCGGGTAGCTAAACCAACGACTCATGATTTCTGGGCTGAAATACGGTGTTGCTGCCGAGATCAAGGCAATGCCCAATCCAGTTAGCCACAAACTTGTCCGCGCCCATGAAATCGCTCGCAACTGCAATGCTCCCTCCGTTTTCATGATGAGCCAGGTTGAACCCAGCAAGGCATACCCTGCTGGCAAACAAATTCCGACAAGTGCAGCAAAAATCCAGCCTAATAAGCCAGACTCGTAGCCAATGATGTGGCGTCCAATCATTACACCTTGCGCTACAGCAGTTACTAGGCTACCAAAATAGAATAAGAAGTTCCAGAGTGGCTTTTGCGCTAAGTTCACCTTAGCCCGAAAATCAAATGACACCCCACGCAGAATCAACCCAGCCAACATAATCGCCACTGGCAAATAGAGTTCGGTCAGAACAATACCGTGTGCGAATGGAAAAGCAACCAGCAAAATACCCACACCAAGCACCAACCAGGTCTCATTGGCATCCCAAAAGGGTCCGATCGAGGAAATCATCACATCTTTGTCGGCATCTCCAGCACGATTGAGCAAAATACCAACTCCCAAATCGTAGCCATCTAACACCACATACGACAACATGGCAAAGCCCATCGCCCCCAAGAAAAACAAGGGGAGCCAGACGGAAGCTTGGGACCAATCTGCTGGAATCATCTACGTTTGCAAGGAGGTAGATGAAGGCTGAATTACAGCTGGTACCGCATCTGCACTCTTTTTGTCTGCCTGTCGTGCCATATAGAAAATCGCCCAGATATAGGCAATGATCAAAGTAAGGTAGAGAAACAAATACATCATCAAACTGCTAAATACCATGCCACCCGGCAATTTTGTGGCAGCCTCTGCGGTTGTCAGAACGCCATGCACCAAATAAGGCTGACGTCCAATTTCAGTGACATACCAACCAGCAACCACTGCTACCCATCCTGAAAAGGTCATCCAGACAAAAGCACGGGCCAGCCAAATGGGTAGATCCTGTCCTTTACGCATCCGCCACCACCCATACCAAGATAAAGCCAACATCAGCATTCCAATTCCAACCATAATGCGAAAGGCAAAGAAGACTGGTTTGACTGGTGGAGTCTTATCAAAATCTTTTAAGCCCTTGACCTCACCGTTCCAGTCATGGGTGAGATAGAGTGAAGCCAATTTCGGGATCGAAATCTCGAACTTATTAGATTGGGTTTTTTCATCGGGGATGGCAAACAAAACAGCCGGAACCCCATTACCAGTATCCCAAATTCCTTCCATCGCTGCTAATTTGGCTGGTTGGTATTTGAGGGTATTGAGACCATGCATATCCCCTAAGAAAATCTGAATGGGGGTCACAATCGCGGCCGCTACGATGCCAAACTTGAGAATGGCTTTATTTGCTTGAGTACGACTACCCTGTAAATAGCGATAGGCTGATAAACCTGCTAACAGGAAGAACACCGTTAGGAATGAAGCAGTCATCATGTGTGCAAAGCGGTATGGCATGGATGGGTTGAAGACGATTTCCATCCAACTCACCGCATGGGCCTGGCCGTTGATCATCTCAAAGCCTTGGGGAGTTTGCATCCAGGAATTGAGAACAATGATCCAAAATGCCGACAAAGTGGTTCCAAAAGCTACTAAGAACGTTGCTAGGGTGTGCACCCGTTGTGAAACGCGCTTTGCACCAAATAACATGATGCCCAGAAACGTCGCCTCAAGAAAGAAGGCGGTCAGTACTTCATAAGCAAGTAGAGGTCCAGCAATATTGCCGACGGTCTCCATATAGCCTGGCCAATTAGTACCAAACTGAAAACTCATCGTGATACCGCTTACAACCCCCAAAGCGAAGGTCAAAGCAAATACTTTGACCCAAAATTGATACGCCTCTTGCCAATAGACTTCACCAGTGCGATTGAACTTGATCTTGAAATAAAACAGGACCCAGCCTAAAGCAATCGTGATGGTGGGAAATAGGATATGAAAGGTAATGTTGGCGGCAAACTGGATTCGGCTCAACATGATGGGGTCAAACATAAATTTCCCCTAGGGTGTAATGAATGGAATACTGGTATTTTAGGGGTCTTTGCCAATCGCTGCTTGCTGGGGAAATCCCCAAAGTATTCATATAATGGATCTATGACAAATCCTGCTGTGACCGATCCAATTGCCCCATTACGGCACTTTGTGACTCAAATGACCCAACTGGTCGGCGAGAGCCAAGTCGAGGATATTGTTCGTCCCAAAGCTAAAGCGCTATTACAAGAGTTAATTAAGACGGATTCTTGGTTACCGGATTTTTGCGCAGTTCCCCACCCTCAGTATTACCAGCAATACTTATTACACGCCGACCCACTGGAGCGATTCTCGGTCGTCAGTTTTGTTTGGGGACCAGGCCAAGCCACTCCAATTCATGATCACATGGTCTGGGGTCTAATTGGCATGCTGCGGGGCTCTGAAAAAGGTCAACGCTACGCCCGCAATGCGGCTGGTCAATTAGAGGCTGTCGGTCATGAAGAAACCTTATTGCCTGGTGATGTGGATGAGGTCAGCCCGAGCATTGGGGATATTCATATTGTGAAGAATGCCTTTGACGACAAACCCTCGATAAGTATCCATGTTTATGGGGGCAATATCGGTGCTGTGAAGCGCCATGTCTACGACCCACAAACAGGTTCTGTCAAAAACTTTGTTTCGGGTTACTCCTCATCGCAGATCCCCAATCTTTGGGATCGCTCTGCTCAAGTTCGTTCCGAACTCAATTAATGTAATTTAACGTGGGGTTCGGTACGGCGCGTTATCATGCGCGCCAAGGTATCAAGACTCACTTTAGCCCAGCCATGCAATGCCAGCTCATGCATTTTGTACAAAGACAAATACATTAGCTTGGCAAAGACGCCTTCGATCATGAGATTGCCACCAATCAGGCCGCCCATCATATTGCCAACGGTGCTGTACTTTCCTAAAGATACTAAAGAACCAAAATCACGGTAGCAGTATGGTTTCAGGGGTTTGTTCTCAAGACGCAATTGGATTTGCTTAAACAAATGAGAGGCTTGTTGATGGGCCGCTTGGGCTCGCGGCGGTACAAAGCCGCCCTGCCCCTCGTTTGCTTCTGGCCAAGGGCAGGCCGCGCAGTCGCCCATGGCAAAGATGTCAGGATCACGCGTCGTTTGTAAGGTCGGCAGCACCACCAGCTGATTAATTCGATTCGTCTCCAAGCCCCCGATGTCTTTGAGAAAATCAGGCGCCTTGACTCCGGCTGCCCACACAATCAATTCAGCGGGCAGACTCGTGTTGTCACTAAATTGAACTTCTTTTGGAAATACCCGCGCCACTTTCTTGTTCGTAATAACCTCAACACCCATCTTTTGCAATAAGGCTTCAGTCGCGTTTGAGAGTCGCGCCGGCAAGGCTGGCAAGATTCGGGGGGCTGCCTCGATCACGCTTACCTTTAAGTCCTTATTAGGGTCTACTCGATCAAGACCGTACGAAACAACTTCGCGCGTGGTGCGATGCAGTTCGGCAGCAAGCTCAACACCAGTTGCCCCTGCGCCAATAATGGCTACGTGCAATTGATCGGGCGAAAGTGGATTACTTTGTGCCTGAGCTCGAATAATCGCATTGAGCATTTGATGATGAAAGTTTTTGGCATCGTCTTGAGACTCTAAACGTAAGGCGTATTCCTCAACGCCGGGAGTCGCAAAGTCATTGCTGAGGCTTCCAATACTCATGACGAGAACGTCATAAGGAATAGAGCGTTGTGGGGTAATTTCGGTACCCAGGTGATCCTTATATGGCGCAACAATCACCTCTTTGCGCTCGCGATCCAAACCGATCATCTCACCAATGCGATAGGTAAAGTGATGCCAGTGGGCTTGCGCAATGTAATCAACTTCATGGTCGCCCAAATCCATACTGCCAGCGGCAATCTCATGGAGTTTTGGTTTCCAAATATGGGTGCGATTTTTATCAATCAAGGTAATAGAGTAACGACCGGGCTTTCCTTTGCGAGGACCAAATCGATCGCCTAGACGGGTTGCTAGCTCCAACCCTCCTGCCCCACCACCTACGATGACAATGCGTTGCATGACGAAGTTCTTCTTATTTTGATTGGAGTGATTAATTATTGCGCCGTCCAGCCGCCATCCATATTCCAGGCAACACCACGGACTTCGGATGCATCCGGTCCACACAGAAATACGGCTAATGCAGCGAGTTGCTCTGGTTTCACAAATTCACCCGAAGGCTGCTTCTCGGAGACTAATGCTAATTTAGCTGCATCATTGGAAATATTCTCACGCTGGGCGCGTGCATCCACTTGCTTTTGAACGAGGGGGGTTAACACCCAACCCGGGCAAATGGCATTGCAAGTAATCCCGGTACGGGCAGTCTCAAGCGCAACCACCTTAGTTAAGCCTACGATGCCATGCTTTGCCGCTACGTATGCTGCTTTTTGAATAGAAGCCACAAGACCATGAACGGAGGCAATATTAATAATGCGACCCCAATTACGTTCTTTCATTCCCGGTAGTGCTAAACGCGTTGCATGAAATGCCGAACTTAAGTTGATCGCAATCACCGCGTCCCAGCGCTCTGCTGGAAAATCTTCCACACTGGCGACATGCTGAATCCCCGCATTATTAATGAGCACATCAATTGCACTAAAGCGTTTTTCGGTAGCAGCAATCATTTGTGCAATCTCATCGGGCTTACTCATGTCGGCGCCGTGATAATCCACTTCCACTCCGTAGGCCTTGACCTCGGCAATTGCCGCATCCTTATCACCAAAGCCATTCATCATCACATTGGCGCCTTGGGCGGCCATGGCCTTAGCCATCGCCAGTCCAATACCACTCGTTGAGCCCGTCACTAAGGCGGTTTTACCCTTTAGAAGCATTCCAAAAAACCCTCGTTTGAACCAATAAGACAACTATCTTCTCATAGACCTATGAGTCGGCCTAATTCTTGCCAAAAGGACTTGGGTATCGAGGTTAGCAGCCATGTGAGAGTGATGTACCGCAGTAGCTTACCAACCGCCATGTAAATCATGCACGGTAACCATTGCAGACGCAACCAACCTGCTACCAAACACAAAGGGTCACCAATGATTGGTAACCACGAGAGTAACAACATTGGTGGCCCTCGTTTTTCTAGCCAGGCTTGGGCGCGTGAATGGGTCTCTCCTCGCAATGACTCATAGGTATTTCGTGCGAGTAAACCCAGCCACCAATTAATCATGCCGCCCAGGGTATTGCCCAGGGTTGCCACACCAATTGCCAACCAATAATCCTCAGGATTTAAGCTGACGTATGCAAACAAAACGGGTTCTGAGCCCATCGGTATCAGCGTGGCGGATACTGCTGCCACAATGAATACCGCCGGTAGACCCACGGTGGGCATACCAAACCAATCCATCATGGAATGAATGAGGGCTTCCATTAATGCAGAACGCCAGCGTCTTTCAAAGTCTGAATCTGTTCAACCGTAAATCCGTGCTTCATGAGAACCGATTCAGTATGTTCGCCAAGTGTCGGTGCGCGATGTCGAATTTGCCCAGGATTTTGGGAGAGCTTCGGAATGATGCCTGGCATCTCGACGTTCAGACCCTCGGCACTCTCAATGGTTTCAATCACACCGCGCGCACGGTAGTGCGGATCCTCCGCAATATCTTTCGCGCTATAGATACGTCCAGCAGGAACAGCAATACCCTGTAGAGCAGCCAGAATCTCTTCAAGGGTTCGTTGGCTCGTCCATTGCCCAATTGCTTCATCAATGGCGTCAGCACGTTTAGCCCGCCCATCGTTACGCGCCAATTCAGGATCGTTGCCTAAATCGTTACGACTGATCAGATCCATCAATCGCTTAAATAATGAATCCCCATTGGCGGCAATTAATACGTATTGGCCATCAATACAAGGATAGGCATTTGATGGGGCAATGCCTGGCAATGCCCCTCCTGCTGGTTGACGGATTGCACCAAAGACGTGGTACTCCGGCAAGAGGCTCTCGGTCAGATTAAACACTGCTTCGTAAAGCGCCACATCAATCATCTGCCCTTGACCACCTCGAGCATCACGTTCATAGAGTGCCAGCAAAACACCCAAGGCGCCATGCAAGCCAGCAATCGTGTCACCGAGTGATAAGCCCGCGCGCGCAGGCACCTGCCCGGGGTGTCCAGTTAAATATCGTAATCCAGCCGTTGCTTCCGCAATAGCGGCAAAGCCAGGCTCATCGCGACGCGGTCCATCTTGTCCGTAGCCAGAAACACGCAACATGATCAAGCTCGGATTAAGCGCATGCAATGCATCCCAACCCATGCCCCATTTCTCCATCGTGCCGGGCCGAAAGTTTTCAATCAGAACATCCGCCTCTTGGGCTAAACGTCGCACGATATCCTGACCCTCGGGTTGGCGCAAGTCAATGCAAATCGATTGCTTATTACGAGACTGCGCTTGCCACCAGACCGAGGTTCCCTCATGCAGCATACGCCATTTGCGCAATGGATCGCCATCCCCGGGCGACTCGACTTTAATAATCTCCGCCCCGAAGTCCGCCAAGGTCTTCGCTGCGAAGGGGCCCGCAATTAATTGGCCAAGCTCTAGGACACGAATACCGGAGAGGATTTGTTGCATGGCAATTAGCCCCATCAATCAAGAAAGTATCTAGATTAAACTACAAGATTCCGAATCTTGAGTTGGAGAGTCACAATGAAACAATGGTTGGTTGGTCTTACGCTACTTAGTTTTTTTCACAGCTCGTTTGCTTGTACTGCGGTCAATATTCAGGCCAAAGATGGCACGGTCATTGCTGGTCGCACCATGGAGTGGGCCTTTGATATGAAATGGACCATCAACAGCCTCCCACAAGGAACTAAATTTCGTACCACGGCTCCCGATAATCTCAAGTTACCTCCAATCCAGTTCATTACCAAATACGCTGTTCTCGGAATCTCCCCAGGAATCTTGCCGGGCGCACCTGCTCTGCTTGAGGGTCAAAATAGCGCCGGCTTAGGGATGAGTGGCAACTTCCTTCCTGGCTTTACTGAATATCAAACCGTTACCCCTAAAGATTTGGACTATGTCTCGATTCTAGATTTTGGTACGCTTGCTTTGGGCATGTTTGCTAATGTCGCTGAATTACGCAAAGAGATTCCACGCTTCAAAGTTTGGTATGACTCAAGCCTTCCCTCAGGCCCAACTCCCCCCTGGTTACATTTTGTGTTTACTGATCGCACAGGTGCCAGCATCGTAATCGAGTTCGTCAAAGGTCAAATGCGTATCCACGAAAATGTCGCAAACGTATTAACGAACTCCCCAACCTACGATTGGCACATTACCAATGCTCGAAATTACATTAACCTAACCAATTTTGCTCGCAGCGCGGTTACGGTGAATGGCCAAAATGTTACAGAGCTTGGTCAAGGTGGTGGGCTGATAGGCTTGCCTGCGGATTACACCCCGCCCTCACGATTTATTCGGGCTGCGTACTTACGCCAACTTGCTGCACCACCAAACAACCGCGCTGAGAGCGTGCAACTCACTGGTCATATTTTGAATAATGTCGATATTCCAATTGGTGTAGCTGCCTCAAAGGACGGTGATAAAGTGGTTTCCGATTACACCCAATGGGTCAACATTAAGGATCTCAATAACCAGCAATGGCATATCTCCAACTATGCAAATCGCACTAGTTATGTCACCTTAGATCTCAAAAAGATTTTTGAGAGTAATAAATCTGGTGCTTGGCCAGTAGATCAGCTCCCTTATCAAACCATCGACATCACTAATAAACTACTGAATTAATCATGGCATTAAGTATTCCAAAACCAGACCAATATCAGGAAATGCGCGAAGCGCTTCGCGATCTTTGCTCACATTATGACTCTGCCTATTGGCAAAAAGTGGATCACGAGCGCGGCTATCCTGAAGCATTTGTGAAGGCGATGACCGATGCAGGTTGGTTAGCAGCATTAATCCCGGAAGAATATGGTGGCTCGGGCCTTGGACTTGCTGAGGCCTCCGTCATCATGGAAGAAATCAATCTCTCCGGAGGCAATGCTGGCTCGTGTCATGGTCAGATGTACAACATGGGCACCTTGCTACGTCACGGCTCAGAGCAACAGAAGCAACAATATTTGCCAAAGATTGCCTCGGGTGAATGGCGACTGCAAAGTATGGCGGTGACTGAGCCTACTACTGGAACCGATACGACTAAGCTAAAGACTACTGCGACCAAAAAAGGGGATCGCTACATCATCAATGGTCAGAAAGTTTGGATCTCGCGCATTCAGCATTCGGATTTAATGATCTTGTTAGCGCGTACCACTCCCCTCTCGGAGGTCAAGAAAAAGTCGGAAGGTATGTCCATCTTCATCGTCAATCTCCATGAGGCAATCGGTAAAGGAATGGAAGTGCGTCCCATCGCCAACATGGTCAATCACGAAACCAATGAGGTCTTCTTTGATCAGTTAGAGATTCCAGCCGAGAACTTGATCGGCACCGAAGGTCAGGGCTTCAAATATATTTTGGACGGCTTAAATGCTGAGCGCACACTCATTGCTGCAGAGTGCATTGGTGATGCCTATTGGTTTATCGATCGCGCACGCCGCTACGCTACTGAGCGTGTGGTCTTTGATCGCCCCATTGGCATGAACCAAGGTATTCAGTTTCCGATTGCCGATAGTTATATTGAGACCGAGGCAGCGAACTTGATGCGCTTTAAAGCCTGCGAGCTATTTGATCGACAAGAGCCCTGTGGGGCTGAGTCGAATATGGCGAAGTATTTAGCAGCCAAGGCATCCTGGGAAGCCGCCAATGTTTGCTTACAAACGCATGGGGGCTTTGGCTTTGCTTGTGAATACGATGTCGAACGTAAGTTTAGAGAAACCCGACTCTATCAAGTTGCTCCGATTTCGACTAATTTGATCTACTCCTATGTGGCCGAGCACTTGCTTGGCTTACCACGCTCATTCTAGTGATGCGGCCCTTAGACGGTATTACTGTCGTTGCACTCGAGCATGTCATCGCGGCGCCTTTTGCTACTCGTCAGCTAGCGGATCTTGGTGCCCGCGTCATCAAGATTGAGCGGCCTGGTGCCGGTGACTTTGCGCGCAACTACGATCAACGCGCCAAAGGGATGTCCTCGCATTTCACCTGGGTGAATCGCTCCAAAGAAAGTTTGACTCTCGATCTCAAACACGAGCCTGCGCTTACTATCCTGCGTCAATTACTAGAGACTGCCGATGTGTTTGTCCAAAACCTTGCGCCGGGCGCAGCAGCCCGGATGGGCCTTACTGCCCAAGCATTACAAGCAAGCAATCCCAAATTAATTTATTGCAATCTCTCTGGCTATGGTGAGAATGGGCCGTATCGGGATAAAAAAGCGTATGACCTACTGATTCAGAGTGAAGCGGGACTCTTATCCATCACTGGAACACCTGAGACCCCTAGCAAGGTTGGTATTTCCATTGCAGATATTGCAGCAGGTATGTATACCTATACCAATATCTTGGCAGCGCTTCTCCAGCGACAAAAGACGGGCAAAGGGTCAGTGATCGATATTTCCATGCTAGAAGCGCTTGGAGAGTGGATGGGCTACCCGATGTATTACAGTATGGATGGCGCCTCTCCGCCACCGCGCACCGGTGCTTCGCATGCCACTATCTTTCCCTACGGTCCTTATTTGGCCGGCGATGGCAAAACGATTATGTTGGGTCTTCAGAATGAGCGCGAGTGGGCTTTGTTTTGCGAGAAAGTACTCTTGCAGCCTGAGCTTGCGACCGATCCCCGCTTTGATAAAAACTTCAAGCGCAATGAAAACCGTGTGGAACTCAATGCCATTATCTTGAAGATCTTCTCTGCAATGACGAGCGAACAGGTTTTAGCCAAACTCGAGGAGGCTCAGATTGCCAATGCCTCCCTAAATGATATGCATCAGTTTTGGGATCACCCACAATTGCGTGCGCGTGGACGCTGGCATTCGGTGGAATCTCCCAATGGCTCAATCCCCGCCCTATTACCTCCAGGCATCAATACTGCCTATGAGTATCGAATGGACAAAATACCGGGGGTCGGTGAACACACTGAGGCAATCCTAAAAGAACTCGGGCACTCTGCAGAATCGATCCAGCAGCTAAAACAAGCCGGAGCGATTTAAAGCAAGGGCGATGCTAGGTGCGCTGTGTTCTCCAACAGTCTTCGCCACCGTGGGCGGCGTTCCCACCCAATTCGATTAATGATCTGTGAGCGTTTAAGATAACTGGTAGTTAACTGTTTAAGTTGAGTGCAGAAGGTTTGGTCGTACACAATGAGGCTGATTTCGAAATTAAGACGTAAGCTGCGCTGATCGAAGTTGACCGATCCAAAAATAGCAATCCGCTCATCAATTAAAAGGCTCTTCGTGTGTAATAAGCCTCCTTTAAACTCAGCGATCTCAACACCCGCACCTAGTAGAGTGCTGTAAAAACTCCGACTACTCCAAGCAACCAAAGTTGAATCATTCAAGCGCGGTACGATTAGCTTCACCTTCACTCCACGGTGAGCGGCTGCCATTAACGCCTGGACCAGACCCTCATCCGGAACAAAGTACGGGGTGGTAATCACGAGCTCCTGGCGCGCATCGAGTACCGCAGAGAGCAAGACCTGATAAAGAATATCGTCTCGATAAACTGGTCCAGACGAGAACTCCTGAGCTAAAGCGTTACCAGCCGGCTTTTTATTGAGACCATCGCGATCACTAAAGTGCATTACCCTTGGGTTATCAACACTCCAATCGTATGAAAAGGTGAGCTCAAACTGGGATACCACGGGTCCCTGAATACGAACCATGGCATCGACCCACTCCCCCACTCCAGAGTCCTGTTTAAAGGTTCGGGGATCAACCAAGTTCATACTTCCAGTCCATGCTGTCTCACCATCAATGATGAATATCTTGCGGTGTAAACGCAGATCGGCGCGCCGGAACTGAAAACGGCCAAACTGAATTGGTAGAGCTTCGGTCACCTCAATCTTGGCATTTGCAAAGCGCTTTGGCCAAGCAGATTTAAACCAGCTAGAACTTCCCAAAGAATCAAGCAAAACACGGCACTTCACTCCGCGCTTGGAAGCTGCAATCAGGGCCTCGCCCACTCGGTCAGCATCACCACCCAGCGACCAAATATAAAACTCCATATGAATGGATTTTTGGGCACGATTGATCTCATCAATGAAGTGCTGCAGGATCTCCAGCGAGTTGGTAAACAGTTCGATCTGGTTACCAGCGGCTACTGGTGTACCGTTCTTGGCCTGCGCAAGTAGGCTAATCGCATGCGCATCCTGATGCAAAAGGGCGCGGTCGGGCTCATGCAACTGACGCATTGCCTTACTAATTTTGGCGTACTCCTTTTCCATGCGAATGATCTTGCTTGTCAGCGTTCGGCCAACGGGTCGCTCACCAATGGTCAAATAAAGAATCAGGCCAATAATTGGGAAGGAAACGATAATCAATAGCCACGAGACTGCTACCCCCACTGGGCGTCGAACCCAGATGATCCGCAGGAAAAATAAGATCGCAATCACGACATGCAGGATCACAAACCACGGGACGTGATAGCCAAAAATGGTGCCGGTGAACAGGTGCATCATATTAGTGACCTAACTCTGCATATACAGCTAAATGATCTGATAATTTTGACCATTCGGTTAATACCTGCGCCTTCTGAATCTTTAAGCCACGCACATAAATACGATCCATCGCTAACATCGGCTTCGCACTTGGGAAGGTTTTAGCCGGGGCACCATACAAACTCTCAAACGCATCCACAAAGCCAGCCTCACCCATCGGCTCACTCGCAGAATTACGCCAATCATTAAAGTCACCCGCAATAATACTGGGCTCATGCTTTGATAGAGTCTCAATGTGCTGCAAGATGGTATCGACTTGGCGCTCACGTCCACGTTGCAATAAGGCCAGGTGTACACAAAAGCAATGGATGGGCGGGCCCTCTGCTAATTGAATAATAGAGTGCAAGAGACCGCGACGCTCAAACCGATAGGCTGAAATATCGTAGTTATCTCCTTTATGCAATGGAAATTTGGAAAGAATGGCATTGCCGTGATGACCATGTCGATACTCGGCATTTTTACCGTAATGCCAATCTGCATAAAATCCATCAGCCAGAAAATGGGTGATTTCTTGCTTCGGCCAGGTGGATAAACGTTTCTGTCGACGGATGTTCTCTTGTTGTAGCTCTTGAATAAAGATTAAATCCGGATGCTGTGACCTTAAACGCTGTCGCAAGCGATAAACAGTCGAGTCAATTTTTAGGGGTGACATCCCTTTATGCATATTAATCGTGACCACCCGCAAACCTGAGGCGGGCTGGATTGCACTAGGATGAATGTTGCTGGCGTCGAATGCGCGCATGATAAATTTCAGTTTGAACGAGCTCTTCGCATTGCATGCACTTATTACAAATTGATGCCTCTTGGCGCAACTCCTCGATGGAGTTAATTTCATGGGTTGCCAAATACTCTCGTAAATCCTCGTCCCAAATTTGATTACATAAACAAATGACATCCGCCATGGCATTCATGATACTGAATTACCGCGCCTTCAATTGAAGAAATGCAATTGCCTCAGGAATTGTCTTCACTACCGTGATATCGCTGAAATGACGCTCGATTAAAAAGCCATCATCGAACTGTTGTTGAGTAAATTGAAGCAGCAAGTCATAAAAACCATTTAGATTCACAATCAGGATTGGCTTGCTATACGCCTTGACATGATTACCAGTCCACACCTCAAACAATTCCTCGATCGTACCAATACCGCCTGGTAGAACCACAAAAACATCGGAGAGCTCAATCATCATCTCTTTGCGGGCAACCATACTTTCTACGACGTAAAGCTCCGCCAAATTTTCAATCACAGCCTCTGCCTCAGTCAAAAAACTGGGGATAATGCCAATTACATTGCCATGGGATGCCAAAGCACCTCGGGCCAGATCACCCATTAGACCTCCCCCGCCACCCCCAAAGACGAGTCGCCAGCCATGCTTAGCAATTTCAGAGCCCAATTGGCTACTGGCAGTCGACCAGCT
Organism: Polynucleobacter sp. HIN7; assembly: GCF_030297595.1. Classification (NCBI taxonomy): domain Bacteria; kingdom Pseudomonadati; phylum Pseudomonadota; class Betaproteobacteria; order Burkholderiales; family Burkholderiaceae; genus Polynucleobacter; species Polynucleobacter sp. HIN7. Next base: position 628,971 of record NZ_AP028138.1, on the reverse strand, counting down.
CGGATTAGAACCGGGTCGAGATCCACAAAAGACACAAACAGTAATTGACATCACACCATTGTGCCACCGAGACTTAGGGAGCATTGATTGTTAGAATCCAATGATCCTTTTAATGATTCTCGCTCATGAGCTCCACCTTTCTTGATGCCGTTGCACTGCTAGCCCATCTCGATGCGGCAATTGTGCGCATTGTCATCACCTCTTTGCAGGTGAGTATCACGGCCCTGATATTGGGGACCTTGGTGGGCTTGCCGCTTGGGGCTTGGCTAGCCACCGAAGAGTTTGCGGGTAAGCGCGTTGCAATCGTGATCCTGAATAGCATGATGGGGATACCGACAGTGATTGTGGGCGTTTTGGTGTACTTGATTCTGTCAAGAAGCGGTCCTTTTGGCGAGTGGGGCTGGTTATTTACGGTCAAGGGAATGATCGTGGCTCAGTTTTTTATCACCACCCCTTTAATTGCAGCACTTAGCCGCCAATTACTAGAAGATTCTTGGAAAATCCATCGCGACCCCTTCATGGCTCTGCGTCTACCCTACTTTGCTCGTCTTAAGTGGCTCATTTGGGATTGTCGTTTCTCACTCACGATCGCCATTCTGGCTGGTTTTGCCCGGGCGATCTCAGAAGTCGGGGCAGTAATGATTGTGGGCGGCAATATTGATCGGGTAACGCGTACCATGACCACCGCGATTGCACTAGAAACCAGCAAAGGCGATCTTGCGTTTGCCTTGTCTTTGGGAATTGTCCTTCTTGGTATTGTGATATTGGCAAATATATTCATATTTGTCGTTCGACAAGTTGCGGAGCGACGTTATGGATAAATTGCTTAGCCTACATAATGTTGAGGTCATCCGTGATGGGCGCATTATTTTGCAATCTGGCGATCTTCAAGTTCCCCTAGCAGGTATTACTGCCCTGATTGGTCCCAATGGCGCTGGGAAAACAACCTTATTACGCTTAATCCATGGCCTAATTGAGCCATCGCAGGGTCAATGCCAACGCCCCTTCACGTCCGATGAGAGTGCACTGGTGTTTCATTACACCCCCATGCTCAAAGCCACGGTTAGAGAGCACCTTAGCTTGTTAAGGGATACCCATCGAACCATTAGCGATCAAGCAATTGATGAGGCCTTGCAATCTGTTGGAATTTCGCATTTAGCCAATAATCCCGCTCAACGCCTTTCTGCTGGGGAACGCCAAAAGCTTTGCTTTGCCCAAGCTCGCTTACAAAACCCCAAATTAGTCCTTCTCGATGAGCCCACCGCTAATCTAGATCCCAATGCCAGTGATGATGTCGAGCAGATGATTGCTGAGCTTGCCAGAGATGGGAAGGTGGTTTTATTTGCCTCTCACAATATGGCCCAGGTGAAGCGCCTAGCGTCCAATCTCATCTTCATGCAAGACGGCAAAATCCTAGAAATTACCCACCCCGATGCCTTCTTTAAAAACCCTCAGACCAAAGAGGGTTCCCAGTTTCTTGCTCGCGAATTTATTGCACAATAAGTCAATTATTCAATATTAGGAGACCCTATGCGACTCACCAGTTCAAGCTTTCAAGATGGTGCAGTGATTCCAGGACAGTATGCGTTTTGCATTCCTAATGATCGGGGACATGTATGTCTTGGGTCAAATCACAATCCCCATTTGCGGTGGGAGGATATTCCCGCTGGCACACAATCGTTTACTTTGATTTGCCATGATCCAGATGTTCCCTCCAAGCCGGATGACGTCAATCAAGAAGGTAAAACGGTACCCGCATCCCTACCCCGCATTGATTTCTTTCACTGGGTCATGGTCGATATTCCCAAGACGATCACTGAGATCCCAGCAGGTCACTACTCAACCGAAGTGGTGCCCCGAGGTAAACCCGGCCCTGGAACACACCACGGCGCCTTACACGGGATCAATGATTACACCGCGTGGTTCTCAGGTGACGCTGAAATGAAGGGCAATTATTTTGGTTACGATGGCCCTTGCCCGCCATGGAATGACAGCATTTGGCATCACTATATTTTTACGGTCTATGCCCTCGATACGCCATCGCTTGGTTTGGGTTCCACCTTTGATGGCAAAACTGCATTAGCAGCCTTACAGCGTCATATTTTGGCTAGCGCACAGATCACTGGACGATACACCCTCAATCCCGCTGTCAAATAAAAAATCCCCAAGGGTCGCCTTGGGGATTCCTATTAAGAAATATTGAGTTATTTTTTAGCAGGTGCGGGCGCTGGTGCGACTGAGGCTGTTGCAGGAGGTACAAATGGGGGTGGCGCAACACAAGGGGCAGGATTGGGCGTACCTGCTGTTTTATATTTCATCGCAATGGCATTTATGGATTGGCAAAGCTGATAGCTGGCAACGGTTCCTGCATAAGCAGTTTTTGCTTTAGCAAGAGCTGCTGCCTCGGCTTGCTGTGGGGTTGGGGGTGGTAATGCAGCTAGGGCGACGGTTGATCCAATTAAACAGACAGAACCAACAAGCAAACGTTTCATGTGAATTACCCCTTTCCTAATTTTTTATACCAAAGCTCATGGTGCTCTTTAGCCCAAGTCTCATCGCAATACCCTGTTTTCATGGCATCGATTGAGCCTTGCATACCAATCGTACCGATGTAGATATGCCCGAGCGCAAGGGCAGTCATCAAAATCGCTCCCACACCATGGATGATGTTGGCAATCTGCATGGTGCCACGCCAGTATTCAATCTGAATAAATGGGACGATCATATCGAGCACCCATCCAGATGCGGATACTGCGGAGCCTAAAATCACCATTCCAACCCAAAACCAGAACTTCTCACCGAAGTTAAAAAATCCAGCAGGGATATGTTTGCCTGAGATCAAACCACCAAATCCAAGCGCCCAGGCCATATCGCCCTTCTCAGGAAGGTTTCTGCGGACAAAGAGAATAAAGAACACTACGATACTGACAGTGAATGCGGGGCCCACAAAGTTATGCACATTTTTGCAAACCAATAAGAAGGTTCCGAAGAATGCTGGCCCTGTTAATGGTAATAAGAAATATTTACCCCATAAGATCATGATGCCGGTAAAGGCAAGTGCCACAAAGGTAAACGCCATGGTCCAATGGGTAATTCGCTCTAACAAGGTAAAGCGCTGGATTTTACGTCCGGACATCGGCTCATGTAGCTTGATAGTTCCCTTGAAGATATACATCGCGACTACGCCACAGAGTGCAAGGGTTAAAAGCCAGGCTCCATAAACAGTAATTACGCCATTACGAATTAAACGCCACTCTTGCCCGGTCTTTTGGATCAATACACCATTTTCAGCTCCTGGCAAGGAGGTGTAATGCACCTCGTCGCTATTCACCATTCTCCAGATTGGTGCATTGTTTCCTGGTTGATTTTTACCCGCCTCAATGGCAGCTTGAGTAGTTGCATTCGAGGACCGTCCAACATCCAGAATATTGACTGACTCAACCTTCTGAGGAGTCGGCGACTGGGCGGTTCCTTGTTGAGCAATACTTAGAGAGCTGATAGCAAGACCTGCTGCCAACAGGATAGATCGTATTACAGAGCCAAATGATGCATTCATCGGATCATCTCCAAATTATTCTAATTTTTATTTGATTCTGCTGTACTCAGACTGAAACTGATTCCGCTTCGTAATCTCAGCATTCCAGCTCGCCTGATCACCTGGTTTCCAACCTTTCGCCATAAACCCATTATCAGCACCCATGTAAGGAGCCATATCGGGTCGCTTAGACGCTGAGGTACCCACATTCGCCTCGTTACAGCCAGCCAATAAAGCGGTTACAACTAAGGCGCTCGTTATGGCGAGTTTCATGATTTACCTCCAGCGGCTGGTTTAGCAGCGGGTGCGGGAGCATTGGGTTTGCCGTAAGCAGTTGCCCAACCAAATACATCGGCTCCAGCATTCTTACCAGCAGCCATCCGCTTGACCACACGGGTTCGGAACACATCGGCAATTACATCGCCATCGCCACCAATCAATGCTTTAGTTGAGCAAAGCTCAGCGCAAAGTGGTAATTTGCCTTCAGCCAAACGATTACGGCCATACTTCTCGAACTCAGCGACGCTACCGTTCTTTTCGGGACCACCGCTGCAGAAGGTGCACTTATCCATCTTGCCACGCAAACCAAATACGCCAGAGCTTGGGAACTGAGGTGCGCCAAATGGACAGGCATATGAACAATAGCCGCATCCAATGCAGGTGTCCTTGTTATGAAGTACCACGCCCTCATCGGTACGATAGAAGCAATCGACTGGGCAAACAGCCATACATGGTGCGTCTGCACAATGCATACATGCTACTGAGATGGATTTTTCAGCGCCAACGACACCATCATTAATGGTAACTACCCTTCGGCGATTAACGCCCCAAGGTACCTCATTCTCGTTCTTACATGCTGTAACGCAACCGTTGCATTCAATACACCGTTCTGCGTCGCAGATAAATTTCATTCTTGCCATAGTTAATCTCCTGACTTTGCGGTGTTAGTTAAGCAGCCTTTTCGATCTGACAGATCGTGGTCTTGGTCTCTTGCATCATGGTGACGCGGTCATATCCATAAGTAGTGCCGGTATTAACGGCCTCACCACGAACAATCGGATAGGCTCCTTTTGGATAAAAATCGAGCAGATCTTTTCCTTCCCACCATCCCGAAAAATGGAAAGGCACAAAGGCAGTATCTGGGGCTACGCGTTCGGTTACTAATGCGCGCACCTTGATCTTGGCACCCGTTGGTGATTTCACCCAAACAAAGTCCCAATTTTTGATACCTCGCCGGGCTGCTGCACTCGGATTAATCTCCACAAAGTTCTCTTGCTGTAACTCAGCAAGCCATGGGTTTGATCGAGTCTCTTCACCGCCACCCTCGTATTCCACTAAGCGACCCGAGGTCAAAATGATGGGGAACTTTTCATAAAGCTTGTCTTCAATTGCTTTGTTCTGAACTGTCTTAAACAAAGTCGGTAGGCGCCAGAAGGTCTTCACATCATCATGGGTTGGGTACTTCGCGACCATGTCTGGACGAGTGCTATAGAGCGCTTCGCGGTGAATTGGAATTGGATCAGGAAAGTTCCAAACCACTGCACGGGCCTTGGCATTGCCAAATGGATGGCAGCCATGGTTTTTCATGGTGACGCGGATGATTCCACCAGAAAGGTCAGTCTTCCAGTTCTTTCCTTCGGCAGCTTTTTTCTCATCCTCGGTGAGCTCATTCCACCAACCTAACTTCTTCAAGAAAACATGGTCTACCTCTGGGTATCCAGTTTTGATGTCAGCACCCTTCGAGAACGAACCATCAGCAGCCAAGAGTGACTTACCATCCTTCTCAACACCAAAGTTGGCTCGGAAATTACCACCACCATCCATCACGTGCTTACTGGTGTCATACAGGTTAGGTGAACCAGGGTGTTTGAGCGCGGCATTACCAAAGCATGGCCATGGCAATCCAAAATAATCACCGGCTGTGTCATAACCAGTAACTGGATCTTTGCCACCACGTGAGCGCAGTGTTTTCGGGTCAAACACGCTCATCATGCGCATATGTGCCTTCAAACGCTCTGGGGTATGGCCGGTGTAACCAATCGTCCAAACGGCCTGATTAATTTCGCGCAAGATCGACTCAACTTCGGGCTCTTTCCAGTTCTTACCAGCGAACTTAGAATCTAACATCTTGAAGTTCTTCGAGAGCTCTTTACCAAAGCCTAAGCGGTCAGCAAAAGCTTGCATCAGAACATGATCAGGAACAGACTCGAAGAGCGGATCGATCACCTTCTCGCGCCACTGCACTGAACGATTCGATGCAGTTGCGGAACCTGCGCACTCAAACTGAGTTGTAGTTGGTAGCAAATACACCGCGCGGTTTTTATTAACCGTCCCACCAGGAGCAGGTGGCATCGCTGCCATTGCAGCCGTTGCGCTTGGATAGGGATCGACCACTACCAGAAGGTCTAATTTATCCATGGCGCGCTTCATATCCAAGCCACGGGTTTGGGAGTTTGGTGCATGGCCCCAGAAGAACACGCCTTTCACTGCGGTGGCTTGATCAACCATGTCATCTTTTTCAAGGACGGCGTCAATCCATCGAGAAACGGTAGTACCCGACTTCTCCATCATGTCAGGGGCATAGCGACCCTTAATCCACTCATAGTCAACACCCCATACAGCAGCGTAGTGTTTCCACGAACCAGCGGCAAGGCCATAGTAGCCTGGTAAAGAATCTGGGTTTGGACCAACATCGGTTGCGCCCTGAACATTATCGTGGCCACGGAAGATGTTGGCGCCACCACCGGACACGCCAATATTACCGAGCGCTAATTGCAAGATGCAAGAAGCGCGAACCATGGCGTTACCAACGGTGTGCTGCGTTTGCCCCATACACCAAACAATCGTTCCTGGACGATTCTTAACCATGGTTTCTGCAACTCGCTTAACTTGCGCCTCTGGAACTCCGCAAGCCTCTTCGACGTTAGCTGGTGTCCACTTTTCCATGACCTCTTTGCGAATGTCGTCCATACCAAAGACACGGTCGTTGATGTACTTCTTGTCCTCCCAACCATTTTGGAAGATGTGATACAGCACACCAAAGAGGAATGGGATGTCTGTACCAGAACGAATCCGCACATATTGATCCGATTTTGCAGCGGTTCGGGTATAGCGTGGATCGACTACGATGACTTTACAGCCATTCTCTTTCGCGTGCAGCATATGCAACATGGAAACAGGGTGCGCCTCAGCAGCATTCGAGCCGATATATAACGCCGCCTTCGAGTTCATCATGTCGTTGTAGCTATTGGTCATTGCACCATAACCCCAGGTATTTGCTACACCTGCAACAGTGGTCGAGTGGCAAATACGCGCCTGGTGGTCGGTATTATTGGTACCGTAGAACGACACAAACTTACGAAGCAAATAGGCTTGCTCGTTGTTGTACTTGGATGAGCCAATAAAGAAGATGGAGTCTGGCGTGTACTTTGAACGCAGATCTTTCATCTTGGCGGTAATCTCATCAAGCGCCTGATCCCAAGAAATTTTCTGGTATTTGCCATCCACTAACTTCATGGGGGTGCGCAAACGATAGTCGCCATGCCCATGCTCACGTAATGCAGCGCCCTTTGCGCATGCGCCACCCATATTGATTGGCGATTCAAAGACGGGATCTTGACGAACCCAAACCCCATTTTCAACGGTTGCATCAAACGAGCACCCCACTGAGCAATGGGTACAAACTGTGCGCTTCACTTCAATCTTGCCTTTGCCATCAAGCATCGCTTTGGTCTCAGCTGCATTCGCTTTTTGGAGCATATTTAATTGAGTAGCGGCAATACCAGCACCAACACCAATACCGGAACGTTTTAAGAACGTACGGCGGTCCATAGTCGGAACTGCTGAACGCAATCCGCGGGATAGGCTACCAATCAGTTGGGAAGGAACCCGGCTAGAGGTTGAGGTTGATTTGCGAGTTAGGCTCATGATGAGACTCCTGCGATAAGCAATAAATAATTTTGTTCAATAAAAAACGCTCGATTAAACGAGCGTTGTTTGGTAATACTTCTTAATGTGAGCGGTCAGATGATAGCCATCAGGCTTACTGGTGACTGCCTCAGCAACATCCTGAACAATCGCCTGACCAAGCGGTGTTTGAGAAGCAACAGCAGCCGCACCAACAGTGACTCCCGCGCCAATGAAAAATTTACGACGCGATGGTTTGGATTTTTCTTGAGCGTCTACAACTTTTTTGCTGTCCATAAATATTCCTTTACACGAATATAGTTGATGCATATCAACACTTTGAGTTTAGAAGAATTGAAATATTTATGTAAGTTTTTGCATGTTTTAGACGCTAGGATTTACCCTTAAATGCAAAAACTATGGTGTCAATTGAATTTGACTAAACCATATCAAAACCTTGACCCTCAATCGCCAAAAACTCTCGGGTCAGCGCCGAGACGGCTTTGTACAAATGGGTTTCCGGATCAGCATCGATTGCATCGCACAATTCGTCATACCAAGGGCGAATATGATCGTTGAAAAATATTCGCTGATTAGTCAAATTCGCTACCTCCACATCCTCCCCCGCGATGAGGTAACGCATGACCTCAAATAAGGCTGCAATATGATCCTCGGTTTCGGCAACTGAATCAGAGGCCTCCAGCCCAAATTGCAAAAGTGAGCGCCTAATGTCTAGGAGCGGCTTTTCATGCAAATGCCCAGCGAGATAGTAGGAGCCATATAAAAACACATTGGGTTTGCCGACTCCCAAAAAACTACTGTCGTATTCGGCCTTCCAATCCGATGCCTTACTATGCTTGGCTGCCTCAACCAAGTCGGTCCAAACACTTGCCAATGGTGCCTGATTATCAGGGTTATCTGCATTTCCAGATGCGCTTATTTGATCGAGCAATACTTGGTCTGGCGGCTGAAAAAATAAGTTTGCGAGCAGGCCATACAAATCGGCACGTGCCAAGTCTTCAGCTAAGCCCTCTTGGCTAAGTTCTGGTGTCTGGGGAATATTTGCTTCGCTCATGAATGTTGTTCACAGTTCTTTTTTCATCATATCCACGACACGGCAATCGCTACACATTTTCAGGCGATTCAAAGCCTCACCTGAGAAAGCGTGATGGGTGCCAATTCGACCAAGCATCAACTCGACCATCTTCAGGGTGCCAAATGCCTTGCCACAGCTGATGCAATGGAATGGCTCGGTTTTATTGAGTAAAACCTTTTGCTTGCGCTGCTCAATCGAACTCAAGCGGGGGCTTAAAGTGATTGCGTTTTCAGGGCAGGTTTGCTCACATAGTCCGCACTGCACGCACTGTTTTTCGATAAATGAGAGCTGTGGCTCATCGGGATTATCCAATAAAGCGCCCTCAGGGCATGCCCCCACACAGGACATGCAAAGCGTGCACGCCTCTTTATTGACCGCAATTGCCCCTAAGGGTGAGTGGGCTGGCAGTGGAACACCCTCGGCGGGGAGCGCCTGTGGAGCAAATTCCAATAAATGCTCCAAACTCATTTCAAGGGTCTCGCGCTTTTGCATCGCCAAAGCAAAGCTTGCCGGAGGTGCCATTAATTTTTGGGCTTTACGATTAAGTAACTCAGCCATGACCTGATTAACTGCATTGATATCCGAACTTGAGGAAGCCATGATGCAGCGTACACGTTGGCCATAGCCTAATGCTTGTGAAATTGAATTGGCCAAGTCAGCCTGCTCGGTAAGCGCACTTCGGTATCCAGGGTCTTCGTCACCACTCAGTAGCAAAACAACCTCACCGAAACCATACGACATTGCACCAAACCACAAATCAATTCCGGTTGAAGCAATATGTTCAACAGCAAATGGAATCACAAATGCAGGCAGCCCAACAATTTCTTTTGGTTTCGTGCGGGCAGCTCGCCCAAGATTTTCTAAAAGCGTGGTGCCAGCTTGTTGGCTATGTATCAATAAGCTTGGCGCATTATGACCAGGCTTCGAGCTAGCAATGCCACTCAAGTAGGTTTGTGCCAGTGTTTTGATCTGCCGCCCCTGATACGCGACGCTCGGAAAGTTATAACGCATCGCACCTGATGGACAAACCGTCGCACAAGCGCCGCATCCCATACAGAGGTTTGGATTGACTTCTACCTTACCCTGTCCATCCTTAAATACTGACTGAATTGCTTTTGTTGAACACACATCAATACATGCGGAGCAACCGACCTTGCCATTACGTCCATGGGCACAAATTTTTTCGGTATAGACAAAATATTTTGGCTTCTCAAACTCACCAACCATTCCAAGCAATTGACTGGCTGCCAAGGATTGCTCGAATCGATCTACGCCAGGCGCAAAATATCCCTGAGGTTTTTGACTAATTTGAATACTAGGATTCGTTTGCAGATCAAGAATCAGATCAAACTCGCCCTCACGAGAACGTTCTGCTCGCTCAAAATTAATTGCGCCGATGCCAGCACACGCAGTGACGCAGGCACGGTGGGATTTGCATTTATCCAAATCAATTTGAAACGACAAATCGATCGCATTTTCAGGGCATACAGCAACACATGCCCCGCATCGCGTACACATCTCTGGATCAATGGGATTAGTAAGCTCCCATTTGGCGATAAAGCGCCCTAGATAACCTTCGAGACTTGTAATCTTTCCAGTAAATACTGGGTAGCTTCGCCCAGTGGGCAACGGGCTGGGCTCCGTTAACAAGACACTCACTTCCAATGACTGACCAAGGCGCTGCGCCCAATAGATGGCTTGATCTCCAGGTCCGATGATCAGTACGCGTCCATCGCTGTGATAGTCAACAATCGGAACCGCATCGGGCTCAGGCAAATCGGTTACTGAAAGTAAAGCCTTGATCTTTGGGTGTGATTCCTTCGCATCCTTAGACCATCCAGCCATCTCACGAATGTTGACAAATTGAAGGGGTGCAATCAGAGGTTTTTCTGCCTGACTCGCAAGTTCAGTAAACAAAGCACGCTCTTGCGTACAAGCGACCACAATCGGCTCAGACTCATTTAGAGCATTTAGAAACTGTCCCACCTCTTGGCGGCATAAGGATGTATGAATGGGCATGCCCATTTCTTTTGGGTCAAGAGGCATACTGCGATTGCAATCGCAGACTAATTTTTTACTCATTTTGTTTTAAAGCTTCGCGCTAAGACCCTGAAGTATCGGAATCGCGTTTTGCCTGTCTCTCTCCACTAGGTTTCTCATCAACTACTTTTGGGTTTAATGAATCTGATTCTATATCGATTGGCTGAGCAGCGTCCTGGTTATCCATGGGAGCTGGTTGTGATGATTGCTCAATTTGCGTATGTTCCTTGGCCGATGTTTGAATTGCATCCGCTTGATCCAAGGCGTCTTGCTTACTATCGGGATAGAGCTCCTCGGTCGATTTGAAGATACCCAAGAGCTCAGATTGCTGCATGCGTTTGAGCATATCCAGTGGAATTGGATCGGGTTTTGAGTAATCATCAATATAAATATCCAAACCATCCATCACATTAAAGTGCGGATCGCTGAACATTTTCTTAAGAGCGGCCTGCTGTACGACAGGATCGACATCGGGACGCATAAAGGCCGAGAAATCAGGTGATTTCACATCAATTTTTTCAACATCCTCAATGGTTGGAGTCGGGGGCTGCTGCGCCTGATCTGGGGCAAAAATTTCTTTTTTTTCTTCATTACTTACTTCATCATTTACTTCTTTTAATAGCGTATCGGGTGCTTTAGTAACGGGAGCAGTCGATGGCGCTGGAGCGGCCTCTTCTGCAAGCCCAGCTTTTTTTCGAGACCAGCGAGATAAAAAATTATCTTCGGCCATTAAGGCTCCGCTGGGCGGTTGGCGCCTTTAAAGGAGGCTGGCTTCGCACGTTTTTTGGGCTCCGGTTTGTAATTCTCTGCAACGTATTGGGCTAAGAATACTTTCATCTCGTCTTGCAGTGGGCTTGTATCGACCTGCTCCCCCCCATCAATCAATCGGGCTGCCTCGTTGTAGCTCAACATTAATCGATGAGGTATTGCAAGCCCCGCCCCATCATCATTACTTACCATCGGAATTGAATTTGGCTCTAAATAAGACTCGAAATCAGTCTCAAGACGCCACATCACAAACCAACATGGATCAGGTGAGGTGGAATTTAAATAGTAGCCTTCAGCCTCATCCCGAAAGAACTGGAAGTCAAATCCTGCGAATACCCAAGACTCGCCATCATCATCCCGCTCTAGAAGTCGTCCAACCACCTTAGGGTTAATGGGTGTACCCGCCTGTTCTAAAGAATTACCAAACTGCCCAATATCAGGAACAACCTGAAGTAAACACCAACGATAGTTTTGCCATGGATTATCAATCTTTTGCTTTCGAATGACGATGGCAAAACGCATAGCATTGATCCGTTAGGTCTTTTGCACCACAATGCTGGGGAACTTACTGGTCATGTCTTTGCTAAGGTTGGCAATGCGAATGGCGACTTGACGCGCAATCCCTTTATAGATCGAGCTAATTGCGCCATCAGGATCTGCGACCACCGTGGGTCTTCCAGAGTCTGCCTGTTCACGAATCGAGAGATTGAGTGGGAGAGCACCAAGAAAGTCAACGCCATAGTCTTGGCACATTTTCTTGCCACCGCCCTCACCAAATATATGCTCTTCGTGATTGCACTTGGGGCACACATACGTGCTCATATTCTCAATAATGCCGATGATAGGAATTCCGACTTTCTCAAACATCTTGAGCCCTTTACGAGCATCAAGTAGAGCGATATCTTGAGGTGTGGTGACAATCACGGATCCGGTGACCGGAACCTTTTGTGAAAGTGTTAACTGAATGTCACCAGTTCCTGGTGGCATATCCACAATCAGATAATCTAGGTCACGCCAACGTGTTTGGCGTAATAGCTGCTCTAAGGCCGAGGTCACCATGGGGCCTCGCCACACCATGGGGTTATCGGGCTCAATCAAAAATCCAATTGAACTGGCTTGCAAGCCATGTCCTTCCATCGGCTCAATCGTATTCTCGGCTAGCGACTCGGGGCGCCCAGTGATGCCCAGCATCATGGGCTGACTGGGGCCATAGATATCCGCATCCAAGATTCCGACTTGAGCGCCCTCAGCAGCTAATGCCAAGGCTAGATTCACTGCGGTGGTTGATTTTCCAACACCGCCCTTACCGCTGGCGACTGCAATAATATTTTTTACACCAGGGAGTAACTTGACTCCACGTTGCACAGCGTGCGCGACAATATCGGTGGTAATCGCCACGCTGACATTTTTTACCCCAGGAAGTTCTCGAATGGCACTGACCACTAATTGACGAATCAGATCAATTTGGCTTTTAGCTGGATAACCCAAAACAATATCGAGAGAAACATCTCCATCATTGACTTTGAGATTACGAACTGATTTTGAGCTCACAAAATCAATTTGTGTATTTGGATCCTTTACCCCTTTGAGGGCTTGTTGAACCTGTTCCGTACTAACCGACAATTTTGTCTCCTTAAAGCGTTTCTAATGCAAGAAATATATCTTTTAAAGTGATCATAACGGGAACTAAAGGAAATTTCCCAAGCCAGTGATTAATTGGGCTTGTAGTTCTTATATTTCAGCTCAATATCCCCATAATAGGCTTTGGTTTCAGAGTTAGTATTGTCTGTATCCGTCAAGAGTGCAATTCCAATCAAATTCCCTGGTGCGTAACCATAAGCCGCTTCATAGTCAGCGGTTAGGTCTCTGCTGTGCTTACGCCATTGTCCGAGGTTTTCTTTACCGGCATCGACTGCAATCATCTTGATCCGATTCGTATGTGAATTTGGCTTGATTTGATTGAGCTGACCATTAGGTGACCAGATATACATGAGTGTGGCATATGGCATTTCTTGTCCACTCATGATCTGCGCAAGCTCACCGACCATTTTGTCTTTCAAAGTTAACTTTGATCGATCGCCATCAAATGCAACTAGGATTCGCAATGGCGCATCATCCGCATATCGATCTAAATTATTTGCTTTATCTAAAGTACCGGTGGCTTTCCATTCCCACTCTAGCCAAAGATGTTGCGATGGCCGAGGTTTGAGTTTTACCGCCAACCCTGAGGCTGATTTTTTTGCATTCGCACTGAGCACTGTTCGACCCTGGTAGTTCTCAAGGCGATAAGCAGTATTTTTCTTATAGGGTGCCAAGCGATAAAAGCTCCATCCTCTAAGGGGTTCATTCGCAGGTTGTGCTGAAAACTTCTTGATATCTTCACGAGCCACCAAGGGGTCGAGCTTATCTGCACTGGACTGACTAGAGTCAGTACCAAACCCGGCGCAACCTTGAAGCAGATAGCCAAGAAGAAGATACAAAGGGATTAGAGCAGTATGCCTACGCATCATGCAATGCATTATCGTAGAGCTTTTATGACCATGCAGAATGAATAAAAATCTCTGGTTTCTGACCCTGGCACAGGGGCTTTATCTCACCAATAACGTTACCTTTATTGCCATTAATGGCCTAGTGGGTTTTGCGCTGGCACCCGAGCCTTGGTTAGCAACTCTGCCGGTGATGGCGTATGTGGTGGGCAGCGCCATGGCAACTACCCTCGTGGCTAGAGTTCAACAGCGCTTGGGTCGAAAGCGCTCCTTTCAGATTGCCTTACTCGTAGCCCTGTTTTCGTCGCTCTTGTGTGCTTTTGCGACCTTAGAGAAACAATTTTGGCTTTTAAATCTTGGAACAATCATTGCGGGGTTTTATAACGCCAATGCTCAACTCTATCGGTTTGCTGCCGCAGAACTTGCGGATAAAACAGCCAAAGAGAAAGCGATCTCATGGGTGTTGGCTGGAGGCATCTTGGGCGCTGTTTTAGGGCCCAATATGGCAAGCTGGACGCGCGATTGGTTCATGCAACCTTTTGCAGGCGCCTATATCACCTTAGCTGGTGTTGCGGTGATCGCATTCGCAGTGATTAGTCAGATTCGCTTTCCTGAAAAACGCGGGGATCCCAACCAAGAGCCCGGTCGCCCTCTCTCCGAAATCATGCGCCAGCCCTTATTTATTGTTTGCACTCTTACTGCCGCACTCGCCTACGGTGTAATGAACCTACTCATGGCGGCAACACCCTTAGCGATGGAAGCCTGTCAATTTAGTTTTGATAAAACCGCATGGGTTCTTGAGTGGCATGTGATTGGCATGTTTGCTCCTGGATTTTTTACTGGCGCCCTCATTAAGCGTATCGGCGTGATGTGGGTCTTGCGAATGGGAGTGGTACTCAACATCGCCTGCGTCATGATTGCTCTATCAGGCATTACTTTTTTCCATTTTTTGACTGCACTATTTTTACTGGGGGTGGGTTGGAACTTTCTATTTACGAGTAGTACCACCCTAGCCTTAGAGGCTTATCGCCCATCGGAGCGTGATAAGGCTCAAGGTGCCATTAATTTCTTTGTGTTTCTAGCCACCGCTTTGTCTGCATTGAGCTCCGGCGTTCTAATCACGACGCAAGGCTGGACCCTCCTTAATTTAGGATCAATTGTTCCGCTCACAATCATTGGCCTTGCCCTGATCTGGCTTGGGGTTCAGCGCAAACCTGTGCGAGCCCAGCCCCTTTAAAATAGGCCCATGAACTCTAGAACAACATCCTTGCCAGCTATTGGTTTTATTGGCACTGGCATCATGGGCAAGAGCATGGCTTCGCACCTATTAAAGGCGGGCTATCCATTGCATCTTTTTAACCGCTCTCCCGAGAAGGCGGCGGCATTACTTGAGCAAGGAGCGATTTGGCATTCTTCTCCAAAAGAATTGGCTGCTCAGTGCGATGTGGTGATCACCATCATTGGCTATCCCAAAGACGTTGAAGAGGTTTATTTAGGAACGAATGGTATTTTGGCTGGCGCAAAGCCAAACTGCATTGCCATTGATATGACCACCTCTAGTCCAGCATTGGCTGTGCGAATTGCAAAACTCGCTCGTGAACGCCAAGTCTTTGTTCTAGATGCACCGGTATCCGGTGGTGATATTGGCGCACGCGATGCGCGTCTTTCCATCATGGTTGGTGGTGATCCAAGTGCTTATGAATGTGCTTTACCAATCTTGCAATGCATGGGCAATAACATTGCGCTACTAGGTCCTGCTGGATCCGGTCAGCATGCCAAACTCTGCAATCAAATTGTGATTGCATCGACCATCATGGGAGTTTGCGAGGGTATTCGCTATGCCCAAGCGGCGGGGCTTGATGCCTCGGCGGTCCTCAAAGTGATTGGTAGTGGCGCAGCAGGCGGCACCCAGCTCAATGTGCAAGGGCCGCGCATGATTAAAGGCGACTTTGCCCCAGGATTTATGGCTGAGCACTTTATGAAAGACATTGGTCTTGCAGTTGAATCTGCAGAGCAGATGGGACTTCATTTACCTGGCTTGGAGCAAGCAAAGCGTCTCTACCAACTAATGCTCGATGACGGGATGGCACGCGATGGCTATCACGCTCTTTACCAACTTTACATAGCTAACAAAGTCTGACGTTCTATGTCGACGCTAATTACCAAGCAAACACCCTATGCTTGGGCATTTATTCTGATTGCGCTCGGCACAATTATTCATTTGGCATTGGGCTTTACGACTGAGCTATCGGTTGATGAGGCGCATTATGCCCTCTATGCAGATCGTCTTGCATGGAGTTATTTTGATCACCCGCCGCTGGTGGGCTGGATACAGTGGCCGCTAGTCGCAATTGATGCGCCCGATGGCATTTTGCGACTCATTCCGATTGTGCTGTGGATTATCTCCTGCGCGCTGGTCTATCAGATTGCCGAGCAACTCTGGAATCTTTATCACCCACAATCAGAGACGCAATCGTTCTCACGTGCGGGATTATTTGCCGTTGCAGTGATTGTTTTTGCCCCCCTACCGCATGTACTAGCTGTTGGGCTGGTACCTGACTCCCTATTAACGCCTCTTGCCCTCGGTATTTTGTGGATGGCCCTGCGGTGGATTGTGCAAGATGGGCAATATCGTTTTAGCCAATGGATTCTATTGGGGGTGTTGTTTGGATTGGCTGGATTGAGTAAATACACAGCTATTTTATATGCACTGGCATTTAGCGTTGCTTGCTTGACCGTCCCACGGTGGAGCGTCTTGCGGGAGCCAGGGTTTTACATTGCCATCCTGATTGCACTGCTTCTCATTAGTCCTGTTCTTCTGTGGAATGCCGCCCATGACTGGATCTCATTTCGATATCAAATTGATCATGGCGCCGGTGGTGAATGGAAATGGCGCCGAGTGGCCACTTTTATTGGAATCCAAATCGGCGTGTTTGGATTTCTACCCTTACTGGGCTCGTGGAGTATGCTGCGCTCGTCACCAGCCCAGCCTTCCAAAAAGCTGGTGGTGTTATTTATTTTCTTTGCGCTCCCCTTTGCAGTATTTGCTATCTTGTCCGGAGGTGGCGGCTTGCCGCACTGGACCACACCTGCTTGGTTTTGCTTAGCCCCTTTAGCGGGCGTTGGGCTTGCACTTTGGTGGGAGCAAGGCAAGCGTTGGTTGATTAGTTTATTTTTGGCAATCCAAGGGACGCTGGTTGTCGTCGGACTAACACTCGTAATGACCGCCGGCTATCCAGTTGCTAATCAAATGAAATCGAATCCGCTAGCTGATTTATATGGTTGGCGTTCCGCATCCACACTTGCTAATCTTTTGGTGAAAGAACTCAAGGCAAGTGGTATTGCAGTCCAGAACTGGACCTTGGCAAGCCGAGTCGCTTGGTATGCCAGACCAACCTCTGTTTTTGTATTGGATGATCGATTTGATCAATTTGATCTATGGTTTGGGTCACTGCCCGAGGGATCGAATGTTATTTTGCTCAATTGGTCGCAAATGTCCTTTAAGCCTCCGGTGGGGGAAGGTCAATTTCGGACCTGTCGCCCCTTGGATCGACTGAGCATCGGCCATATGGGTGAAGCACTTAGCCAATTTGAGCTCAGTTACTGCCAGGGTTGGGGCGGAAAGGCAAACCCGCAGCGAGAGGCATTATCCTTACGCCCATGAGCGCCTCATGGAAAACCGTACTAAAGAAGAGTTGGCCCACGATTCGGATTGTTCTATCGATTGCATTGCTGTGGAAAGCGACGAGCGGTATTGATTGGAAAACCCTTTTTGAATCCGAGTTGCAACTAGAAGCCCAATGGCTAGTTGCTGGTGCGCTGTGCATTACTGCCGCCTTTGTATGCGGTGGCCTACGTTGGGGATTATTCATGCGACGCGCAGGATTTCAGGGGAGTCTAATGGGATACATTGGACTGTATTTCTCGGGGGGATTAATTAATCAGGGCTTACCGAGCACTTTAGGTGGTGATAGTTACCGAGCCATTGCCGGTACGCACTTAACTCCTAGCGGCCAGCTCAGCCAACAACAAGAGCTTACAAAAGAGCTTTCTCATGCTGAAGACATTGCTAAGCAGAACCCAAAATTACGGCTAGGCTTTGCAATGACCCTTCTGGATCGCGTGGTCGGCCTCATGGGCAATAACATTTTGGGTGGGATTGGTTTGGTATTGGGTGGGGCTACCCTAGCCTCCTGGGGAACTGAATTAGGCTATTGGGTCTTGGCACTGATGCTGGGGGGCGGCGTTGTATTAGCCTTTGCGCTGACCTATCAACCATTAATGACCATGATTCGTTCGCTCTTAGCACGCTTTTCTTTGGATCATGCCTTATCTGGAATTCGGTTTGCCTTTGCGTGGCCAACGAATATTGGGCAAGCTATTTTTGCGGTAGGCATTCATTGTTTTAATATTCTGGCGCTTGGCTTTTGCTTAAAAGCCTATGGAGCGGATGTTCCCACCGAAGCTCTTATGATCGGTTTACCAGCCTTGAGTTTGCTATTAATGCTGCCCATTAGTATTTCTGGTTGGGGTTTGCGTGAGGCCACCTTGGCATCAGTGTTGGCCCTCTGGGGCGTGAGCCCATCATTGACTGTTTTAGGGTCAATTAGTTATGGGGCCATTACCCTGTTATGTGTTCTTCCAGGCGCCTATCAACTACTAAAACGGAAGTAGGCCCCGCTCAGCATAAAATACAGTCTTCGACTGTTAGGAAAATAGAATGGCAATCAGCGTTAACGCAATGCGAACCATTGATCACTGGGTGGGTGTCCCGCTTTGCGCTCTTGCCAGTCCGATTGTGGCTTTATTCGATTTGATTGCAAAACCATTCAGAAAATCAGGCCCGCCTAAGCGACTCCTATTTATTGAACTCTCTGAGATGGGTAGTGCAATTTTGGTGGATCCTGCCATGCGTAAAGCACAAGCAAATGGCGCGGAGATTTACTTCTTAATCTTTAAAAGCAATGCGGCGAGCTTGGGTTTACTCAACACTGTAAACCCCAAACATATTTTTACGATTGACTCCTCCAGTCTTTGGAAGTTGGCACTTGATACCTTTGGATTTTTAGTCAAAGCCCGCATTCATCGCATTGATACCGTAATTGATTTAGAACTCTTCTCGCGCTTTACTGCCCTATTAACGGGTTTATGCGGCGCAAGACGGCGGGTCGGGTACGATATTTTTCATGGTGAAGGTTTATGGCGTGGCACCATGCTCACACGCAAGGTGCATTACAACCCCCATATTCATATTGCCAAGAATTTTATTTCTTTGGTATACGCTGCATTTGCTGAGCGGGAAGAGTTGCCATTTAGCAAAATTGCGATTACCGATGATGAAATTCGTCTCGCTCAGGCGGTCATCGATCCTAGTGTCAAACAAAACTTGCAGATCCGGATTGAGAATTTAGCTCAGCAAGCTCTCATTCCATTCAAAGTGGGCCAGCAGCGCATCATTTTGATTAATCCAAATGCTAGTGATTTATTACCTCAACGGCGTTGGGCTCCTGAACGCTTCTCCGAACTCATTATGGCAGTTCATCAGCGCTATCCCGAAGACTTAATCCTAATTACCGGATCACCTGCAGAGCATACCTATGTTGAGGGTGTACGCTTGGCAGCCAACGTCAAGCGCGCTCTGAATTTTGCTGGCCATGTTCGTTTCTCTGAACTCCCTGCTCTCTATACGCTTGCGCATGCGATGGTGACCAATGATTCGGGTCCTGGGCATTTCTCATCCGTTACTGCCTTGCATACGGTGGTGTTATTTGGACCAGAGACTCCGGCTCTATACGGTTCGCTCGGTAACTCCATTCCGATCACTGCCAACCTCGCCTGCTCACCGTGCGTCAGTGCAGCCAACCATCGCAAGACACCGTGTCAAGATAATGTGTGCATGAAATCCATTTCGGTGTCCCAGGTGATGGAGCAATTAGCTGTGCAAATTACTGCGGCTGATCGCGCCCGCGCGTCATAAAGATGCCCATGTCACTGGGTCGTGCCTGGGCAGTTCCACTTTTGCCACTCATCCTTTGGCTCACCTTGGTATTGAGTGGGCACGAAGTTGAACTCTTTTTGTGGATGAATCAAGCTGCTCAAGTCCTACCAAACTGGGTGTGGGCGTGGTTTACATTCTTAGGCAATGGTTGGGGAGTGTTTGCCTTATGCTTTCCCCTGCTCATCATTGCTCCTCGGCAGCTCTGTGCCGCTCTGCTCGCTGGCGGCTTTGCAGCCATCCTTAGTCTCATCTTAAAACCCTTGATTAATTTACCCAGACCTGCAGGCGTATTAGCAGAGAACAGTTTTACGATTTTGGGTAACCCCTTACTTCAACATGCGCTCCCTTCTGGTCATACTCTCACGGTGTTCTCGGTAGCAAGCGCCTTATTTTTTTCCACCAGTCCAGCACGTCGTAATTTATTGCTTGTGTTATTTGTGATTGCTACTCTGACCGGTATATCACGCAGTGCCGTTGGTGCCCACTGGCCGGGGGATATTTTGGTGGGATCCGCACTCGGTATCTGGTGTGGGCTGATTGCTAGTCGCCTCATGAATCATGTGAAGTATCAATACCTTACCCCAACTAGCCTCATTCCTCGGATCATTGCAGTAGCGGGGATCTTGGAGCTCTATATTTTGCAAACTACGGTTTTGGATTTTCCGCACAACCAACTTTTACAACACCTCGGTAGCGCGCTTGTCCTCATCACACTGCTGGTGTTTGTAATGCGCCAAAATAAACCGCAGTCCAATGTTTAGTTATCGCCACGCATTTCATGCGGGTAATCATGCCGATGTTTTAAAACACTTAGTGCTGATACATAGCGCGCAATACCTGCAAGAAAAAGATGGGGCAGTAATGTTTATTGATACCCATGCGGGTGCAGGTATCTATTCACTGCGCGATGGTTATGCGGTAATTAGCCAAGAATCCCAAGGCGGAATCGATCGTCTATGGGCAAGCCCGGAGTTTGATAACTCAGACTTTAAGCCTTATCGAGAGGTGATTGTAGATTGCAATCCCAAAGGGGCGCTAGATGTCTATCCTGGCTCTCCATTGATCATGGCGCATCTCCTACGCTCTCAAGATCGCCTTCGATTGTTTGAGCTTCACCCAAGTGATATTGGTGTTTTACAAACCAATATTGCAAGCCTAGATAAGCGCTCCCAGATTGAAGTACGCCAACACGATGGTTTCACATGCCTAAAGTCTCTGCTACCCCCACCAAGCCGTCGGGGTTTGATCCTCATGGATCCATCGTATGAGCTCAAATCTGATTACCGAGCAGTCGAAACCAGCTTACATGAGGCCTTAGACCGATTTGCAACCGGTACTTATCTGATTTGGTATCCCGTCTTACAGCGCCCAGAGTCCAAACAACTCATCAAACGTTTACGTACTTTATCTGAGCAATTCCAACGCCCATGGCTAAGAGCCGAGTTACGTATCGCTCATTCGGTTGGTGAAAAGCGACTTCAAGCGAGTGGGGTATGGGTGATGAATCCGGTTTGGACCTTGGCGCCCTTTCTAGAAAGAGCCCTACCAATCTTACAAAGGGTCTTGGGCGAGGATACGGGCGCAAGGTTTGACTTAGAAACTAGTAGTCCAGCATAACCTCATTGCGTCGCAGAAAAGGAATGCTCCAAGGTGGGTTGTAACGCGCCAATTGTGGCTCACCCAATGGGGTTAGATTCTTCGATTTCATCCAAGCCCTGAGTTCTGCAGTCTTTTCTTGCGTCTTTTCTTCCGAATTAAACCCGGTAAAACTGATAACGGCCTTCCGCTGCACCGGAATCTCCTTGAGCTTAACTTCAGGGCTTAGCGGTGTTGGCAAGGTAGCTAAGGTGTACTGACTAGGCATCACAAAGAACATCCGCCATTGATTGGGTCCCGCTTGGTTTTCCATCGTAACTGGTGCGGTCATGGCAATCTTCTCACTGGCAGGCTCCATGGTGACTGGAACGGTCATTGCAATCTTTTCATTTGATTTTGCATCGTTCGATAGATTGGCTTTGCTTTGATTTTTACCAAAAATATATCCAGCGATTAAGCGAAACCCCTTGCTTCCCGCATCACTCATATCCCCATCCACAGTAACCTCGGCGATGATCATGGGCGCATATTGGCGTAACTCAAATGGAGCAGCGCTTTCAATTACAGTGTATTTTGGTTCTTCGAGTGCCATGAGTGGTGTGGATACCAAAAAAATCAGGCTGGAGATAATTGCTTGCAGTGCACGTTTTACCATTTTCCTTCCAATACAAATCCTTTTAAGCTCGCTTGTAGGTTGACATGGGCACCAACAGGTAGGGTTAATTTATCGGTCACATGACCAAATGGCAGCCCCGTAAGAATCGGGATCTTCTTTGGCAAACCCTCCCGAATGTATCGAATCGCACTATCTAATTGATAGCCACGATCGACTTCGTACAAGCGGTATTGATTAAAGTGTCCCAAAATGATGGCCTGCTGACTGGCAAGCACCCCGGCTTCATGAAGCTGCAAGAGCATTCGCTCAATGCGATAGGGATGCTCATTCACGTCTTCAAGAAATAGAATCCCACCCTGAATCTGCTTCGTACTTGGAAAATAGGCGGTTCCTAGCAAGGTAGTGAGAATACTGAGATTACCGCCCCACAACATCCCCTGAATGTTTTGGGAGAGATCAACTTCACCGGCAAAGTGCTGAAGATCGGGCACTGCCACACTCATGCGGCGCGACTGAATCGCGGTTTGAAAGTGACGCCAGGTAAAAGCACTTGGAGTTTGTGGCTCACCATACTCGTTCAGTGGCCCAAAATCATAATTGAGCATGGGTCCAGCTAGACTCATCGCCCCAGTTTTAGCAAGTAACCCCAAATGAAATCCTGTGAAATCGCTATGCCCACAAATTTGCAACCCCTGTTTGACTGAAATTGCTATCTCTTTCCAGGCAATTGCATCAAGCAAGCGATGAAGTCCATAACCACCCCGAACCGCCATGACGACCTCGTTGGGATCAACTGTAGGAATCGCATTCATCTCCGCTAAGCGCTCGTGATCGGTACCTGCAAAACGCTCATGCACACGCTCAGTACAGGCCGCGTTATGCACCACAACGCCCTGCTCTTTGAGCCAGCGTAAACCGGCTTCTGGACTACGCATATCAGGACTTGCGCCAGACGGAGCAATTAAATGAATCTTCATGAACGTCGTTGTTTAAAAAACTCTCTTAATAGATTGCCACATTCATCCGCCAGCACACCGCCCTCAATGTCTGTTTGATGATTAATCGCTTTCAGGTCAAAGAGGTTGGCGACGCTACCAGCCATTCCTGTTTTAGGATCGGCCGCACCAAACACCACACGTTTCACTCTAGCATGAAGAATGGCTCCACAGCACATTGCGCAGGGTTCCAATGTCACGTACAGGGTTGATTGCGGAATTCGGTAGTTTTCAAGGGATTTTGCCGCCTCCCGAATTGCCATCATCTCAGCATGGGCACTGGGATCATGTAAGCCAATTGGCTGGTTATAACCATGACCAATCACTTGATCATCAAACACGAGGACTGCACCCACCGGAACCTCATTACACGCCGCAGCCTTTTGAGCTTGCAGGATGGCAAGACGCATAAACGATTCGTCTTGTGGCGATACCATTAGTCCTTAAGCCATTCGAACAGGATAATCAGCCCAGCAATTGGGGGTCTCATAGAGCCGCACACTAGAAAGGGAAAGTTTTCCTTGGGTCTCGGCTGCAAAAATTGGTGCTAAACGATCAAAAGCAAACTTAACCAGGTTCTCAACTGTAGGCACATCATCCAATACGACGGTTTTATGGTTAGGCAGGCTTTTGAGGAAGTTCAGTAGCAAGGTGTCCTGCTTGGCAACCAAAAATGCATGATCCCAGGGCTCCACCAAATGGGTCAATGCAATGCGTTTGATATCACCAAAGTCAATCACCATACCGTCATCTGCCTGCCCGCGACTTTCATGGACAGGACCTTCAACGGTTAACTCGATTGCATAGCGATGGCCGTGCAAGTGGCGGCATTGCCCACCATGATTGGGAATGCGATGGCCCGCATCAAATTCGAGGCGGCGAGTTATCGTAAGTTGCTGCATTACCGAATTCCAATCATCTTGTGGGTTTGCACACTTAAGCGCCATAGTGGATACTTTTGGCACAGTTGGATCGCAAAGGCCATATTGTCGCTTAGATTTGGTCCATCCATCGCCTGGATATAACGGTGGCGAAAGTCCATTGCCTCAAAGCGATGCAAAACGGATTCAATTGGTTGATGCCCTGCTTGCGGAACGACCAACTTAATTTCATGAGCCTGCTTCACAATGAGATCAGCCCCAGCCTTAGGGCTTAAGCAAACCCAGTCAATCCCTTTGGGAACCGCAATCGTTCCATTCGTTTCAATTGCGATCTCAAACTGCTTGGCATGCAAGGCTTTAATTAAAGGTTCATCGAGCTGTAATAAAGGCTCTCCACCGGTCATCACTACATAGCGATAAAGTCGCGTTCCCATGGAGTCAATCCAAGCATTTTCAATCGCCTGCGCAAGCTCCTCCGGGCTTACGAACTTACCGCCCCCAATGCCGTCGGTTCCGACAAAATCCGTGTCACAGAACTGGCAAATAGCAGATGAACGATCTTCCTCACGCCCAGACCACAGATTGCAACCCGCAAATCGGCAAAATACAGCGGCCCGCCCAGCCTGAGCTCCCTCACCTTGCAAAGTTGCAAAAATTTCTTTAACGGAATACATAAACCGGACTTACTTCCAAGAAATTAGTTCCCAGCGTAGATAGTCCTCCTTGATAGACTGGGACCAGCCGACCATCCCCAGCCAGAGATACTCACCAAAACTCTCACGCACCACCCAGCGTCCAATTTGTGGGACAAACCAAACTTGATCACGTCGATTATTGACGTAGCGCATGAAGTCGTCGCTCTCAAAATAATCTGCGGTGTTCACATAATAGAGAGCATCAAACTCACCAGCCTGAGTTTTAATTCGATTCCAAGCATTTGCTTGAATGGTTAAGCCCCAGTAAAAATCATTATCTGGAAATCCAACTACCTGATAGCGAGTCCGATAAAACCCAGACCAGCCAGGCTTCATTTCTTGTGGCCAGAGTGGAACAGCTTTAGTAAATCGTTGCGGTGGGGTCCAGTGGGGATCTTGCAAAATCATTCCCCAAGGCTCTTGAATCTCATCGGGTAACTTACCCAGTTTTTTACCCTCTCTGGCAATTTGTACTTTTGGGCTCACTGAGACCACGGTCTCGGTCAAAATATCAACCAACTCGCCATTAAAAATATTGCGAACTTCATAGACCCACTGCTGACCTACCGCTGGTGCTCGAACCAAGTGGATTGATTGAGGGGGTGCAATCTCAGTCTTTGGGATATGCGATACCGAACCCAGGCATGCGGTCAATAACAAGCTAGCCATCACAGTGGCTACGCTTCGCCAAGAAAGGTATTTAAATAGCATACGGGTTACTTCCAAGAACGCAATTGCCAGGCTGTGCTGTTCTCGAGTAATACCGCACCAATTTGGCCCTGGATTTGATAGGAACCAGAGGATTCGCGTGCGACCCAACGACCAATCTCTGGAGCAAACCAAATGATTTCATGGCGAATGCAATCCAGTTTATTAGCATCATCACTCTGAAAATTAATCAGGTTCTGATAGCGCAAACAGGTGAACTCTCCTGCCGGGACCTTGAGCTTTTCCCAGCCAGCGCAATACATATACTGCTGCCAACCAAATGAGTTATCTGAATAACCTGCAATCGAGTAGCGCGTTGTAAATTGTTTACTCCAGTTAGCCTGCATTTGCTCTGGCCAAAGAGGAATCGGGGGGCCATAGTTCAAGATTCGGCCCCAATGCGGATCCGTTGCAATCATTCCCCATGACGATTGAATCTCACTTGGAAGCGTTGCACCATCTTGATTGCTACGGGAGATCGTGACTCCTGGCCCGACAATTTCAACACGCTCGGTCACCACATCGAGTAACTTACTTGAGAATGTATCGAACTGCAGATAAGTCCACTCCTGGCCCAATTGGGGTGAGCGCACACTGGGGATTTTTTTGGGAGCGGCTACCGGAATTCCGCGGTCAAAGGTAGCGGTTGCGCAACCTAAGGGAGCTAAAGCAGCTGAACTAATGACCAGACGACGCAGGGGGTTCATACAAACTCCTAAAGACAAATAGCTATTCCCACTCGATTGTGGAGGGTGGCTTCCCACTGATGTCAAAGACCACACGATTGATACCGCGCACTTCATTAATGATGCGATTCGATACTTTGCCAAGCAGTTCGTGTGGCAGATGTGCCCAATGCGCAGTCATAAAGTCTTGGGTTTGGACTGCGCGCAGTGCAACGACGTATTCATAGGTACGTCCATCGCCCATGACCCCAACCGATTTCACGGGCAAAAAGACTGCAAATGCCTGACTCGTCAATGCGTACCAGGATTGCTGGGTGCTGGGGTCAATCGTATTACGAAGCTCTTCGATAAAGATGGCATCCGCTCTGCGCAAAAGATCGGCAAATTCGGATTTAACCTCTCCCAAAATTCGGACACCCAGCCCCGGACCCGGAAAGGGATGGCGATCGACCATCTCTTTTGGCAAACCTAGCTCAACGCCCAAGGCTCGCACTTCATCTTTAAATAACTCTCGTAATGGCTCAAGAAGTTTGAGGTGCATATCCTCAGGCAATCCACCAACATTGTGATGGCTCTTAATGGTGTGGGCACTATTTTTACCCTGACCTGCTGACTCAATGACATCCGGATAAATCGTACCCTGGGCAAGCCACTTGGCATTTTTGATCTTGCCAGACTCGCGCTGAAATACCTCCACAAACTCTTTACCGATGATTTTGCGCTTTTGCTCCGGATCGGTCACACCCTTTAACTGGGACAGGAACTCATGCGAGGCGTCCACATGAATCACCTTGACCCCTAAGTTCCGGGCAAACATATCCATCACCATCTTGCCTTCATGAAGGCGCAGCAAGCCATGATCGACAAATACGCACGTTAGTTGAGGTCCAATGGCTCGATGAATCAGGGCTGCAGCCACGCTGGAGTCCACGCCGCCCGACAGACCCAAAATAACTTCATCACTACCGACCTGCTCCTTGATCTTCGCTACTGCTTCAGCAATGTAGTCACCCATCACCCAATCAGCTCGGCATTGGCAAATGTCATGTACAAAACGATTTAAGATCTCTTTGCCCTTTAAGGTGTGAGTTACCTCAGGATGAAATTGCAGGCCGTAGAAATGTTTTTCTTCATTGGCCATTCCTGCAATCGGGCAGGATGGCGTCGAGGCCATTAACTTAAACCCTGGAGGTAGCTCAGTAACTGAGTCGCCATGACTCATCCATACTTTGAGAATTCCATGTCCCTCGGCGGTGCGATGGTCCTCAATGCCATTTAGCAAATCCGTATGGCCCCGGGCACGCACCTCGGCATACCCAAACTCACGTGCTTTTCCCAAAGACTCGGCTGAAGCAACCCGACCGCCCAATTGGGTGGCCATCGTTTGCATGCCGTAACAAATACCTAGAACTGGAACATTAAGTTGGAAAACAATTTCGGGGGCCCTAGGACTATTGGGCTCCGTCACTGAACTTGGTCCACCCGAAAGAATGATTCCTTTGCAGCGACGCTCTTGAACAAATGTTTTGATTCGTTCCGGATCCGAGTCATACGGCCAGATCTCAGAATAGACTTTTGACTCCCGCACACGGCGGGCGATCAATTGGGTAACTTGCGAACCAAAATCCAGAATCAGAATCGTATCGTGCACAGTTTTGCCCAAGCGACTCTTAGTCAATGTGATAGTTAGGGGCTTCCTTCGTGATCTTCACATCATGGACGTGCGACTCTCGTACGCCTGCAGAAGTAATCTCCACAAAACTGGCCTTCTCATGTAATTCCGCAATGGTTTTGCAACCACAATAGCCCATCGACGAACGAATACCACCACTCAGTTGATGCAAGATACTCAGGACACTTCCTTTGTAAGGCACCTGCCCCTCAATCCCCTCGGGGACTAATTTCTCGGCATTGGCTGCGCTGATATCTTCCTGGAAGTAGCGATCAGCAGCACCATCGGCCATGGCGCCTAATGAACCCATGCCACGATAACTCTTATAGGATCGTCCTTGATATAAAAAGACCTCACCAGGGGCTTCTTCCGTCCCAGCAAACATGCCACCCATCATGACGCTATTGGCACCCGCAGCAAGGGCTTTTGCAACATCTCCTGAGTAGCGCACACCGCCGTCTGCAATTAATGGAATACCGCTTCCCTTAAGCGCATTGGCAACATTCACCACGGCCGTAATTTGTGGAACCCCGACGCCCGCCACGATGCGAGTGGTGCAAATCGAGCCCGGACCAATGCCGACTTTTACACCATCAGCACCATGGTCTGCGAGTGCTTTCGCAGCCTCGCCAGTCGCTATATTGCCGCCAATCACTTGAACCTGAGGGTAGTGCTTCTTGACCCATTTCACACGATCGAGAACGCCTTGACTATGGCCATGTGCGGTATCGACCACAATCACATCAACACCGGCCTTCACCAGCAGCTCAACACGTTCATCGTTATCCGGGCCCACACCGACGGCAGCGCCAACGCGCAACTTACCCTCACCATCTTTAGCAGCATTGGGATGCTCGGTCGCCTTCAGAATATCCTTAACGGTCACTAAGCCGCGTAACTCGAAGGCATCGTTCACAACGAGTACGCGCTCTAAGCGATGCTTACTCATTAAGCGCTTGGCCTCCTCAAGGCTTGCGCCCTCCTTCACGGTGATAAGACGCTCACGTGGGGTCATCTTGGTCTTCACGCTTGCATCTAAATCCTCTTCGAACCGAAGATCGCGGTTGGTGATGATGCCAACTACGGTTTTTCCTTGCAGCACGGGGAATCCTGAAAAGCCATGCTCCCTCGATAGAGCAATCACCTGACGCACGGTCATTTCTGGAGGAATGGTGATGGGATCCCGCAGGACCCCCGACTCAAAACGTTTTACTTTAGCCACTTCTTTAGCCTGCTCGGCAGGCTTGAGATTTTTGTGGATGATTCCGATACCACCCTCACTTGCCATGGCAATCGCGAGCCTACCCTCAGTGACCGTATCCATCGCGGCCGATACCAAGGGAATATTGATCGTAATATCGCGAGTTAACTGGGTGACCAAACTGGTGTCACGAGGAAGGACGGCCGAGTAGGCCGGCACAAGGAGCACGTCATCAAAGGTCAGTGCTTTTTGTATGAGTCGCATGCAAAACCCCTAGTCGCAAAATCCGATTATAAAGGTTCTGGGTCGAGGACTCCTTTAAGGTCTCGGTTTCGCAGCTTGCCGGCGCATGGCTTTGGCCTTTAAAAGGCTATCTTTATCGCGATTGGCCTTCTTTCGTCTGGCTAATTTAGGGTCAATGCGTAATGGTGCATAGAGCTCTAAACGGTCGCCGGCATATAGCGGGCTACTCCAATCCTTGCGCTTACCAAATACCCCATAGCAGCCCTTACGGCTAATCACTGGATCATCTTGATCTTTGGCAATGCCCAAGCTTTGAAGCGCCCAACCCACCGTGGGCTTTGTAACACCCTTTAACGGAAGATGATGAATTTGAAGTAATGGCGGATCCTGGCGCGCATCGCATAAAAGTATTTCCATGGTCTGCGCTTTAGTGGCCATAGAGTTGCTCCGCACGCTTTACAAAGCAATCCACAAAGGTGCTGGCGATGTAGGAGAACACCGGGCCTATGATCTTATCCAAGATGGCACTTTTGAACTCCCAGTGCAAATTGAACTCAATCTTGCATGCATCATCGCGCAAGGGAATGAAGCGCCACTGGCCAGTGAACTTTTTAAATGGACCATCAACAAATTGCATATCAATCGAATCAGGGCGATGGTTGGCATTTCGCGTATGAAAGAATTGCTCAATCCCTTTAAAGTGGATCTTAATTTTGGCATCGAGAACCGTTTCGGTTTGCTCATAAATATCCACACCGCCGCACCAGGGTAAAAACTCTGGATAGCGCG
Organism: Polynucleobacter sp. HIN7; assembly: GCF_030297595.1. Lineage (NCBI taxonomy): Bacteria > Pseudomonadati > Pseudomonadota > Betaproteobacteria > Burkholderiales > Burkholderiaceae > Polynucleobacter > Polynucleobacter sp. HIN7. The sequence continues at coordinate 599,060 of NZ_AP028138.1, read as the reverse complement.
CAACATCCGTTACTAGGCTGTACATGCGGTCAGCGGATTGACCAATCAAAACCGTCTTATTGACGTCTGCCATAATGAAACCGTGGAACCTATAAAAACTCTAAACCATGAGTATCGTCGATAACAAAAAAGCCTTCTTTGATTATTTTATTGAAGAACGCTATGAAGCGGGCCTTGTCCTCGAAGGGTGGGAGGTTAAGGCAATTCGTGCTGGTCGTGCGCAAATTAAGGAAGCGTATGTCGTAGTGCGTAATGCTGAAATTTATTTGATTGGTTCTCACATCAGTCCACTCTCCTCGACATCGACTCATATTCATGCCGACCCCACCCGAACCCGCAAGCTCCTCTTAAATGAGAGCGAGATTCGGAAACTCATCGGCAAAGTTGAGCAGCGAGGCTATACCTTGGTCCCGCTCAATTTGCACTTCTCAAAGGGTCGAGTTAAATGTGAAATTGGGCTTGCCCGCGGAAAGAAACAACACGATAAGCGCGAGGCAAGTAAAGAGCGTGACTGGGAGCGAGAAAAAGCCAGAATCGTGCGCGGTCAACTCTCATAATCCTGTTTCTTGCACCATTTAGGTGCATATTTGCACCAAGCCATGCCAATTTACGGATGATTTGTCATTCCGGCGTAATACCGTAAAGACTATGAAAACCCCGTTTGACGAAATGTTTGATGTGCATGGTGCGGCTAGACCCCACTACGCCATCTTTCAGCAATGGCTAACTGAGCAAAGTGATGCTCTGATGGCCCTTAAACGGGCTGAGGCCGATCTCATCTTTCGTCGGGTTGGCATCACCTTTGCAGTCTATGGTGATGATTTGGGGACTGAGCGCACTATTCCATTTGACCAAGTCCCACGGATATTCACAGCAGAAGAATGGTCGACGCTTGAAGCAGGACTTCGGCAACGCGTGACCGCACTCAATCACTTTATTCATGATGTCTATCACGACGAAGCAATCATTAAAGCTGGGATTATTCCCGGGGAGCAGATTTTTAATAATGCTCAATATCGACCGGAAATGCGCCATATCGATGTACCGCGGAATATTTATGCTCAAATCGCCGGGATTGATATTGTGCGTGCAGGCGCAGGTGAGTTTTATGTCCTAGAGGACAATCTGCGCGTACCATCTGGCGTGTCCTATATGGTTGAGGATCGCAAAATGATGATGCGCCTCTTTCCCGATCTATTCCAACGCTATCGAGTTGCCCCCGTGGAGCACTACCCCGACCTTCTATTGGAATGCCTCAAATCCGTTAAGCCAGAGGGAGTAAAAAAACCAAATGTAGTTGTTCTCACCCCAGGCATGTTTAACTCGGCCTACTTTGAACATACTTACCTTGCTCAACAGATGGGTGTCGAACTGGTCGAAGGTAAGGACCTGTTTGTCAAAGATGAAGAAGTGTTCATGCGAACCACCCAAGGGCCTCAGCGGGTCGATGTAATCTATCGACGCATTGATGACGACTTTTTAGATCCCTTAGCATTTCGATCCGATTCTGCTTTAGGCGTAGCCGGCTTACTCAATGCCTATCGTGCGGGCAATATCACTCTAGCCAACGCGATTGGCACTGGAATTGCGGACGATAAATCCATTTATCCGTATGTGCCGCAAATGATTGAGTTCTACTTAGGTGAAAAGCCGATTCTTAACAATGTACCGACTTATCAATGCCGCAAGGCCGAAGATCTGGCTTACAGCTTGGCTCATCTTGATGAGCTGGTCGTCAAAGAAACTCATGGCGCTGGTGGCTATGGCATGCTGGTAGGTCCAGCATCCACCAAAGAGGAAATTGAGCGCTTTCGAGCGAACTTAATTCAACATCCCGATCAATATATTGCTCAACCGACGCTATCTCTATCAACCTGTCCAACCTTTGTTGAGTCTGGAATTGCCCCGCGCCATATTGATCTACGACCTTTTGTGCTCTCTGGCAAAACCATCAAGATGGTTCCGGGAGGGTTAACCCGCGTTGCCCTCAAGGAGGGTTCTTTGGTGGTGAACTCTTCACAAGGTGGTGGCACCAAAGATACTTGGGTACTGGAGGATTAGTCCATGTTAAGCCGTACCGCCGATTGCCTCTACTGGATGGCTCGCTATACCGAGCGGGCTGAGAATACCGCGCGTATGCTCGATGTGAACTATCAAACCTCTTTGCTGCCGCAGCCCTCTGAATACCGAGACCAAAGTTGGCGTAAGTTACTCACCATCTCTAAACTAGAACCGGCGTTCCTAGCGAGCCACTCCCAGATGAACCAGGAATCCATTTTGCGGTTCATGATCGCTGATGCGAATAATCCATCGAGTATCGTGTCTTGCTTGCGCGCCGCCCGTGAAAACGCGCGAGCGATTCGTGGACGGATTACATCTGAGCTGTGGGAAACCCAAAACACCACCTGGCTTGAGTTAACGCAATTACTTACCAAACAGGATTATGCTGATCCCAGTAGCCTTCTAGACTGGGTTAAATATCGCTGCCACCTCTCCCGGGGGGTCATGCATGGCACGATGCTGAAAAATGAGGCCTATTACTTCATGCGCATTGGCACCTTACTAGAGCGCGCCGATAATACTGCTCGCATCCTAGAAACCAAGTACCAAGATCCAGCAAGCTTGCGCCAATTAAAACCTATTCAAGATGTCCATGAAGAGGCGGATTCAGCATTCTTTGATTTCTATCACTGGGCCGCCCTGTTGCGATCTGTATCTGCTTTTGAGATCTACCGCCAAATTTACTCAGACCAAATTACCCCGCAAAAGGCAGCAGAACTCCTAATCTTTAATCAACAAATGCCCCGTTCACTACGCTATTGCGTGGGTGATTTAATTATGCTGCTGGGTGAAATTCGGAATCAGAATTCCAAAGAGATTGAACGTCTTATCGGCAAACTCCAAGCTGACCTTGATTACTCTGATATCAACGAAGTCTTTCATATGGGTCTTGAAGAGTTCACGAAGCAGTTCTTAAAACGAATTAATCACATCGGTGACGAGCTCAGTAATGCATACCTCATCCCCCTTGCCGTTGCCTAAGATGAAACCTATGCACTTACAAATTGAGCACCATACCGAATACCAATACGACAATCCAGTTCGCTATTCGATTCAGGAGTTAAGACTAAGCCCACTAGATAACAAAGGGCAAACGATTGTAAAGTGGCAAATTCAGTCGCCCGTCAAAGCCAAGTCCACTCAAGACACTTTTGGTAATACCTGCCAAACATTAGTACTCGACGCGCCCTATAAATCAATGAGCATTACTGCCAAAGGAGAAGTCAAGAGCCATGGATGCTATGAGTACCGGGATGATACCCATGCCGTGTCCCCGTACTATCTTCTACAGCCATCCAGCCTCACACAAATATCAGAACCAATGCAATCGTATTTTGAATCGGCACTTCCTAATAAACGTGACATTGATTCTGTTTTGGCTCTAGCCGATGCGATTCGTGCCGGCATTCGTTATCAAGCAGGTGTCACGACCTTTGCAACGACAGCAGCTCAATCATTTGCGATGCAGACTGGGGTCTGCCAAGATCATAGTCACATCATGCTAAGTCTATGTCGGTTTGCCAATATTCCAGCGCGCTATGTTAGCGGCTACTTCTTTGCCGAAGAATCTCCAAACCTAGCAAGTCATGCCTGGGTAGATGTTTGTTTGGATGCAGATCAAGGTCGCTGGATCAGTATTGATGTAACCCATGCCTGCCTGACGGATCAACGGCATATTCGCTTGGCCATTGGAAGGGATTATTATTCAGCTGCACCCATCAAAGGAATCCGTTCCGGTGGTGGCCAAGAGGAGCTACGGGCTCGCATTGCCATACAACAAGTGAAAGTGCTGTAACCATGACCTATTGCGTTGCCCTTTGCCTCGATGAAGGCCTAGTCTTCTTAGCCGATACTCGAACGAATGCGGGAGTTGACCAAATCGGTACCTTTCGTAAGATGGCCCTCTTTCATCAAGACCGAGAGCGTTTTTTTGTTCTCATGAGCTCGGGTAACTTAGCCATTACCCAAGCAGTCAAAGAAATTCTGCTCCAAGGTGAAATGTTCGATGGCATCAATCTTTGGAATGCCAAAAGCTGTCATGAGGCAGCGACGGTGGTTGGTTCTGCAGTCAAGAAAGTAAGAGAGCGCGATTTTGAGGATCTGCAAAAGTCAGGAATTGAGTTCAATTGCAACTTAATTTTTGGTGGACAAATCCAGGGTGAGAAACCTCGTTTATTTAATATTTACGCTGCCGGTAACTTCATTGAAACTACACCGGAGACTCCGTACTTTCAAATTGGAGAATCCAAATACGGTAAACCCATTCTCGATCGGGTGATTCGTTTTAATACCCCGCTTAATTTAGCGACCAAATGTGTCCTGATCTCGATGGACTCGACTATTAAAAGTAATATTTCCGTTGGCTTACCGCTCGATCTCTTGGTCTATGAGAAAGACTCTTTCAATTTAGATAGATTAATCACGATTGATGAAGATAATCCCTACTTCGAAATGATGCATCGAATTTGGGGTGAGAAACTAAAAGAAGTGGCACTCAGCATTCCAGAACCCAGTTGGAATGGCTCTAAGAAAAGTATTTCGATTCTATCGCCGTCAAAGAAGCTGGGCAGCGTACCTGTCCATAAACCCAAAGGCAAATCTTCAAGCCAAGTAAAACGACTAAAAAGGGTAAAAAAATAAGGCGGGTCTTGCCCGCCTTATTGGTCTTGTTGGACAGGAACTTACGATCCGTTCTTGGCCAAAAACTCCCAGGTTTGTACAACACTGTCTGGGTTGAGTGAGATTGAGGTGATTCCTTTTTTGACCAGCCACTTGGCAAAGTCTGGATGATCAGACGGGCCCTGTCCACAAATACCGACATACTTACCTTGTTTGACGCAGGCATCAATCGAGCGCTCGATCATGAACTCCACCGCCGGATCGCGTTCATCGAAATCAATCGCTAAGAGCTCCATGCCAGAGTCGCGATCAAGCCCCAAGGTTAACTGGGTCATATCGTTTGAACCAATCGAGAAGCCATCAAAATACTCCAAGAATTGATCGGCCAGAATGGCATTTGATGGAATCTCGCACATCATGATCAATTTCAGGCCATTCACTCCACGTTGCAGACCAAACTTAGCCATCATGTCAATCACGCGCTTTGCCTGGGCAATCGTGCGCACAAACGGCACCATGATCTCAACATTATCTAAGCCCATTTCCTCGCGTACCCGCTTCATCGCCGCGCATTCAAGAGCAAAGGCCTCCCCGAAATCCTCCGACACATACCGCGATGCCCCCCGAAAACCGAGCATGGGATTCTCTTCATCTGGCTCGTAACGAGACCCACCAATCAACTTCTTATACTCGTTGGACTTAAAGTCTGAAAGGCGCACAATCACTGGCTTGGGATAGAAAGCCGCGGCAATCGTGGCCACACCTTCAACCAATTTATCCTCATAAAATGCTCGTGGACTTGAATAGCCACGCGCTACACTCTCCACTGCTCGCTTTAGATCAGCGTCAATATTGGGGTACTCCAACACTGCGCGGGGATGCACGCCAATGTAATTGTTGATAATGAATTCCAGACGAGCTAGGCCAACCCCTGCATTCGGCAGTTGGCAGAAATCAAACGCTAATTGAGGGTTGCCGATGTTCATGGTGATCTTGACTGGTATGTCTGGCAGAACCCCACGCTTTACCTCAGTAACCTCGGTTTCAATCAGACCGTCATAAATGCGTCCTTCATCACCCTCGGCGCACGAAACAGTAACAACCGCACCATCTTGTAAGACATCGGTTGCATTACTACAGCCCACAACTGCAGGGACCCCCAACTCGCGCGCAATAATCGCGGCATGGCAGGTTCTGCCACCTCGATTGGTAACAATTGCTGAGGCCCGCTTCATGACGGGCTCCCAATTTGGGTCGGTCATATCAGCCACCAAAACATCACCAGGCTGAACCCGATCCATTTCGCTGGCGTCCCTAATCACACGTACCGGACCGCCTCCAATTTTTTGACCAATGGCTCGGCCGGTTGTAATGACTTTTGAATTTCCCTTTAAGCGATAGCGAAGTTCCACTTGATCTGCCGCTTGGCTCTTCACGGTCTCTGGACGGGCTTGAAGGATGTAGATCTTGCCATCCACACCGTCTTTGCCCCATTCGATATCCATGGGTCGACCATAGTGCTTCTCGATAATGACCGCATACTTGGCAAGCTCAGTAACATCTTCATCGCTAATTGAGAAACGATTGCGCTCTTCAGGACCTACCTCAACAGTTTGTACACGCTCTGTGGAACCTTGGGGAGCAAATTGCATCTGAATTAATTTCGATCCTAACGACTTCCGGATAATCGCTTTTTTACCTTTTGCAAGAGTCTCTTTGAAAACATAAAACTCATCGGGATTAACTGCACCCTGCACGACGGTCTCGCCCAAGCCATAGCTTGAGGTAATAAAAACCACTCCTGGAAAGCCAGACTCTGTATCGAGAGTGAACATCACGCCTGCCGCTCCAAGGTCTGAGCGCACCATACGCTGCACACCCGCAGAAAGAGCCACATCTGCATGGGCAAATCCTTTGTGGACACGGTAGGAAATCGCACGATCGTTATACAGGGATGCAAACACCTCACGGATCTTTTTTAATACATCATCAATACCCGATACGTTCAAAAAGGTTTCTTGCTGACCTGCAAATGAAGCGTCAGGTAGGTCCTCAGCCGTTGCCGAAGAGCGGACCGCAAACGATCCTTTGCCGGATGCATCGAGTTTTTGAAAAGCTGCTCGTATTTCGGCCTCTAACTGAGGTTGAAAAGCAGCTCCTTCGATCCACGAACGAATCTGCGCACCCGCTTCTGCCAAAGCACGAACGTCATCAACATTGAGCTTAGCAAGCCGCTCCGAAATCTTTTGATCCAGTTGATTGTGTTTTAAAAAATCCCGAAATGCGATGGATGTGGTGGCAAAACCGGTTGGCACACGGACCCCTGCAGATGCCAATTGTGAAATCATTTCACCCAGTGAGGAATTTTTACCGCCTACCGACTCAACATCGCCGACACGCAGCTCCTCAAAAGGCAAAACATAGGCGTTTTGCTTATTTTGCATAGACATAAAGACTCTCGTAAAGTTAAAAAACTGGCTAAAGCGTTGCTCCTAAAATCGGGCATACTTGAATGATCAGTATTGTATTACTGGACCTTAATTTGCCTATTTTTTAATCAATCTTTATCGCAATAACCACCATGACTCTTCCGGCCAATACCCTACCTCGCATTGTTTACATCGTCTCTGATGGAACGGGTATTACCGCTGAAAACTTTAGTCAATCGATCCTAGCTCAGTTCGAGGCTAGCTTTCGACAGGTTCGTATTCCTTTTGTGGATACCATCGATAAAGCGCATGACGCGGTATCTCAAATTAATGGCACCGATCCCAAGTATGGCCAAGCGATTGTTTTTACCACCCTTGTCAATCCAGAGGTAAACCAGATCGTTGGGCAAGCCAAAGCTTTAGTGCTTGATATGTTCCAAACCTTTGTGGCACCCCTTGAACAAACGCTAGGAATGCGCTCAACCCATGCAATCAATCGCCTGCATCACAATGCTGATACGGATGCTTATAAAAACCGGATTGAAGCGATTAACTATTCCTTAGCCCATGACGATGGCCAGTCCAATCAAAATCTGGTCGATGCGAATGTAATTCTGGTGGGCGTATCTCGGGTTGGTAAAACACCAACTAGCCTTTATTTGGCGATGCAGTATGGATTAAAGGCAGCCAACTACCCCTTAATCCCCGAAGATTTTGAGCGCGGCCAGCTGCCCAAAGATCTTCTCTCTCATAAACAAAAGATTTTTGGTTTAACGATCGACCCCGAACGCCTCTCTGAGATCCGGAATGAACGCCGGCCGGGAAGTAACTATGCCAAGCTAGAAAACTGTCGATATGAGATTAATGAAGCCACTGCCATGATGCGACGCGAGTCCATTCCATGGGTCTCGACCACTAGCAAATCAATTGAAGAGATTGCAACCACCATCCTTCAGGCCATTCGTTCTGATAAAACCATCCTTGGCTAGCAAGGCTCAGGAATTAAATTGCCCTCGGGCCCGCAGGGTTTCATACAAACAAATGGCGGCGGTGCTCGCCACATTTAAAGACTCCAGCTGTGGATTTTGGGGAACCCGAATTGGAGTGGCTTGTCCCAAGAGCTCTGGGGAGACCCCTTGTCCCTCATTACCAAATACCCAAGCAACCGGCTTTTGTAGACGCGCTTCAATAGAGTACAGTGAGCGCTCGGCAGTCATGGTCGTTGCCAATAAGGGTGCCTCAATATTACTGGTCACATCATCGATGCTTTGTGCCTCATAAAAAGTCAGGTAACGATGTGCTCCCATGGCCGCACGAAGCACCTTCGGCGACCAAATATGGGCGGTTCCAACCGTACACACAATTTGATTGAAATTACAAGCTAAAGCGGTACGCAAAATCGTTCCGACATTCCCAGCATCCTGAATAGCATCCAGAATTACAGTATCACCGAGCAGATTCTTTGCAGTAGACTTTGGAGATTCAAGGCGAACTAAGCCCATGATTTGCGGAGCATGCTCTAGCTCGCTGATAGAGGACCATAAAGACTCATCAAGCAGCTGGATCTCAACTTCTGGGCATTGCTCACAATGAGCATCAATAATCGCTGCAATCTCTGTATTTGCGAGTGCTGATGGAGTAGTCAGGATGCTCTGTAAACGCGGGTCGCCTTGCCAGACTTGGAGTAAATGGATGCCTTCCATGACCGCAAGCTGAAACTCCTGGCGAGCCCTCTGCCCCTTGCTACCCGCTTGCTGAAGCTGACGAATGCGCTTGAGTAAATGATTTTCTTTAGAAGAAATAACACCCTTGGAGTTATGCATTGATGAGCTCCCGTACTGGCCCAAAGGAGCGTCGATGATCCGCGCATGGGCCATAGTGTTTAAGGGCTGCAATATGGGCCTCGGTGGGATAGCCCATATGCTGATTAAAGCCATATTGAGGAAATTGTTCATGCAGGATTTGCATCTGTTGATCGCGATGCACTTTAGCCAAGATCGATGCAGCTGAAATGGCCGGCTCTTTTGCGTCTCCCTGAATAATTGCACGCGCTGGTATAGGTAGGGATGGGCAACGATTACCATCGATGAGCGCTTCGCTTGGCCACTCACCCATTCGATCAACTAGGGACTGTATCGCTCGTTGCATGGCTAACATGGTCGCTTGCAAGATATTGAGCTCATCAATCTCTTGGGGGGATGCTTCGCCAATACCCCAAGCCCTTGCCCTTGACACAATTTCAGCATAAAGCACTTCACGCTTGGCAGGGCTTAACTTTTTTGAGTCTTTAAGTCCAATAATGGGTTGCCGGGGATCCAGTACGACCGCTCCAGCGACAACTGCACCAACCAATGGACCGCGCCCCGCTTCATCAACTCCGCAAATCCAAATACTCATGGTGAACTATGCTCTCTCACGCAGGGTTTGTTCAACCGCTTGAGCTACCAAAAGCCCTGTTGGCCTTTTCAGTATCCGATGCAGCTCTTCAAAACGCTTTTGAAGTTTTTGAACGGCTGCGGGGTGGCTCAGCCAATGCATCACTTCACGAGCCAAGGCCTCAGGCTTGGCTGCATCTTGTAAAAGCTCGGGCACCACAAACTCGCCACACAGAATATTAGGCAAACCCACGTATGGCAAGTACCCTTGTCGTTTCATAATCTGGGCAGTTAGCCAAGGCACCTTATATGAAATCACCATGGGTTTTTTCCAAAGCGCCGCTTGTAGGGTTGCGGTCCCGCTGGCGATCAAGACCACATCGGCAGCGGCTAATGCCAGGTTAGCATCTCCGTCCAATAGGATCAATTGGACATCGGGATGACTGGCTAGGAGTTGCTGCTGTAAACGCTCAATGGCAGGTCGTAAATGAGGTGCGGCAATAGGAAGAACAAAATGAACCTTCTGGCCCTCCAATTGCTTTGCAAGAATGGCAATGGTCTCAAAAAATAGTGGGCCGATTAACTCAATCTCCGACTGACGACTGCCTGGTAACACCGCAATGGTGATGCCATCAATACCTAAATCGTTCTTTGCTGCAGCTTGATCCACAATTTCTGGGATCTCGCTGGCTAAGGGGTGGCCAACATAGCTTGCAGCAATTCCAGCCTTCTCATAAATCTCTGGCTCAAATGGAAACAGGCACAGAACCCGATCGACCGCGCGAGCAATTTTATGAATGCGGCCACCTCGCCAAGCCCAAATGGATGGGGAAACTAAATGAAGCGTTGGGACTCCATGCTGCTTTAAGCGGGTCTCGACCCCCAGATTAAAGTCAGGTGCATCAATGCCTAGAAAGATATCAGGCCGCTCGACCTTTAAAAGATAGTGCAGCAACTCGGAGCGTAATCGCAAAATAGCAGGCAGTTGCGCAAGCGCTTCAACGTATCCACGCACACTTAAGGTCTCCATCGGCCAACGGGAGATAAAACCTTCTGCTTGCATAGCAGGCCCGCCAATCCCAAACATCCTAAGATCGCGAGTGTACGGTATTTGCTTTAGGGCTGAAAGCGCAGGGGCTGCGATTAAATCCCCAGACGGCTCTCCTGCAACACAAGCCAGACTCGGCAAAATCAGTTACCGGATAATGCCGCGACTAGAGGCGGCTAAGAATTGATGAAACTGAAGCAAGGCTTCTTGGGTTTTGACATCCGCTTGCTGCTTTGCCATGGCGTCGATCGCAACTTTTGCCTCTTCAAAACTCAGCCCATCTTTGTATAAAACCTTATAGGCATTACGGAGCTCCATAATCGCCTCCGGTAAATAGCCGCGGCGCTTTAAGCCCTCGACATTGATTCCATGGGGTCCAGCTTTATCGCCCGCCGCCATCACAAATGGGGGGATATCTTGTACAAGTGCCGAGGCCCCACCTAACATCGCATGCGCCCCAATACGAACAAACTGATGAACACCCGACATTCCACCCAGAATCGCCCAATCTCCTACTTCAACATGCCCGGCAATTTGGGCGTTACTTGAGAAGATGGTGTGATTACCAATTTGGCAATCATGCGCAATATGTACATAAGCCATGATCCAATTGTCATTGCCAATTCGGGTGATGCCCTGATCTTGCGCAGTACCCGTATGAATGGTCGTGAACTCCCGAATCGTATTGCGGTCACCAATGATCAATTGGGTTGGCTCACCACGGTATTTCATGTCCTGCGGTTCGCCGCCGATGGCTGCAAAGTGACCAATCCGATTATCTTGTCCAAGACTTGTATGCCCTTCAATCACGGAATGCGAACCAACCGTGCAACCTGAACCCATGGTGACATGAGGCCCAATCACAGCATAAGGTCCAATAACGACGTTATCGGCTAATTGCGCCTTGGAATCAACGATGGCACTTGCATGGATTGTGGCCATTACACACTCTTCTTTCGAACCGCACAGGTAATGGATGCCTCAGCTGCTAATTCATCTTGGACGGTCGCTTTAACCTGAAACTTATAAATACCAGCCTTACCGCGCTCAAATGTAGCGTGCATGATGAGCTGATCACCAGGTAATACGATCCGTTTAAAACGCGCGCCATCGATTCCTGCAAAGTAATACACATCCTCTGGGTCATGCTCTTCGGAAAATGTTAAGAGTGCCGCGGTTTGAGCCAGTGCTTCAATAATGAGAACACCTGGCATCACCGGAAAGTCTGGAAAATGACCCTGAAAGAATGGCTCATTCATCGTGACATTTTTCAATGCCTTGATGGTTTTTCCGGGATCTAACTCAATGACCCGATCGACCAACAAAAATGGATATCGATGGGGGAGTAGTTTCAGAATCTTGTGAATATCAATCACTGCTTGACTCATAGCATGTCCATAAAAGTTACTAATCGGGTTTACTAACCGAATCGGATGCTTTGCCTTCAAGGCTTCGAATCCGCTCCCGTATTTTATCCAGTCCGCGCAAAATCGCTGCATTTCGCTCCCAGGCGGAATGGGGCATGGAAGGAAAAACACCGGTAATGTGTGTACCGGGCTCCGTTATAGAACGAATCACGGGGGTGCCGCCCGATACGGTGGTGCGGTCTGCAATCTGAAGATGACCGGCAAAGTTCGCATTGCCACCGATCACACAATAATTACCAATGGTGGTGCTGCCAGCAATGGCGGCACAACCAGCAATCACGGTATGAACACCAATTACTACGTTGTGCGCAATTTGGACTTGATTGTCGATCTTACAGCCATCCCCAATCGTGGTGTTCGCCATTGCACCACGATCAATCGTCGTGCAGGCCCCCACTTCAACATCCTGACCAATCTTTACCCCACCCGTTTGTGGGATTTTGAGCCATTGACCACCATGTGATGAAAAGTCAGGGGCAAAGCCAAAACCATCAGCCCCTATCACGGCACCGCTATGAATAATGCAACGATCGCCAATTGTGCAATCGTGATAAATCGTGACGTTGGGGTAAATGAGGCAATCATCACCTAATGTAGTGCCCTCACCAATACTAATTTGACCCAGAAGAACCACACGCTCTCCTAAACGAACACCGGGGCCAATTTGCACAAAGGGTCCAATATGGCATGAGGCAGGTATCACGGCCGTTTTATCCACGACCGCCATCGGACTAGTTCCTGGGGGGTGGATTGGAGCACTTTGCTTTGCAAACCACTGCGCCATCTTAGCGAAGCTGGCATAAGGATTTTTTGATACCAGATAACTTGTCTTTGTAGTCTGAGCGCGCCCTTGCAGGAACTTTAGGTCTGCTTCACTGACGATTAATGCACCCGCACTACTATCAAGTGCCTGTTGGCGATAGAGAGGGTTCGATAAAAAAGAGAGCTCGTCAGATTGGGCTCGCTCAAGCGGAGCAAGCCCACGCAATAATCGGGAACCATCCCCCACCAAGCTAACTTGAAATTGTTCGGCTAGCTCGATGGCAGTTGGCATGTGAATTACTTCAGATTATTTAATACCCTGATAACCTCATCGGTCACATCAAGTCTTGGATTGAGGTACGCTGGGGGTTCTTGAAAAATCACGTCGATCTTACGCTGTTCAGCCACCTGCCGAATGGCAAGATTAGCCTTTTCAGCAATTTTTGCTCGCTCTTCCGCATTACGTTGATTGGCATCATCGTTTAACTCGCGATTCTTGCGTTGCAACTCACGGTCAAAGTCGGCCAACTCCCTCTGCTTGCGAATTCTTTCAGCCTCAGGCATCACGGCAGCCTCTTTATCTAATTTCTCAGCAGCGGCTTTAATTTTCTGAGCACCATCCCGAATTTCATTCTGACGTTTCGCAAACTCATTTTGCAAACGTGATTGGGCTGCTTTTGCCATATTGGACTCAACAAAAATCTTTTCGGCATTCACAAACGCAATGCGAGGAGCAGTCTCTTGGGCAAAAGCAACAGAACAAATACCCGTTAAGAATGCAGTTATAGCTAATTTAGACCCTTTGGTCATTAATCCCTGAATCATCATCATTTTCCTTACAATTAAAACGCTGTACCCACTTGGAACTGCAATCTTTGGATTCTATCAGTAGGCTGTGCATTTACCGGTATGCCGTAGCTAAATTTTAATGGTCCCAATGGGGAAATCCAAGACAAGCCAACACCGTAAGAGTATTTCAGGACTAAATTGATATCCTGAAAGGCATTACCGCCGTCCGCAAAGGTAAAGAGGCGCAAGGTTTTGTCTGCCCCCGAACCCGGGACTGGGAAGGTGTACTCCACATTGGTGACGATCTTCGATTGACCGCCAGTAGGCAAGAAGGTGCCGGTTGTGGTGTTGAAATAAGTTGGACCTAAGGAACCCGGGGCATAACCCCTAACTGATCCAATACCGCCAACGAAATAGTTCTTGGTAATGGGGTATGGCTTATTACCGTAGGCTTCTCCATACCCAACCTCGCCATTAAAAGACAAGATATTACCTTTAGAAAATGAGTGATATTGCTGATATTGGGCATTTAACTGATAGTACAGAAGATTGCCCAATGGTGTTCCAACCTCTGCAGACAAGCGTTGCAAAGAACCTTTTGATGGAATGAGTGCGCTATCACGACCATCACGCGCCCAGCCCACATTCACTGGAATATTGTAGGTTTGCAAACGACTGGGGATGGTTTGACCCCAATCCTGTACATAGGTTTGGTAGGGTTGCGGGGTATTTTGAGTGACGTAAATATCAAAAAACTCGAGCGCCGTTCCATAGAACACCCGATCAACCTCAGTGTAAGGCACCCCAAACTTTAAGTTAGTACCAAAAGACTTAATCTGATAGTCAGGATCACCCACGTAATACAGCGGCTTATTGGAGCGATAGAAAAAGTCGGTGTAACGACTAATACCATCCTCAGTAAAATAAGGGTCAAATTGTGATAGTGCCAAGGATTGATTAATTTTACCGAGCGAGAAATTAAGACCAATACTGGTTCCAGTTCCAAATGCATTCTCTTGGTTAATACCAGCGGTCAGGATCAATTTTTCAGTAGAAGAAAATCCAGCACCAATCGAAATCGCACCCGTTGGCTTTTCCTCAACCTTCACGTTCACATCGACTTGATCGGGGGAGCCGGGAACATCGGAAGTGGTGATTTCACTATCCTTTACATAGCCGGTTCGACCAATCCGCTCCTTCGAAATTCGGATCTTTTCACTATCAAACCAGGCACTCTCAAACTGTCGCATTTCTCGCCGAATTACCAGATCCCGTGTCTTTGAGTTCCCTGTGATTTCGACTTTGCGCACATACACGCGCCGACCGGCATCAATGACCAGCGTAATATCCACCTCGTTTAAATCACGTCGGATATCGGGCTGCGGATTAATCACCGCAAAGGCATAGCCATACGAACCTAACTTCTCAGCAATGGCCTTGGTACTTTCCGCTAGTTTTGCAGAGGAGAAAGTATCGCCAGCTTTGATCTTCAATAGAGACTGGAACTCTTTTTCCTTGCCTAGCAATTCCCCAGCAAGACTAATGTTCTTGACTGTAAATTTATTGCCTTCACGAATACTGATGGTTAGATAGATATCGCGCTTATCGGGGGTAATAGAAACCTGGGTGGATTCAATCACAAACTCGAGATAGCCCCGATTGAGGTAATACGAACGAATGGTCTCGAGGTCAGCGGTTAGCTTTTGCTTTGAGTACAAATTATCTTTGGAGTACCACGATAACCAACCACCGGTTTGAAGCTGCATCTGACTGCGCAAAGTACTCTCACTAAATACCTTATTGCCGATGAAATTAATCTCTTTAATCTTGGCCACTGGTCCTTCATCAATATTGAAGAAGATCGCCACTTGATTGCGAGCTCCTGGTGTAACCGTTGTAACCACCTCAGCAGCAAACAATCCCTTACTCACATATTGACGCTTGAGCTCCTGCTCTGCTTTATCAATTAAGGCTTTGTCATAAAAACGTGCGTCAGCTACCCCGACGCTTCGCAATGATTTGCGGACCACTTCAGGGTCAAACTCCTTCATACCCGTGAACTCAATACGAGAAATCGTGGGGCGCTCGTCCACAATCACAATTAAGACATCACCTTGCGCCTGAATCTGAACATCCCGAAAAAATCCAGTGGCATACAAGGCTTTAATTGAATCAGCAGCCTTTTCAGGGGTAAAACGCTCACCCACCTGAACAGGGAGATAACTAAATACCGTACCAGGCTCAACCCGCTGTAAACCCTCAATCCGAATGTCTTTGACGATAAATGAGTCCGCAGCCAATGCTGACTGAGTCAATCCTGCATTGGCCAACAAAATGATGCAAAAGCACGAGGCTAAATATTGCATCAGGCGGTTAGGAAATGACGAAAAACGGATCATGAAGACAGAAATAAGCGTTGTAGATCGTTAAATACAGCAAATAGTGTGAGCGCAATAATTAATATAAAGCCAAAACGCTGGAAAACCGCTTGCAACTGAGTGGATAAGCGCTTTCCAGAGACCAACTCCCATGCATCATACAGGAGCTGACCACCGTCCAGCATTGGTAAAGGGATGAGGTTTAGCAATCCAATACTAATACTGAGAAGTGCTAGAAAAGAAACGAAGGATTGCCAGCCAAACTGGGCCGATTTGCCCGCCATATCGGCAATACTAATCGGACCACTTAGCTGTTTTAAGGAGGTCTCCCCGGTAATTAAGCCAATCATCATTCGGGTCGAGACTTTGGTAATCAACCAAACCCGTTCACTGGCATAAATCAGGGAATCGATTGGGCCGAGCTGGAGCTCAAACCATGTAGATTCTCCCTCGGAATCTTTACCTGGAATGGGTAGAATGCCCAAACGAGCAAAGGGGTCTGTTCCCGGTGACAGACGAGGCAGAGCATCTGCCTTAAATTCCACGATGTGGCGCTTACCAGACTCCGCCTCCAGCTCCAATGAGAAGCCACGCTCCGCAGTGATTGCATCCAATAAACGCCAGCGTAAATCATTCCAGCTCACAATTGGTATAAATTCGTCATCGCCTGCAGTCTTCCAAGCCAAAATCTCATCACCCTTTTCCATATCCAACTGGGCTGCCATGGTTTGCTCAGCAGGCGCCTGTATTTGTGCAGGTAATTGGGGTACGCCATTGATATAGATGAACGCCAGCAGAATGATTGCCAATAAGAAGTTCGCTAGCGGACCGGCAGCCACAATGAAGGAACGCTGCCATAAGGGCTGGTTATCAAAGGCTACGGCTTGCTCTTCAGCTGATATCTGCTGCTCCGAATCACGTCCATCCAAAAGCTTCACATAGCCGCCCAAAGGAATCGCGGCAATGACCCATTCGGTTCCAGATTTTGATTTCAGAGTTAGAAGTGGCTTGCCAAAGCCAACTGCAAACCGCAGCACCTTCACCCCGCACATCCGAGCGGCGCTGTAATGACCAAATTCATGAAAACTCACCAAGATCCCAATGGTGATTAAGAAATAAAGAAGTGTTGAAATCGCTTCCATGTTTATTGGCGTGCAATCCAATCGCTGGTTTTGAGGCGAGCCTCTCGATCAACCGTTAGAACCTCATCCAAGGATCCTGCCTTTTGGCCGGGAAACTGATTAAGCGCGAACTCAACAGCCTGCGCAATTTTTAGGTATGGCAAGCGGCCTTCTAAAAATGCAGCGACGGCAATCTCATTCGCGGCATTTAGAACCGTGGGGCTTGCCCCCCCTTGCCTTGCAGCAGCAAAGGCAAGACCTAAGCATGGAAAACGCAAAAGATCAGGTTCGGTAAAGTGCAAACCGGATAACTGAGTCAAATTGAGAGGCGCAACACCAGCATCAATGCGATTAGGCCAAGCCAAGCCAAATGCAATGGGTGTGCGCATATCTGGCTGTCCGAGCTGAGCCATGACCGAGCCATCTCGATAGCGCACCATCGAATGCACCACACTCTCCGGATGAATGAGCACCTTAATTTGCTCGAGGGGCAATCCAAATAACCAATGCGCCTCGATTACCTCAAGGCCTTTGTTCATCATGGTTGCAGAATCAACTGAAATTTTGCGACCCATTACCCAATTTGGATGAGCGCATGCCTGATCTGGCGTGATATTAGCCAACTGATCAATTGGGGTATTCCGAAAGGGTCCACCAGAAGCCGTTAACCAAATTTCCTCAACCCCCAAACGTTCTTTCGTGCTCGAAGTATTTTTTGGACTGGTAAAGTGCGGCGGCAAGCACTGAAAAATTGCATTGTGTTCACTATCGATTGGCAACAACTCTGCGCCGCCTCGGATTGCGGCATTCATAAAAATATCTCCGGCCATCACTAGAGATTCTTTATTCGCAAGCAGTACCCGCTTACCGAGCTCAGCCGCGCGTAAGGTGGGCAAAAGACCCGCAGCACCAACAATAGCCGCCATCACGGTATCGCAGTCGCTCTCTGAGACTGCGGCAATGAGACCCGCCTCACCATGATGCACAGCAATCGTTAGTCCTTTACCTTCGAGTAATTCTTTTAGGGTGTTGGCATCAGGGGCCGAGTGAACCACTGCGATCTTGGGTCTGAACTCCAAGCACTGCTCTGCCAAACGTTCAATTTGCCGACCAGCAGTGAGTGCGCTTACCCTAAATTGATCACGATGAGCCCGAACCACATCAAGCGTATTCATCCCGATTGATCCGGTAGATCCTAAAATACAGAGATTACGGGCGATAGGGTCGTGCATAAGCAAAGTCTTTTTTTAGCTTCTCACTATTATCGAGAATAATGCAGCAATTGGCATGACCGGCAGTAAAGCATCGACACGATCCAAAAATCCACCATGCCCTGGTAATAAATGGCTGCTGTCCTTTACTTTTGCGATCCGCTTGAGTTGCGACTCAAATAGATCTCCCATAATGCTGTAAGCCACCAAAACTGCAGTCATGAGAAGCATCCAGCCCCAGCCCCATTTCGACTGAAACGACCCAAACAGGGTATCGTTCACCGGTAAATAGTGTGCGCAGCCGATGGCGTAACCTAAGCATAGGGCTAAGCCACCGAGAGCCCCTTCCACAGACTTACCTGGACTAATTTGGCTTGCAAGCTTTCGTCGACCAAAGGACTTGCCAACAAAATAGGCGCCAATATCAGCGAGCCAAACTAATATCAATGCGCTTAATAACCACCCCAAGCCGATTTCACGAAGCAAATCCAAAGATAGCCATGCGCTCGGCAAAATAATGAACCCAAGAACGCTAAAAATAAATCGCCACCGTGACAGCGAAAGATGAATCCCTTGGGACAAGATCATTGGCATGCCAATGATCCAAAACGCAAGCGCGATACTCAGTAATGCGATTTCTACCGCAGGGATTGCAAAGAGCCACAGGAAAAGAACAACCATGGCGCACGCCAGTGCATAAAAATAGGCTGCATACGATGCATTGGGAGCAATCAAGCGACTCCACTCCCAAGCCGCTGCCACTAGGATTAATAAAAATAATCCGGAGAGATAGATTGGGGGTAGCAAAAACAATACTGGCAACAAAATGGCCAGCATGATGACGGCAGTTACGATCCGAGTTTTAAGCATGCCAATTAGACGGCATCGGAGAGGGAAATGGGGTTGGACCCTTCCGCCAGCTGGGCACTGGTGCGACCAAAGCGACGCTCCCGCTGGGCATACCAAAGAAATGCTTTTTGTAATTCAGCGGCATCAAAGTCTGGCCAAAGAATATCTGTGAAATACAGTTCGGTATATGCCAATTGCCACAAGAGGAAATTACTAACCCGCTGCTCACCACCCGTACGAATAAATAAATCAGGCTCGGGTGCATAGGCCATCGAAAGATGGGGGGCCAACCACTCCTCAGAAATGCCATCTGGATCAAGATGTGGGTTTTGCGCGAGTGCTTTTTGCATCGCTTGCAAGATATCCCAGCGCCCACCGTAATTAGCGGCAATCGTCAGGGTTAGGCGATTGCAATCTTTCGTTTTTTCTTCCGAGAACTCGACCATTTCGGTAATCGCACTTCCAAAGCGACTAAGGTCACCAATCATCTTCAGACGAATATTATTTTCAGCAAGGCGAGCAACCTCTTTACGAAGGGATTTCAGAAAGAGTTTTGTTAAAAATCCCACTTCCTCAGGAGGTCTACGCCAGTTCTCTGAACTGAAGGCAAATAAGGTCAGATATTCAACGTTTTGCTTGACGCACTCCTCAACCACCTTACGTACCGCCTCAAGCCCTTCTGAATGCCCAGCTACGCGCGGCATAAATCGTTTAGTTGCCCAACGACCATTGCCATCCATGATGATGGCTACATGCCTGGGAACACTACCAACGGCAGGAACTGCAAGCGTAGAGCTGGTAGCTGCTTGGGTCATGTGACCAAATCATGACGGTTAAACCGTCATGATTTCCTTTTCCTTCTCAATGACCAATTTATCCACATCCGCCACAAATTTATCGGTCAGTTTCTGGATCTCATCCTGAGCACGACGCTCATCATCCTCAGAGATTTCTTTGTCTTTGGTTAAGCGCTTTAAATGCTCATTGGCATCACGTCGCAAATTCCGAATTGCTACTTTAGTCTCTTCGCCTTCTGCTTTCACGACTTTGGTCAGCTCTTTGCGACGCTCCTCAGTTAAGGGGGGCATTGGCACTCGAATCACCGTACCCTGAGTTGCAGGATTTAGACCGAGGTCTGATTCGCGAATCGCTTTCTCAACTACCGCGACCATATTTTTTTCCCATGGGGTCACATTAATGGTGCGCGCATCGGCTAGCCCTAGATTAGCCACTTGCGAGATTGGCGTGGGATTACCGTAATAATCCACCATTAGGTGCTCCAAAATACCAGGGTTGGCACGACCCGTTCTGATTTTTGCGAGATTAGCTTTAAATGCCTCAATTGACTTTTGCATTTTTTGATCTGCATTGGTCTTTATTTGTCCAGCCGACATGCCACTCTCCTTTTAAACGTGAACTAGGGTACCTTCTGGCTCGCCCCGCACAACACTTAATAATGCACCTGGTTTTAAGATCGAAAACACGCGGATAGGTAATTTTCGATCGCGGCATAAAGCAAATGCAGTTGCATCCATCACCTGAAGATTTTTGATGAGGCACTCATCAAAAGTAATAGTGGAATACAACGTTGCACTTGGATCTTTATTAGGATCGCTGCTGTAGATGCCATCCACCTTAGTTGCTTTGAGCATCACCTCGACACCCATTTCCGCGGCACGCAATGCGGCTGCAGTATCAGTTGTAAAGAATGGGTTACCGGTACCAGCAGCAAAGATCACAACCTTGCCCTCTTTCATGGCTCGAATGGCTCGCGGCCGAATATAAGGCTCGACCACTTGATCCATTCGCAAAGCAGACTGCACTCTTGCCTCAACGCCTTTTTGTCTTAGCGCATCTTGTAATGCCAATGAGTTCATCATGGTAGCTAACATCCCCATGTAATCAGCGGTGGCCCGATCCATCCCGGCTGCGCCACCGGCTACACCACGAAAGATATTGCCGCCACCAATCACGATGGCGATTTCAACGCCCAATTGAACCACCTCAGCGATTTCGGTGACCATGGAATCAATCGTTTTCGGATTGATTCCATAGGCATCATCACCCATTAGGGCCTCGCCCGATAACTTCAGTAGAACGCGTTGATATCCCGGCATATACCTTAGGCAGTTGCCTTTGCAGCAGCAACCTGAGCAGCTACTTCTGCAGCAAAGTCATCTTGACGCTTTTCAATTCCTTCGCCGACAACATAAAGGGTGAAGGATTTAATCGTCGTATTGGCTGCTTTTAGCATTTGCTCAACGGTTTGCTTGTCGTTCTTTACAAAAGCTTGGTTCAATAAAGAGACTTCCTTTAAATACTTTTGAACCGAACCCTCAACCATTTTGGCAGCGATATCAGCTGGCTTGCCAGACTCCAAAGCCTTTTGCTCAGCAATCTTACGCTCGGTTGCAATATTTTCTGCGGGAACGTCAGCAGTCGATAGAGAAACAGGCTTCATTGCGGCAATGTGCATGGCGACATCTTTCGCTGCTGTTGCATCACCCTCATACTCCACCATCACACCGATTCGGTTGCCATGAAGATAAGAAACCAATTGGCCACCACCAGCAAAACGTTTGAAGCGGCGGGGGTTCATGTTCTCACCGATCTTTCCGATCAATTCGGTGCGCACAGCCTCGACAGGCTTACCATTAAGTTCTAAAGCGGCCAAAGCGGCGACATCTGCGGGATTTTTCTCGGCAACCAGCTTGGCGCAGCCATTACTAAATGCCAAGAAGTCATCGTTTTTGGATACAAAATCAGTCTCGCAGTTCACTTCCAATAAAGCCCCGGTTGCTCCATCAATATGGGAAACAATTACACCCTCTGCTGCAATCCGTGATGCAGCTTTACTAGCCTTGCTTCCCAACTTCACACGCAGGATCTCTTCGGCTTTAGCTAAATCACCATCGGCTTCCGTTAATGCTTTTTTGCACTCCATCATGGGAGCGTCGGTTTTGGCGCGGAGTTCGCCAACCATTGCTGCGGTAATCGCGGGCATCAGTCTTCCTTCCCTTCTTCAACAAACTCTTCTTCGCCCTCTTTAACAGACTCGAGGACTTGCTGTACCGCATTTGCTTTACCTTCTAGGATGGCATCTGCAATACCGCGAACATAAAGAATGACTGCTTTACTCGAGTCATCGTTACCCGGAATAATGTAATCAACGCCCTCTGGTGAGTGATTGGTATCCACTACGGCAATCACAGGAATACCCAATTTGTTGGCTTCGGTAATTGCAATTTTGTGATAGCCCACATCCACAACAAAAATAGCATCCGGTACACCGTTGAGGTCTTGAATACCACCAAGTGATTTTTGTAACTTATCAAACTCACGCTCATTGGTGAGGGCATCTTTTTTCGAGAGCTTCTCCCAATCGCCCGCCTCTTTTGCAGCGGCCATATCTTTTAAGCGCTTGATCGAACCCTTTACCGTTTTGAAATTGGTCAGGGTGCCTCCAAGCCAACGGCTATCAACATAAGGCATACCTGCACGAGTTGCCTCTTGGGCAATAATTTCGCGAGACTGGCGCTTAGTACCAACAAAGAGAATTGTGCCGCGGTTGGCAGCTACCTGACGCACAAATTTCAGGGCATCCTGAAACATGGGCAAGGTCTTCTCTAAATTAATGATATGAATTTTGTTGCGATGACCAAAAATGTAAGGGGCCATCTTGGGGGACCAGAAGCGCGTTTGGTGGCCAAAATGGCACCCAGCTTCCAGCATTTCACGCATTGTCACTGACATTACAATCTCCTAAGGGTTGGTTCTAAGATCAAGTCCTGACTGCGCTCAAAAGCGCCACCCTGGATGGCTTGATCTGGGATTTCAGTCTCACCATGAGACCGATTCCAAAATTATACCTTAAATATCAATCCACTAGTGATTCGGCAATTACTCAAAATCAACCAGATTCGGCCATAATATGCGCTATGCACAGCGTATTTACTGATGAAAAAGATCTAAATGGGATGCGAGAGGCTGGCCGCCTTGCGAGCGAGGTTCTCGATTACATTGGCCCCTTTGTCAAACCCGGCGTGAGTACCGGGGAATTGGATCGTCTTTGTCACGCCTACATGCGTGATGTGCAAAAGACCATCCCCGCCCCATTAAATTATCAACCCCCAGGCTACCCGCCTTTTCCGGCATCGATCTGCACCTCGGTCAATGATGTCATTTGCCATGGCATTCCAGGTGACAAAGTACTTAAAAATGGCGACGTTGTTAATCTCGACATCACGGTCATTACCCAAGCCGGCTACTATGGGGATACCAGTCGAATGTTTGCAGTCGGCGACATCTCAATCTTGGCTACCCGATTGAACCAAGTCACGTTTGAATGCATGTGGCTTGGAATTGCCCAGGTAAAACCAGGAGCCCGTTTAGGAGATATTGGCTCTGCCATTCAGTCGCATGCCGAACAGGCTGGCTACTCGGTGGTACGCGAATACTGTGGCCACGGTATCGGTAAAGTATTCCATCAAGATCCTCAGATTCTTCATTATGGAAAACCAGGTACCGGGGAAGTATTAGAAGAAGGCATGACCTTCACGATTGAACCAATGATTAATGCTGGTCGACGCGAGATCCGAACCATGCCCGATCAGTGGACCGTGAAAACAAAAGATCGTAGTCTTTCAGCCCAATGGGAACACACTGTTTTAGTCACTCACCATGGCGTTGAGGTCTTAACCTGGTCTGCTGATACACCAAAGGCTCCTGCTTGCGTTGGCAGCCTAAACTACCGACCCAGCGTAGTCGCTGCTTAGATTCTCCTCATCTTTAGAACGCGTTCATGAGTTCGGAATCCCATCCACTCAAAGATGCACGGAGCTTAGCGTGTTCTGATTTTTTAGTTCACCAGAATATTGGCAAGTTAATGCAGCGTTTAACCCAAGCAACCGATCAACAGTTGCTGGATTTATGGAATCGCTGCAATCTTAGTACGGATGCTGCCTTGCTAGCCGTTGGTGGCTATGGTCGCTCTGAATTATTTCCTCACTCCGATATTGATATCTTAATTTTGCTTGATGATGCACGCAGTGAGGATCCGCAACTGCAGTCCAACCTGGAATCCTTCATTGCGCTGTGTTGGGACTCGGGTCTAGAAATCGGCTCTGCGGTTCGCACGCTGTCCGAGTGTTTATCAGAAGCCCAACAAGATATTACCGTGCGTACCTCGGTTTTAGAGGCGCGCTTACTGGGTGGTCATCGCGGCTTATTTAAGTTATTCAAGCGCAGTCTTGATGAAGCGATGGATCCCAAGGCATTCTTCCAGGCGAAGTTATTGGAGCAGCAGCAGCGTCACTATAAGTTTCAAGAAACACCATATGCACTCGAGCCAAATTGCAAAGAGAGTCCAGGGGGATTGCGTGATCTACAAATCATTCTATGGGTTAGTAAAGCTGCATCCCTTGGCAATAGCTTTACTGATTTATTCAAAAAAGGGTTAATCACAGAGCGCGAGCTCAAAGAACTCAATCGCAATCAGAAGTTATTGCAAAACATTCGAGCTAATTTGCATTTGCTTGCAAAACGTCGTCAAGACGTTCTAGTATTTGATCTTCAAGCCAGTCTGGCTAAGCAGATCGGGATTGATCAAGAATCAGGCAGGCTGGCCAGCGAAGAGCTGATGCGACGTTATTACTGGGCGGCCAAGGCCGTGAGCCAGCTCAACATGATTCTGCTTCAAAACATCGAAGCAATCTTATTTCCCAATGAATCACGCACGACCTATCCCATCCCAGGTCCCGATAACACAATGTTTATCGAGCGCCAAGGTTTATTAGATATTGTTGATCCCCAGCTTTACCAAAAACATCCCGAACAAATATTGCGGACATTTTTAGTGTTTGCCCAAAACCCAGCCATCAATGGTTTGTCAGCAAGCGTCTTTCGGGCCCTCTATAACGCACGGCAGCTTATGAATGCCTCGTGGCGCAAAGACCCACGAAATCGTGCTGTGTTTATGGAATTACTCAAATTACCGGATGGTGTGACCACCGCCTTTCGCCTGATGAATCAGACCAGTGTTCTGGGACGTTATTTGCCATCCTTCCGTCGCATTGTCGGCCAAATGCAGCACGATTTATTTCATGTGTACACCGTTGATCAACACATCTTGATGGTCTTGCGTAACGTACGACGCTTCATGATTCTTGAGCATACCCATGAGTTCCCATTCTGTAGCAACCTGATTGCAAGCTTTGATAAAAACTGGATTATTGTCTTGGCTGCCCTATTCCATGACATTGCTAAGGGGCGCGGGGGCGATCACTCCGAACTCGGAAAACGCGATGCCCGTACCTTTGCCAAAGACCACGGCTTAGCCAACGATGAAACCGAGCTATTAGTTTGGTTAGTTGCCGAACATCTAACGATGAGTCAAATTGCTCAAAAGCAGGATATCACCGATCCTGCGGTCATTACTGCCTTTGCAAAACGCATGCGTGACGAACGTCATTTAACCGCACTCTACTTGCTGACCGTTGCAGATATTCGGGGTACTAGCCCTAAGGTCTGGAACGCCTGGAAAGGTAAGTTATTAGAGGATCTCTATCGGGCAACTCTTCGGGTCTTGGGGGGCGCCAAACCCGATCTATCATCCGAACTGATTCAGCATAAGGAGGAAGCGTTAACCCAACTGCGTCTAGCAGGAATTGATGACGATGCACCTCAAGCCTTATGGCAGAAATTAGATGTGGCATTTTTCTTGCGCCACGAGGCTAATGATATTGCGTGGCTTACACGACACTTGTATGCAAACGTCCATACGAATGAACCAATTGTCCGTGCCCGTCTCTCACAAGCGGGCGAGGGTTTACAAGTTGCGGTTTATGTCAAAGATCAATTGGATTTATTCGCCCGCATCTGCGCCTATTTTGAGCGCCATCATTTTTCCATTTGGGATGCGCGGATTCATACAACAAAGCATGGCTATGCCTTAGATACCTTCCAAATATCTGGCAGTCATTTAGTTGATGAAGGTGGCAGCTATCGCGACTTGATTCAGTTAGTTGAGTATGAACTTGCGGAGTCCATCAAAAAATCAGCGCCGCTACCAGAACCCAATATGGGTCGTTTATCTCGACAATCGAAAAGCTTTCCAATCCAAGCTAGGGTTAATTTGCAGCCAGATGAACGCAATCAATACTTTGCTCTCACCCTCTCGGCAGCAGATCGCTCCGGTCTTCTATACGCAGTCGCTAAAGCGCTTGTTAAGCACCAAATCTCACTTCATACCGCACGTATTAATACCTTGGGTGAGCGAGTGGAAGACATCATGTTGCTTGATGGTAGCAATCTTAGTAAGAATCCAAAGCTGCAAATTCAGCTCGAGACTGAGTTGTTGGAAGTGTTAGCGGCCTGATCAAGGCGCATTGCTTATTTAAATGCCCTACGAACTCTTGGAGATTCAACGCGACTGATCTCAACCCATTCGGCAGATAGGCTCTCGCTTGCACCAGTTTGCTCTATAGGATTCAACTGGTAGCACAGATCAATGTGCCAATGGGCACCCTCAAACTTTTTTGCATTCTCAGGTATCAAATGCACGTCGATATCCAAAACATGACCGCATTCTTTTGATGGCATGCATATCCAACCTGTTTCCTCATGCACTTCACGAATTGCGGCTTCCAAATAAGTCTCACCATCATCAATATGTCCTCCAGGCTGAAAATACTTGCCGATATAAGGATGTCGGATTAGAAGAACCTTATTGTTTTGAATAACAAGTCCGCTGGCAGTAATGTGGCCATGAATTTGTAACTTATTATTCCATATCAACTTTGAATTGATCAAAATCAATTGAATAATTTGACGAAATAACTCAATGGGATTATTGGCAAAATACTTTGTAAGCAAGCGGGCTGAATTCATATTTATTGGTCAATTAAGAAACCAAAAGAATAAGACTTAAAGCTCGAAATACCAAACTGATTTTGTTGTCAGTTTTTTCCTACATTAAGCATTGAGAGTAATGCTGCCTCATCTAAGATCGGTATACCAAGCTCATTCGCCTTATCAAGCTTACTTCCCGCTTCGGAGCCAGCAACTACGAATGAGGTTTTTTGAGAGACTGAGCCTGCCACTTTAGCTCCGGCTGCCTCGAGTAGTTCTTTTGCTTGATCTCGAGAGAGTGTTGGGAGCGTTCCGGTCAGAACAAAGGTCTTACCACTTAGATCAACAGTAGTTACTCTCTCTTCTTTTTGAAACTCAATTCCAGATACCAGCAGTTGCTCAATCACCTCGCGGTTATGGGGTTCTGACATAAAACTCATGATTGAATCAGCGACCACCGGTCCAACATCATTGACCATTAATAATTCATTCATTTGTGCATCCATTAAGGCATGGATATCTCCAAAGTGCTTCGCAAGATCTTTGGCAGTACTTTCGCCAACATGACGAATCCCCAATCCAAAAATAAATCGCGCTAAGGTGGTTTTCTTGGATTGAGCAATGGATTGCAGAAGATTGTCAGCGGACTTCTCTCCCATGCGCTCCATGTTGACTAAAGCGGTAAATCCCAAGCGATAGAGATCTGCTGGTGTTCGGACCAAATTGAGATCAACCAATTGATCCACAATTTTGTCGCCTAAACCTTCAATATCCATCGCGCGGCGTTGTGCAAAATGCAATAGTGCTTGCTTGCGTTGTGCTGCACAAAATAGGCCGCCGCTACAGCGGGCAACCGCTTCGTCAGATAAGCGCTCAATATGGGACTCACAGACTGGGCAGCGGGTTGGCATGATAAATACTTGTGCATTGGCTGGCCTGCGATCCAAAACGACGGATACCACTTCAGGGATTACATCACCCGCCCGACGAACGACCACCGTGTCACCAATGCGGACATCTTTGCGTCGTACCTCATCTTCATTATGCAAGGTGGCGTTGGTTACAGTAACACCGCCTACTAAAACAGGTGCTAAGCGAGCCACAGGTGTAATCGCTCCAGTTCTACCCACTTGCACATCAATCCCTAGGACCGTGGTAATTTCTTCTTGCGCAGGATATTTATGCGCAATGGCAAAGCGTGGCGCGCGCGATACATAACCTAGTTGCGCTTGTTCAGCAAAGGAGTTCACCTTATAAACCACGCCATCAATCTCATACGGTAACTGTTGACGCTTAGCAGCAATCTCGGTGTAGAACGTCATCAAGCCCTCGAGCGAATCCACTACCCTGCGCTCTCTGCATACAGGTAAACCAAGTGATTCATATTGATTTAGCAACTCACTATGGGTTGAGGGTAGCCATTGACTTGGCTCTAAAGCACCCAGGCCATAGGCAAAAAAGCTTAAAGGACGTTTTGCAGTGATCTTTGAATCTAGCTGACGCAAACTTCCTGCAGCCGCGTTTCTAGGATTGGCAAATTCCTTCTCACCATTGGCTGCAGCCATTTTATTCATCTTCTCAAAATCCGTTCGATGTATAAATACTTCGCCACGAACTTCGATCACCTTTGGAAGTTTTGGACCCAGCAAACGCAATGGGATTGCCCGAATCGTTCGGATATTACTCGTTACATCCTCGCCACTTGCCCCATCGCCGCGGGTTGCTGCCTGGACCAAGACACCGTTCTCGTAGCGCAATGAGATTGCCAAGCCATCAAACTTCAGTTCACATGCGTACTCCACGCGATCTAAACCTAGACCCTCACGACAACGTCGATCAAACCCAATGAGTTCAGACTCCTCAAAGGCATTGTTTAAAGAAAGCATGGGGACCGAGTGCTTGATCTCCATAAATTCTTTAAGGGGAGCACCTCCTACCCGCTGTGATAAGGAGTCAGGGGTTACCCAGTCAGGGTGTTGGGCCTCAAGTTCCAATAACTCGCGATACAAACGGTCATACTCAGCATCGGGGACCAAGGGCTGGTCTAAAACATAATACGCATGCTCAAGACGAGCAAGTTCTTGCTGTAAATAATGATAACGATCCGCGGCCGAGGATCTACCTTGACTCAAGATCTTGTCCTAAGAGAATAAACGGAGTGCCGTGCCGGACCCTGCAGGGATGCCTGCTTTGTCAAGCTGAGCATAAAGAGAATCAAGTTGTTGGCGAATCACATACACCGAGTTCTCAGTTAAGTGAACTCCGTTGTCATCAACCAAGCGTCCTTGCAAGGTCTGTGCCACATCCGCAGCCTCATTGAGCATCAGCTCAAAGGGTCGCAAATGTTGTGCAACCACAGGCACTTCCAGCAAGAAAGTGACTTGTCCAATTGGCGCTTGCCGATCAAATGTCCCCGTCCGAAATACTGGCTTACCATCGACTGCATATTCAAAGGCATATTCCTGAGGGCTCATGCGGTAGCCTCTTTGGGTAAGGGCTGACTCAATATGGGGCCAAGACCATGTTTGCTGATCAAACACAATGTTCATTCCCAACAAAATATCGCTTTGCGCAGCAAGGGCATCCAGTTCTTTTGCGCTCTCTAGCATAGTATTTACAGCTGGCATATCAATTTGGGCATCCAAGGACTCTGCCAACACCTGAACACGGGAACAAAAGTCCGATAACTCAAGGACCCCAATGGGGCCACGCCGACTAGCGAGTTGAACTGCAAGCTGAATCTCAAGATACGAATGATCTGCCTCTAGGGGCTCCCAAACACCCTCATTTGCGCCAGTTGCATAAAGCCCATCGGCCATCCACGCAATTGGTAGATCGCTCCACGATTTAAGAGCCTCCAAAATCTCCAACCCAGAAATGGCTTGGTTAAAACGCAGAGTGATCACGCAATCGATCCGGGGATCAATCGTTTGAGGTGCCGGGCCTTGGTTTACTGTATCGACAGAAACAGGGGGTGCCTCGATTAGTTCTTCATCAGTGACATTAGAGCTTGGCTCAATACGCTCTTCGATTGCTTTGGATTTTGCTCGAGCATTGCGAACGTTATAGATCACCACCCAAGTAAGGAACAGAACCCCAAAAGCTCCTAGCGCCAGTTGAAGCTCTGACAAACCCAATTGAGATGCAAACTGATCAAGCGGCATTAAGCCGCCTCCACCATCGAAACAGCCGACGCAATATCAACAGCAACAATCCGCGATACGCCTTGTTCCTGCATCGTTACGCCAATTAATTGGCTGGCAATTTCCATGGTGATCTTGTTGTGTGAAATAAAGACGAACTGAGTTTTATCTGACATCCGTGCGACCATCTCAGAATAGCGCATCGTATTCGCATCATCAAGGGGGGCATCCACCTCATCGAGCAAACAGAAGGGTGCTGGATTTAGTAAGAATAAGGAGAAGACTAAGGCGATAGCTGTCAGAGCCTTCTCCCCACCGGAGAGTAAATGAATTGTGCTATTTTTCTTACCGGGCGGCTGCGCCATCACTTGGACACCTGCATCTAAGATCTCTTCGCCTGTCATAACGAGCTGCGCATTACCACCACCAAAGAGCTCAGGGAACAATCGCCCAAAATGGGTGTTCACCTGATCAAATGTGCCTTGCAATAGATCACGTGTCTCAGCATCAATCTTTGCAATCGCATCTGTCAATGTCTGGATCGCCTCATTTAAATCGGCTGATTGCGCATCTAAGAATGACTTGCGCTCACGGCTACTCGATAGCTCATCAAGAGCAGCCATGTTGACGGGTCCCAATGATTGAATCTCATTATTAAGGCGAGTGACCTCTCCTTGCAGACTGCTCGCACGCAGATCTGGGCTATAGCGCTCAGCAAGTGCTTGGTAATCCGCCTCATCGTCATTCAATAAAGTTGTGAACTGCTCATAACTCAAGCGAGCTGCTTGCTCTCGCAACTGCAGATCAACCACTCGGTCGCGCATCGGCTGTAGGGTTTGCTCAAGCATTAAACGCGCTTCATCCGCCTGACGTAACTGGTGCTGCATCGCCTCTTGCTCGGTTCTAGCCTTTGCTAACGAAGCCTCGCGCTCAGAACGGATGCCCAACAAGCTTTGTAATTTGTTTTGCGCTGCCTCATCACTCAAGGTCTTTAGCTCGTTTTGATTAGCATCAAAGCGGTCCTGAAGCTCCATAATTTGGGTTCTAGCAGTACTTTGATCACGCTGTAGATCATTGATGCGTTGCTGTAAGGAGCGAGTATTAAATGTGGCTTCTTGAGCAGTCATTTCGGCTTGACGCAAAGCAAGGCGTAATTCCTCGCGAGCAGCACTAGCTTGCTCCAGGTCATTCTGAGCAGTTGAGAGCTGAGATTCCAGGTCTGATTTTTGTGCGTTCGTATCCCGGAGCTGCTCTTCAGTTTGAGTCTTCGCCACAGAAATACTATTTAACTGTTGATTAATTTCCGATAACTCAGAATCGATTTGTGCAGCCCGAGTACTGTACTGCTCTTTAGCTTGCACTAATTGCATTTTTTCAACTTCAAAGGCATGCGCCTCTTGAACGGCTTGCTCTGCGGCAACTCGGGATTGATCGGCAGCAGCAAGTGCAGCCTGATAGTTCGCATTAGCTTGCTCGAGCTCGCTTTGCAACTCGCTCTGAATTAACTGTTGCGCCTTAAGTTGCTTCTCAAGGCTTGCCATCTCTTGTGCACGAGCCAACATTCCCGCCTGCTCAGAATCAGGCGCATACAGCTGGACACCAGCGCGCGTCACCAAATGTCCTTGTGCGGTGACCAAAGCAGCGCCACGGGTGAGTTGTGTACGTCGCCGTAACGCATCCTCCAAGGTATCAGCGATATAAATATTGCTCAACCACTCTTGCAAAACATTGGCGATGACACCAGATGCCTGCACACGTGAGATAAATGGCACAAATCCCGATGGAGCCTTAATCTCCCCAGACTCCAAATCATCGGTCAAAAGAATGGCTAAGCGACTTGGTGGCGCCTCTTTAGCAAGGCTTAGAGTCTCATTCAGACTTTTACCGGTTAATGCCGCTAGGCGCTCGCGTAATACTGACTCCAGAGCGGGCTCCCAACCCTTTTCAACTTTAAGCTCCTGCCATAAGCGTCTACTCTCTTTTAAGCCTTTACTTTCTAACCAAGGGCCAATCTTGCCTTGTGCTTGAACACTTGCTTGTAAAGCAGCCAGTGCGCTGAGTTTGGCCTCGCTTTGCTGCACATCCTGATTTGCTTTTTGAATCTGATCCAATGCAGCTTGCCGCTTGGCATCGGTGACAGGCACGTGCTCTTGGTTTTGAAGCGCCTTAGCTTTTGCTTCATCTGCTTTGCGTAAAGCCATGATGTGACGATCCGTAGCCATTTGCAAGGCTTGATCATCTGGTTTACGCATGGTAGTCAACTCATCGTGTAAACGAGTCGACCGTGAGGTGGCGTCTTCAAACTGGGCTTCACCAGCATGAATCCGCTCTTGCAAACTAACAAGTCGCTGCTCAAGGCTTGCCAATGCAGCGCGCGCGCCATCGAGTGCTTGGGTTACCGACTGCAAACGTTCATCATAGGAAGGTGCTTGCGCTTGCAGAGCCCCAAACTCTGCTTGCAATTTTATTTCGTTCTCACTCGCAGCCCGGAACTCTTGCTCGGCCTGGCGCTGCGCTTGAGCAGCCTCCTTCTCTTGCGTAGTCCAGCGATCAAGTTGGGCCTGCAAATCAGCTACTTGTTCTTGAAGGCGTTGGCGGGATTCATGAACGTATTTAATCTCGGCTTCAACTTGACTAATTTCCGCATTGGTTTCGTATAAATCGCCCTGTGCTTTGGATACCACGTCCTGCAGTGCATACTGCTGCGTGCGCATCGTTTCTAGCTCGGACTCTGCGTGACGCAGCTTTGCAGTTTCTTCTTCTAATTTGACCTGGGTTTCACGAATGGAGTTGGCGTGTTTCTCTTGCTCCTTACCTGACTCGGTTTGCTTTACAAACCACAGTAATTGCTGCTGCGATTTCATCTGAGTCAGCAGTTCGTTATGACGACTAGCCACCTCAGCCTGTGCTTCCAAACGTGCTAACTGCTGTTCTAGCTCCCGCAAAATGTCCTGAACGCGAACGAGATTCTCCTGAGTATCTTCTAAGCGGGCAGCGGTTTCTTTGCGGCGCTCCTTATATTTCGAGACGCCAGCAGCCTCCTCTAGAAAAACGCGTAACTCCTCGGGCTTGGACTCCAAAATACGAGAAATAGTGCCTTGGCCAATAATC
The DNA here is from genome assembly GCF_030297595.1 of Polynucleobacter sp. HIN7. Lineage (NCBI taxonomy): Bacteria > Pseudomonadati > Pseudomonadota > Betaproteobacteria > Burkholderiales > Burkholderiaceae > Polynucleobacter > Polynucleobacter sp. HIN7. The sequence continues at coordinate 565,889 of NZ_AP028138.1, read as the reverse complement.
GCGTATGCACGCGGTCCAAGGCCGGTTCCAAGAAAAATATCTTGCACGTCTTTACGGCGTACCACCTGATTGTTGATGTAGTAACTTGAGTTACCGTCGCGGGTTAAGACACGCTTAACTGAGAGCTCAGCAAAACTAGACCATTGACCTTGTGCACGACCATCGGCATTATCAAAAATGAGTTCTACGCTGGCCCGACCAGATGGTTTACGTAAGCCAGAGCCATTAAATATGACGTCTTGCATCGACTCACCGCGCAACTCGCTCGCCCGTGACTCTCCTAGAACCCAGCGAACCGCATCAATAATGTTCGACTTACCACAACCATTCGGACCAACCACACCAATTAACTGGCCAGGTAACTCAAAATGGGTTGGGTCAACAAAAGATTTGAAGCCAGATAATTTGATTGATTTCAGTTGCACGGATGTTCTTCTTAGTAAGGCAAATTAGGGGATTAATGGTCTAAACGTTCTAATCCAAGATGATAACAATCCCAGGACCATTTAACCCTTCCGTACAAGCCCCAATATAATGACTATTAAGTATTTATATTTCAGTTTTTTCTAAAAATCCTTATCAATCCTATAGTTATCTACACCTTATGACGCAAGCCCTCCAAAACACTATTGAACAAGCCTGGGAAAACCGTGGGAATTTATCTCCGAGCTCAGCACCGGTCGACATTAAACAAGCAGTTAGCACTGTTTTAGACGGTCTCAACAATGGCTCAATTCGGGTTGCCGAAAAACGAGGCGTCGGTCAATGGGATGTCAATCAGTGGGTCAAAAAAGCGGTATTGCTTTCGTTTCGCCTTGAAGACAACCAGCCAATGTCAGCCGGTGGCTTTACCCAGTTTTACGACAAGGTACCCAGCAAATTTGTAAATTACTCATCCGAAGACTTTGCCAAAGGTGGGTTTCGGGTAGTGCCACCCGCTTTTGCTCGTCGCGGCTCATTCATTGGCAAAAATGTTGTGCTCATGCCCTCCTATGTCAATATTGGCGCCTATGTGGACGAAGGTACGATGGTCGATACCTGGGCCACGGTTGGATCCTGTGCGCAAATCGGTAAAAACGTTCACCTCTCTGGCGGCGTAGGTATTGGTGGTGTCCTAGAGCCCATTCAAGCGGGTCCTGTCATCATCGAAGACAACTGTTTTATTGGCGCTCGCTCCGAGGTGGTTGAAGGAGTGGTGATTGAAGAAAACAGCGTTCTCTCAATGGGCGTCTATATTGGCCAGAGTACCAAGATTTATGACCGCGAAACTGGTGAGGTTCATTATGGTCGTGTTCCGGCAGGATCCGTCGTGGTTCCAGGATCGATTCCAGCAAGCAATGGTAAATACAGCTTGTATGCGGCAGTGATTGTGAAAAAGGTTGACGCTCAAACCAGAGCGAAGACGGCTATTAATGAACTCTTGCGTGACTAATTGATGAATACGGCCCTTACGCTCACTAAAGAGCTAATTGCATGTCGCTCGGTGACTCCTGCGGATGGCGGATGCCAAGAGCTGATTGCAAAGCGCTTAGCAGCAATTGGCTTTGAGGTCGAAACCATCGTCAGCGGTCCAGAACACTTTCAAGTGACCAATCTTTGGGCAATCAAACGAGGTAAAAACTCCCAAGGCAAAGTATTAGCCTTTGCTGGACATACGGATGTTGTTCCAACCGGACCACTCGAGCAGTGGACTAATGACCCGTTTGCCCCTACTGAGCGCGATCAATTTCTGTACGGTCGTGGCGCTGCGGATATGAAAACTTCCCTTGCCGGTTTTGTAGTGGCAACCGAAGAATTTGTACAGACGCACCCGAATCACTCTGGATCAATTGCCTTCTTAATTACCAGCGATGAGGAAGGGCCTGCCCATGATGGGACCGTAGTCGTATGCGACCTCCTTAAAAAGCGGGGTCAAAAACTGGATTACTGCATCATTGGTGAGCCCACCTCCGTAGAGCGCTTAGGCGACATGATCAAAAATGGGCGACGCGGATCGCTTTCGGGGAAATTAAAAGTCAAAGGGGTTCAGGCGCATATTGCCTACCCTCATTTAGGTCGTAATCCCATTCATGAAGTTGCCCCGGCCCTTGCGGCACTGGTTGCCAAAGAGTGGGATCGCGGCAACCAATACTTTCAGCCGACTAGTTTTCAGATCTCAAACATTCATGCCGGTACCGGTGCAAACAATATCATTCCGGGCGAGTTGGTGATTGACTTTAATTTCCGCTTCTCCACCGAAAGTACGCCAGAGCAGTTAAAAGCCGGGGTTGAATCGATCTTGCGAGACGCCAAGCTTCAGTTCAGCATTGACTGGACCTTAGGTGGCGAACCGTTCTTAACCAGCGATGGCGAATTAGCGGGTGCGATGCGCGAAGCCATTTTGGCTGAAACCCAAGTTCATACAGAGCTCTCAACTACCGGTGGCACCAGCGATGGTCGATTCATTGCAAAGATTTGCTCCCAACTGATTGAGTTTGGACCTGTGAACGCAACCAGTCACAAGATTGATGAACGCGTGGCGCTCGACTCCATTGAGCCACTGAAGAATATCTATCGTCGCGCACTTGAAAAACTAATTGCCTAAGGATTTGCTGGGTAAGCTATTGCCCATGGACCCCATTCCCATAACAACCAATTTGCCCAGCATGACAATTGATGCGTGTTGTCAACGCATTCAAAGTCTTCTGGAATCGGCTGATCTTCATTACGGACATGGTGCGAGTAATGCAGAGGCCGAGGCATTGTGGATTGTCAGCAAACAATTAGAGCGATCGCCTTCAGAAACTCTTGAGCATCTAGACTCCATGATTTCTGGAGAGCTTAGCCAAAAGGCTTTCGCGGTGGCTCAAAAACGGATTGGGTCACGTCAACCTCTCGCCTACCTTTTGGGCGAAGCTTGGTTGATGGGGGTGCCGTTTGACTGCACTCCGCAAAGCATCATTCCGCGCTCATTCATCGCCGAGCTAATCGCTCATGAAGCGCTTGAGTCTTGGTTACCCGCAGATGGCAAGGTGCTTGATTTATGCACCGGTAATGGTTCACTGGCGGTTCTCATGGCCCTTTATTACCCCGACTTGCAGGTTGTGGCTAGCGATCTCTCTTTGCCAGCTCTCGCTCTGGCCGCTCGCAATCTTGATCGCCATCACTTAAGCGATCGCATTGAATTACTGCATGGCGATCTATGGGAACCAATTGCCCAACAGGATTTACGATTTGATTTAATTGTTTGTAATCCACCCTATGTAAATGAACAGTCAATGCAAGCCCTGCCTCCAGAATATCGTGCTGAGCCGCGTGAGGCACTGGCTGGTGGATCAGATGGTATGGATCTGGTCCGTGAGATCATTCGCTCCGCTGGCGAATACCTTCATGAACGCGGCGCATTATTGCTTGAGATTGGCAATGAATATGATCATTTCCAAAAAGCTTTTGGGCATCTTTCCCCGATTTGGATGGATGTATCAGCGGGTGATCGGCAGGTATGCTTGATTGAGGCAGAGGATTTACGCCGCTAGCATTTTCTAATACAGGTCGTTGATAGCAGCGATGGCCTCATCAATCCGCTCAACTGCGATCATTTGTAAATCGGTAATTTTGGATTTTGGCAAATTAGCCTTTGGAATTATTGCAATCTTGAATCCCAATTTAGCGGCCTCCTTGAGTCTCTCCTGACCGCGCGGACATGGGCGAATTTCTCCAGCCAAGCCAACCTCACCAAATACCACCAAATGTTTTGGTAGAGCACGATTACGAATTGATGATGTGATCGCAAGCAAAACCGCAAGATCGGCAGCTGGTTCGGTAATTTTGACACCACCCACTGCATTTAGGAACACATCCTGATCAAAGCAAGCGATTCCAGCATGACGGTGCAAGACCGCTAACAGCATGGCCAAACGCGCCTGTTCTAAGCCAACCGCTAGGCGTCTAGGATTAGGAATATGCGCCGTATCAACCAGCGCCTGAATCTCAACCAACAGTGGCCGACTCCCCTCCTGCGTTACCAATACACAGGAGCCGGGCACCGTTTGCGGATGTTGCGATAGAAAAAGAGCGGACGGATTGTTGACACCCTTGAGACCTTTCTCGGTCATCGCAAAGACGCCGAGCTCATTGACCGCCCCAAAGCGGTTTTTAATCGAGCGCACTAAGCGAAATGACGAATGGGTATCGCCCTCGAAATACAAAACCGTATCGACAATATGTTCAAGTACGCGTGGACCAGCTAGATGACCATCCTTGGTCACGTGACCAACCAATAAAACACAGATGCCACTTGACTTTGCGAGACGTGTTAACTGGGCGGCGCACTCACGCACCTGAGCGACTGATCCAGGTACGGATGTGAATGCCTCGGAATATAAAGTTTGGATAGAATCAACCACCAATACCTGCGGCTGCGCAGCTTCAACCGATAGCAATAACTTTTCTAACTGAATCTCTGCCAAGATTTCAAGCTGAGGTGCATTTAAAGAAATACGTTGAGCTCGCAAGGCAATTTGAGCAGCAGACTCCTCTCCGGAGCTATATAAAACATCAATCCCTTGCATACTGAGCTCAGCGAGGGCTTGCAATAGCAAGGTGGATTTACCAATTCCAGGATCACCGCCGAGCAAAACTACTCCACCGGCTACCAATCCCCCACCCAGCACGCGATCGAGCTCCGTAATTCCTGTGGGCAAACGAGGCGAATCCTGTGCTTCAATGCTCACTAATTTTTGTCGCGGGATTGACTTGGCCAATCCCTGAAAACGATGGTTGGCGGTCTCAGCCAAAGACTCTTCAAGCGTGTTCCATGCATCGCATGCAGGACATTGGCCCTGCCATTTAGGAGAACTGCCTCCACACGCTTGGCAAACATAGAGGGTTTTGGTCTTTGCCATATCAGTCTAATTTCACACCAGATTTATTCTCTTGTGCACGTCGTGGAGCATCTTTACGACGCTCCTCTAAGTCTGCAGCACGGGCTGCCGCATCCTTTTGTTTTTGTAAAAATGCTTTTTCATTCTCAGCGCGTTCTTGTGCACGTTTCGGATCAGCCCGCTCAGCAGCCCTGCGAGCATCGCGTTCAGTCTTGATACGCTCTTTAATAATGCGTTGGTTTTCATTGAGCAATACTTCTTGTGCCCGAATCGGATCGATTTCTTTCCGATACTTAGCTCTTGCATCGCCAAGACAGGAGTTTACGAAAAACTTCTCATAACACTCCGCACTCGTTTTCTTCCAACGATATTCAACCCATTCACGCTGCAACGTTAGTTGAGCCTCGATTTGATTCAACTTTTCAAGCTCAAGTTCGTCACTTGTTGATGCATTGACTGGAACAATCGTCAATCCAAAAAGAATAGCAACAGTTAAAAATCGATCGGCGTACTTCATTAAATCTCGACCTTAGCACCCAACTCAACTAAGCGATTAGCCGGAATGTTATAAAAATCCGATGGCTTAGCAGCATTTTGCATCATCCAAGCAAAGAGACGCTCGCGCCAAACGGCCATTCCTGGAGATTTAGATGGCGTGATGGCGTCTCGCGCGAGGAAGAAGGTAGTATCCATTAAATCAAATGGCAACCCATACTGCTTGGTAATTAATTCAAGTACTTTATTGATATCAGGGGTTTCTTTAAAGCCATGCACACTGCGCACAACATAAACATTTCCACCAAGGTCTTTCAGAGATAAGCGATCTTCATCTCGGACAAAAGGCACGTCCCAGGTACTCAGCTTTAAGAAAAAGACACGTTCATGCATGACATGGTTGTGCTTTAAGTTATGCAGCATTGCCGCCGGTACAAAATCAATATGCGGGGTCAGAAAAATAGCGGTGCCTTCGACTCGATGCGGTGGATGAGCCAACAGATTCTTAATGAATCCCTCAAGCGGAATAGATTCAACAATCAATTTATCACGTAAGAGTTTGCGCCCCCGGTACCAAGTCAGTGAGCAGGTAAACATCACTAGAGCTAATGTGATGGGATACCAACCACCATCCTTGATCTTGATTAAGGTAGCAGTCCAGAAGCCAATATCAATCACCAAAAACATCACGATCATGCACAAAATAATGATTGGATTAATATGCCACTCACGACGCATCACAATGCTTAACAAAATAGTGGTCACCAGCATCGTGGAAGTAACCGAAAGTCCGTATGCTGCCGCCAAACTCACAGACTCCCTAAACTCCAACACAGTAACGATTACCATGATTAGTAGCGCCCAGTTAACAGCAGGTATATAAATCTGACCACGCTCTGAAACTGAGGTATGCAAGATATTCATACGGGGAATGAAGCCCAGTAGGATCCCTTGATTCACCATGGAAAAGGCACCAGAGATGACCGCCTGAGATGCAATCACGGTTGCAGCGGTTGCTAAACCAACGATAGGCCACAACGCCCACTCTGGAACCATGAGATAAAACGGGTTTGATATAGCAGTTGGATTTGATAACAGCAGAGCACCTTGACCCAGATAATTAAGAAGCAAGCAAGGCAAAGCGATTGTTAGCCATGTAAGACGTACAGGATTTTTTCCAAAATGCCCCATGTCAAGATATAAGGCTTCAACACCGGTTACCACCAAGACTACAGCGCCTAAAACAATGTAAGCCGTAACCGGATGATCGGAGATGAAGTTGATGGCATACAGAGGGTTAAACGCATAAATAATGTCGGGCGACTTCGCAATATTCATCACGCCCAAACCAGCCAAGACCAAAAACCATACCAAAGTAATAGGTCCAAAGAGTTGGCCCACGGCAGCAGTTCCGTATTTCTGAATTATGAATAAACAAACCAAAATTAGTAATGAGATTGGGATTACTGCGTCTGCCAAGTTGGGGGTTGCTACCGCAATACCCTCAACAGCAGAAAGCACTGAAATCGCTGGGGTAATCACAGACTCACCCAATAACATACAGGCACCCAGCATCCCAAGAACCATCACCATGAAATACTGCTTTGAATCACTTTTCATGGAGCGCAGGGCAAGCGCCATTAAAGATAAGACACCACCCTCGCCTTTGTTATCGGCACGCATAACGACAAAGACATATTTGAAGGTCACCACAATCAGAAGCGCCCAGATCATCATGGAGATCACTCCAAATAGCGCTTCGTTCGAGAATGCAATGCCATGATCTGGACTAAAGCATTCTTTGAGAGCATACAGCGGGCTTGTACCAATATCTCCAAAGACGATTCCCAAAGCCGCAAGCATCATGATTGGCAAACTCTTCTTCTGATGCTCACCACTACTCGAGATTTCGACTGGCTCTAATAGGGATGAATTGGAGTACTCAGGCTTACTAATCGTCATTCAACAATTGGGTAAAAATGATCTTGTGGCTATGATACGCCCTTTAAACCACTTAAAACAGGGAAAAGCTCGACAGGTGAAAGTAAAAAATGGTAGAATCTAAGGCTCAGGCGCGGGGTGGAGCAGTCTGGCAGCTCGTCGGGCTCATAACCCGAAGGTCATAGGTTCAAATCCTATCCCCGCAACCAATCTCTCAAGCCTTTCCGACTCAGAATGCCTATCTTTAGGTATTCACCGTGATTGGCTAGTCGTGATGCCACAATCGCTTTCGCTTCTGTCTCACGAAATCAACAATCAGCTCGTTTGTCATAGCATGCCAATGTTGAGCACCAGTAGTGGTTGTCTCTAGAAACGGAATTTGATTATCCCGATATCGTTCTTTCACAACACGATGTGGATGCCCATACCGGTTTCGATATCCATGCTGAGAAAATGCCACGGTCGGTTGAATGGCATCTAGCCACACTTGAGATGATGATGTTTTGCTACCATGATGCGGGGCCATGACCACCACTTTATTGGGCCTTTGATAACCCATTTCCTCTAGGCGCCGAGCATGTGCATGCTCTCCACGTTTTTCAATATCGCCTGTTAACCAGAAGCTTGTGCTGGCATTGCGGATCTCTAGCACGCAACTATTTTCATTGGGCTTTCCGCGATGAGACTCTGCTTTGAAGTCTACCTCCTCAGATGGATGCCAGACTTTAAAATCTACGCCATCCCATTGCCATTCTTGACCATACTGACAGGGTAATGCTGGTATGGCTGATTGTTGGATGTCATTCATTAAGGGATGATGCTCGGGCATCGTTCCCAAGAATGATTGAATATTTAAGTTCTTCATCAAAGTGTTTGCACCCCCTATGTGATCTGAGTCTTTATGGCTTATAACCAATCGGTCTAATCGATCAATTCCCTCTCCGCGAAAGTAAGGAAGCAATACCCGTTCTCCAGCATTGTCATTTTTTCCAGAAAGTGGACCAGCATCATATAAGAGTCGATGCGATTTGGTCTCAACTAGGACTGCAGCGCCCTGACCAATATCAAATACATATGCCTTAAATTGACCATGATTAATGGTATCGGTCACTTGCCAAAATAAAGGGATGCAAAGGACAAGCCCCACAATGCGACTCATTCGATGGCTTGCCATCGGACCCGGACGAATATGCCAAAAGATCCCTAAAAACGATAAAGCCATTGCCCAGAGTGATGGTTGATGAGACCAATGCACTGCCCAGTCAAATTTTGCAAGCCAGTTCAGGTATTTCGCCGTCCATTCCATTGCCTCGTGGGCGAGTTGGAGAAGGATTGGTGCAAACCACTCAGGAAGAATCGCGCCAGCAATCGCCAAAGGGGTCACAACAAAACTAATCACTGGGATTGCTAGCGCATTGGCGAATGGAGACACGATGGATACCTGGTAAAACCAATATAAAGTGCAAGGTATCAACGCAATGGTCACAATCCATTGCAAGCGGCAAGATTCAAGGAAGGCTTGTTTGAGTCGTTCGAGTCGACTGCGCTCCCACTCGCTCCCATTTGGTATACCAATGAGACTTGATGAGGAACCCATGCCATACAAAATGATGGCTACCGCTCCAAACGACAACCAGAATCCTGGGGTGTAAGGGGCCATAGGATCAATTACCAGAACCAGCAAGAGTGCAATCCACCAAATATCAAAGGCGCGTGGAATTCTGGAGGTCCAGAGTGCAAAAGCCACAATCCCAACCATGTAGAGCGTTCGTTGGGCTGGTATTTGAAATCCAGCTAACCATGCATATAAAAATGCAGTGAGTAATCCAGTACCAGCTGCTACTTTTTGAACAGGAATCATGAGCGGCCATTCACGACGACGCCATATCCAAGCCCCCAGCATGGCACCCAATCCAGAGAGCATCGTGACATGTAAGCCCGATATGGAAATTAAGTGGCCGACACCGGTGGCATTAAATACCCGCCAATCGGATTGCGCAATGGCATTTTGATCGCCAATCACTAAGGCAACTAATACCCCAACATAGGGAGCAGAAGGCTCAAGAGCCGCTTTGATCTTATTGCGAAGTCGCCAGCGTTGATACTCGATGGCTGTTTTTAATGAAATCCATCGAGACTCCTGAATTCGCTTACCCGACCTAACTGAACCATTTGCTCCAAAGCCTTGATGAAACATCCATCGTTCAAAATCAAAGCCATGGTCATTCATTAAGGTATGTGGTCTTTTGAGTTTGACAACAAATTGCCACTCCTCACCGGGGACAAGCTCCGGAATCAAACGATTTTTTTGCCACGCCCCACTCCAACTCAAGTAGATTTTTCTTGGCAAGGTCTCAGATTGATCATCATTCCATTCAACCACGTCAAAAGCAAAGCGCTGATGTTGACGATCACCACTAGGTAGTTGATCGACATATCCCCGGATCGTTAATTCTTGATCTTCAAGAGAAACTGGTAAGGGCGATGAAAGTCTCTCCTTTGCATAATGAAAGTGATATCCCCACCCCAATAATCCCAAGGCTAGCACAAGCGCTACGCATGCGAAGGTGCGATTACGATCTCGCAAGTAATAGCTAACGCTCAGCAAAATAATTCCGGAAATAATGCTGATCTCGAGGCCGTGATTCGGTAATTTGGGTAAAAAGAGAAAAGCCGACCCTCCGGCAATCCATGCCGTAATTGCGATGCGGAGCACGTTATTGGTTCAGAAGCTGGCCCCAGCGCGGTAGGGCCTGACTGACATTGCGGATAACTGCTTGTGAAAAGGTGTTTGGCTGCACGCTACGGATTTCTGCCAACACCTGCGCAATACGAGGTAAAAATGCCGGCTCATTGCGACGCCCTTGTTCAGAGCGTAACCATGCTGGTGGAATATCTGGCGAATCGGTCTCGGTCACGATAGCTTCTATTGGCAACTCTTGAATAAGCCTACGAATTTGCAAAGCACGCTCATAAGTTGCCGCGCCTCCAAAACCCAGTTTGAATCCAAGATCAATAAATTGGTGGGCCTGCTGAAAACTGCCATTAAATGCATGGGCAATGCCGCCACTTAAATTTCGTTGGCGAAGCGCCTTCAAAATCATGTCCTGAGAGCGACGAACATGCAAGATCACCGGCAGTTGATAGTGTTGGGCTAAGTCTAGTTGCGCATGAAAGAATAGAGCCTGTCGATGCGGATCTAACTCAGCAACAAAATAATCGAGGCCAATTTCACCAATACCGACAAAGTGAGGGTCATTTTTAGCATTGGCTACTGCAGTCTCTAACGTTTTTAGATCACTTTCGCTAGCACGATCGGTAAACAGGGGATGAATCCCTAAGGTATAGACTAAATATGGAATGTCGCCCTTAAACCGATGGGTAAGCTCTTGAACGGCCTCAAAATCTTGGGCTCGTACTGCAGGCAATAAGATACCGGCTACGCCAGCACATTTTGCACGCTCTACGATGCTCTCGATATCACTCAAAAATTCTGGGGCATCGAGGTGGCAATGGGTATCAAGCCACATCACTTACTATTCCCCAAATGGCTCGAGTACACCGCGGGTTAGGCGCAAAATACGATCACAGCGTTTAGCACGAATCGGGTCATGGGTCACAATCAAAAATCCGGTACCTTGCTCTTTAGCAATATCGAGCATTAAATCGAATACCCGATCAGCAGTCTCAGTATCCAAGTTACCAGTTGGCTCGTCGGCCAACACACAATCGGGTTTTCCAACTAAGGCGCGCGCCACTGCAACGCGTTGACGCTCCCCACCCGATAACTCTGCTGGGGTGTGATGCAGACGTTTTCCTAAGCCAACCGCATCCAATAGGATCTGGGCTGGGGCTTCTGCCTCTTCCTGGCTCAGGCCTCTAATACGTAAAGGCAAGGCGACATTCTCAAGCGCTGTTAATTCGTCAAGCAGATGATGAAACTGATATACAAAGCCTAGGCGTTCATTACGGATTTGATCAAGCTCCTTCGGGCTCATCCGATTGAGTAATTGACCTGCTAGCTCTACTTCACCAGCGCTTGCCGTATCCAATCCCCCCAAAAGGTGAAGCAAAGTACTCTTACCCGAGCCGGAGGATCCCACAATCGCAACCTTCTCGGCCGGACTTAACTCCAAATCGACTGCTTTCAATACTTCAACAGTATTAATACCTACTCCATAGGTTTTAGCAAGTTTGGACGCTTTCAGAACTGGCTTACTCATAGCGCAATGCCTCGGCTGGTTTGACCTGCGCTGCTCTACGGCTTGGGTAAATCGTCGCAAGAATCGATAGAACAAAAGCCATGACTCCTACCTTTAGTACATCATCGAGACGCACATCCGATGGCAGCTGGCTAATGAAATAAATATCTCTTGGCAAGAACTGTACTCGGAAAAGAGTCTCAATAAATGGCACGATCACATCGATGTTAAGAGCAATAAGTAATCCAAATGCAACGCCTAGGAGCGAGCCCAACAAGCCAATCGCCAAACCTTGCACTAAAAATATGCGCTGTACGAGTCCCGCGCTCGCTCCCATGGTTCGAAGAATCGCAATATCGGCCTGCTTATCGGTCACAGTCATTACTAGAGTGGAAACTAAGTTGAATGCTGCTACCGCAATAATCAAGGTCAAAATAATGAACATCATTTTTTTCTCAGTTTGGACTGCAGCAAACCAATTGCGATTAGAGCGTGACCAATCGCTAACCCAGAGCGCTTGCGGTACGACCTGAGCTAGACGCACCGCAATTTCAGGAGCTTTTTGCATGTCATCAACTTTTACCCGCAAACCGGTCGGATCGGTCATTCGCAACAAGGCAGCAGCATCCTTCCAGTGCATCACTGCCAAAGTACTATCGTATTCATAGTGACCACTATCCACCATGCCAACTACCTGGAGAGCGCGCATCCGCGGCATCATGCCGGCGGGAGTCAAATCACCTTCTGGAACTAATAGGTTTACGCGATCACCCACCCTTACACCAAGCGTACCTGCCAGTTGGGTTCCTAATACAACCCCAAATTGCCCGGGCTTGAGATCGCTCATTGAACCCACAATCAATTGCTTGGGCAGATCAGATACTCGACCCTCTAAGGCTGGATCCACGCCTCGCAACGCAACCCCGCGCATTGATTCAGCTCGAGATAAAAGACCCTGGGAACTTACCATTGGGGCAACCCCGAGAACATGAGCTTGTTTTGCAAGTGTCTCGGCGATTGGCTCCCAATCGACCAAACCACTTGGGGAGGTAATCTCAATATGGGAGAGAACCGAAAGCATACGGTCTCGTACCTCTTTCTGAAACCCATTCATGACCGAGAGCACTACGATTAGAGCCGCTACCCCTAAAGCGATCCCCGCCATGGAGATCCCAGAAATAAAGGATAGAAACCCATCACGCTGACCAACCGCTTTCCTGCGTCGTGAGCGCGTGTACTTAAGGCCTATCTCTAGCTCAATCGGAATCTTCCACATCTTCACAGTTTAAGCAATTGGCACCGCCTACTAAGCAAATTGAGTAATTGCCACCTAAAATTAGGGTCATGAGTCATCACATTAGCATTCTCCTGCCTGGCGAAGATCAGATTAATCACGATGTTGAGCGTGCGCCCAAAGCTTTGCCGCATGAGCGCTATCTGATTGGCGACTCCTTTGCACTTGGTAGTGCCCTGCATACAAATCCGAATAATCAAGTTCAGCTATGTATTGAACCGGTTCATTTACACGCGACTCGCGATCATCTCGTCCTACTTCCGTTATCGGAATTGACTGTATCTAGCGATGAAGTCATGATCTTGATGGAGGAGGCAAACACCATCTTCGGCGAAGAGGGAATGATCCCGATTTCAAATAATGGCTATGCCTGGGTTTATGCAGCAAGTGATTATCAATCACTCTACACCCACAGCCTGGCACAAGCCACAGGCCGTAATATCGATTGGTGGCTTCCAAAAGATACCGTCGTGTCAGGTTTAGCCAAACGTTGGCGCAGGGTTCAGAACGAAATCCAAATGCGCTGGCATATTCACCCCATTAATGAGGCACGGGAGGCGCAAGGATTGCCCCGAATTAATTCAGTTTGGGTATATGGGATTGGTAAAGCAACCGATATTACTTATTCGCCTGAATTAACTAATGCTACGCAAATTATTAGTGATCATCCCTGGATGACATCGATTGCTGCACAGTGTGGCATCCCTCTTCTGAAATCCCAAACTGTTGAGTGGGAACAACAAGCAAGCGATATCTTTGTGTGGTTAAAGGATATTGACAAACAATGGCCAAGACTGGTGCAAGCGATGTTCGAACTTGACCTAGAAATCACGCTAATTGATTTTCCGCAAGGCATTCGCAAGCGCACGCTTCGAGCCAAAGACTATCGAGGACCTGCATGGAAGTTTTGGCATAAAAATCAGCCACCGACCTGGGAGGAATTACAGGCATGAGTGTTTTCAGCCAACGCGCCTACCCAAATGAAGTTACTACAAGCTTAGAGGGGCATGGCATTGATCCGCTCTTTGCCCGCTTATACGCTGCTCGAGGCATTCAGGAGTACTCCGACTTAAGTCTTGAGGCAAAGCATTTACTACCACCCTCGTCACTGAAGGAATGCGAGACAGCCGCGAGATTATTAGCAGATGCAATAACCTCAAAACGATCGATGGTGATCGTCGCTGATTACGACTGTGATGGCGCAACCGCCTGCGCTGTTGGCCTGCGAGGATTACGCATGCTAGGGGCATCTGACCAGCAATTGGGTTACTTGGTTCCCAATCGCTTTACCATGGGATATGGGCTAACCCCCGAGGTGGTTGATATGGCGCTTGAACTCAATCCAAGACCATCGCTCCTAATTACGGTTGATAACGGAATTGCTAGCCATCAAGGAATTGACTATGCCAAGACACACGGCATCGATGTTCTGGTCACTGATCATCATCTACCCGGCGAGGAACTTCCAAACGCTCTAACAATAGTCAACCCCAATCAGCCAGGATGTCCATTTTCTAGCAAAGCACTAGCGGGCGTTGGTGTGATGTTCTACATTTTGATTGCCTTACGAGCCCTGTTACGAGAGCGAGGCGTATTTACTGTCGAGACCCAGCCAAAACTCGAGCAGCTCTTTAGCTTAGTGGCGCTTGGCACGGTGGCAGACGTTGCCCAACTCGATCGCAATAACCGCATTTTGGTCTCACAAGGTCTCAGAAAAATACGTCAGGGTCTTGCGCCAGCAGGATTGCTAGCCTTATTTGAGGTGGCTGGACGAGATCCCAGAGCTGCCAGCCCCTTTGATCTGGGATTTGCCATTGGGCCTCGCCTAAATGCTGCTGGTCGCTTAGCCGATATGAGCTTAGGAATTCAATTGCTCCTATGTGACGATGAGGTTCGCGCAAGATCTCTGGCACAAGAGCTTGATCGCATTAATCGAGAGCGGCGCGTGATCGAATCCGGTATGCAAGAATCCGCGCTTGCGAGCCTTGCTAATTTATCCGTGAATGAACAACCCGCACTTTGCTTATGGCACCCTGATTGGCATCAAGGCGTGGTGGGCATTGTCGCCTCGCGACTAAAGGAACGCTTTAATCGCCCAACGATTGTTTTTGCACCTGCCGATGATGACTCTGGCGCTCGATTGCTGCGTGGCTCTGGTCGGTCGATTCAGGGCTTTCATCTGCGTGATGCGCTTGACTTAGTATCAAAAAAATATCCTGGGCTTATTTTGAAGTTTGGCGGCCATGCCATGGCTGCGGGCCTAACGATTCGCCAATCCGACTTTGATGACTTTGAGAATTGCTTTCGAGAGATCAGCGCAAGCCTGCTCGATGATGAAATTTTACAAAGGCGCTGTATCCATGATGGTTCCTTGAGCCCAGATCAATTTACTGTTGAAATTGCTGACCGCTTGGTGCAAGAGATCTGGGGACAAGGTTTTCCGCAACCACTCTTTTATGGCGAATTTCAGGTACTACAACAGTCGTTAATGAAAGATAAACATTTACGTCTTTCACTACGCCCAATTATGCAGGACGAAAGTGATACCCCCGTCGTATCAGCAGTTTGGTTTAATCGCACCCAAACACTACCGCAGCTCGCATTTTTGGCATTTCGTCTAGTGAGTGATCGTTTTCGCGAAGAGGCCCGTATCCAACTGATCATTGAGGCCATCGACGACCCACTCCATTAGGCGCTTACCCGTATAATTCGCTAATGGAAGCCGAACAACTCAATCAAATTACCAACGCCTTCAAAGATCTCCTCGCTCGCGAGCAAGCCCTTCGGGGGTATCTTTGACTTTGATGCTAAATCAAATCGCCTAATTGAAGTCAATCGTATTTTGGAGGATCCCAAAATTTGGGATGATCCAAAACAAGCACAGGCCTTTGGGAAAGAAAAAAAGTTACTTGAAGGCGTAGTGAGCACCCTAACTGATTTGCAGCAAAACATTATTAGCAGCATGGAGCTAATGGATCTTGCTCGCGCCGAGAATGATTTAGATACCCTGCTATCTCTTGAAGCGGATGCAGGTACTTATGAAAAAATTATTGCGGATCTCGAATTTAGGCGGATGTTTCATAATGAAATGGATCCCTGCAACTGCTTTATCGATATTCAGGCAGGGGCCGGGGGTACCGAAGCTTGTGATTGGGCCAGCATGCTGTATCGCCAATACCTCAAATACTGCGAGCGCAAAGGCTATAAAACCGAGATTTTGGAAGAATCTGACGGTGACGTCGCTGGCATCAAAAGTGCCACAATCAAGGTGGATGGTGAATATGCATATGGTCACCTCCGTTCCGAAACGGGTGTACATCGCTTAGTCCGTAAATCACCATTTGACTCCTCGGGCGGTCGCCATACCTCATTTGCCAGCATTTATGTCTACCCTGAGATTGATGACTCGATCGAAATCGAGATCAATCCTGCCGATATTCGTACTGATACCTATCGCGCCTCTGGCGCTGGCGGTCAACACATTAACAAGACTGACTCTGCGGTTCGTCTTACTCATATTCCAACGGGCATTGTGGTGCAGTGTCAAAACGATCGTAGCCAGCATCGCAACCGAGCTGAGGCAATGAGTATGCTCAAATCACGCCTATATGAACATGAGATGCGTAAACGACGTGCCGAACAAGATAAGTTAGAGGCTAGCAAAACCGATGTCGGCTGGGGGCATCAAATCCGCTCTTACGTGCTTGATCAAAGTCGCATTAAAGATTTACGAACCAATGTTGAGATCTCGAACACCCAGAAAGTCTTGGATGGTGATCTCGACGCATTTATTGAGGCCAGCCTTAAACAGGGCGTGTGAGATTCCATTATGAGTAACTTAGACCAACAAGATCCGCCAATTCCTGCGCAAGATGAAAATCACATCATTGCTGAGCGACGTGAGAAGTTAGCAAAGCTTCGCCAAGCAGGCATTGCATACCCCAATGATTTTGTACCAACTCACTTGGCGGCCGACCTTCATCAGCATTACGACTCATTTAATAAAGAAGAATTGGCCAGCAAACGTGTTCATGTGAAAGTTGCTGGTCGGATGGTTCTAAAGCGAGTGATGGGTAAGGCCAGCTTCGCAACCATTCAAGATCGTACTGGTCAAATTCAGTTTTACATCAGTGATGATGTCACTGGCAGTGATGTTCATGCGGCCTTTAAGCATTGGGATTTAGGCGACATCATTGCTGCCGAAGGCTATTTATTTAAAACGAACAAGGGTGAGTTATCGATTGAGTGTTCAACACTGAGACTTTTAAGCAAGTCTTTACGCCCCCTGCCCGATAAATTCCATGGTCTTGCCGATCAAGAATTGAAGTATCGGCAACGCTATGTGGATTTGATTGTGAATTCAGATAGCCGAAATACGTTCTTGGCGCGCAGCAAAGTGATTACTTCGTTGCGTCGTCATATGACTGACGCACAGTTCATGGAAGTCGAGACGCCCATGCTTCATCCGATTCCAGGTGGAGCTGCAGCTAAACCATTTATTACCCACCATAATGCACTTGATATGCAAATGTTTTTGCGTATCGCTCCAGAGTTATATCTAAAGCGCCTAATCGTAGGTGGTTTTGAACGGGTTTTTGAGATCAATCGTAATTTCCGTAATGAAGGTGTAAGTCCTAGGCATAACCCCGAGTTCACCATGATGGAGTTTTATGCAGCCTATACCGACTATCGGTGGCTCATGGATTTCACTGAAAATCTCATTCGTAGCGCTGCCATCGATGCCCAGGGGACTGCAACCCTGACCCACCAAGGTCGTCCACTGGATCTTGCCAAACCCTTTGACCGTCTGACCATTACCGAGGCGATCTTAAAGTACAGTCCTCTTTCGAAAAAATCCTATACCGCGACTCAACTAGAGGATCCTGAATTTATTCGCAGTGAACTTAAAAAAGGTGGCGAAGACCTGAACGCTCCGCCACTAAAAAACGCTGGTTTGGGAGCATTACAGCTTGCCTTATTTGAACTGGTAGCTGAAGAGCACCTTTGGGATCCGACGTACATTATTGACTACCCCATCGAAGTGAGTCCGTTGGCGCGCGAGTCTGACACTCGCAAAGGAGTAACCGAGCGTTTTGAGCTTTTTATTACAGGCCGTGAAATTGCAAATGGTTTCTCGGAACTCAATGATGCCGAGGATCAAGCCGAGCGTTTTCGAAAACAAGTGGCGCAAAAGGATGCCGGCGACGAGGAGGCCATGTATTTTGACCACGACTTCATTCGGGCGCTTGAGTACGGTATGCCCCCTACCGGAGGCTGCGGGATTGGCATTGATCGATTAGTGATGTTACTGACCGACGTACCCAATATTCGTGATGTGATCCTGTTTCCTCATTTACGTCGGGAAGACGAATAAACCTAATACTCTTTTAAGCGAGAGCTTTTAGCAACTCGCTCATAAAAGCCATCTGGCTTATTTTTCACCCACTCAATGAAGCGTTGCATCTGCGGATGTTGGCGAATCGCTTCTGCCGAGTTCAAACGTCTTGCTAATTCGGTCTCGGTAAATAAAGCGTGGATCTGACGATGACAGATTCGATGTAAATACTGTGTTTCCCTGCCACCCTTAGAGCGTGGAATCAGATGATGTGCATCCATTTGGGCGGGAGGAATCTCGCGCTCGCAAATAGGGCAAATCATAGGGTTGGGGGTTACTGATACCGCATCGATTGAATCAATTTGCTTTTGGCGAATCCGACCCAACATAGACTTTACGACTAATGATTTTCTTTGGCGTGATTGATCGAATATTTTGGGATTTCAATCACTAAATCTGTTTTGGCCACAATGGCCTGGCACGATAGGCGAGATTGCGGGGAGAGACCCCAGGCGCGATCAAGCATATCCTCTTCATTTTCATCAGGCTCATTAAGACTTGCAAATCCTTCGCGCACAATGACATGACAGGTGGTGCAAGCGCACACCATATCGCACGCATGTTCAATTTCAATATCATTAGCAAGCAAGGTCTCACAAATACTGGCCCCTGGTTCAGCTTCAATCACTGCGCCATCAGGGCAATACTCAGAGTGGGGCAAGACAACAATTTGGGTCATTACGTTTATCTCAAGAGTTAAATTTCAGCAACATTTTTTCCAGTCAGTGCACGCTGAATACTGGCATTCATGCGCTTTTCAGCAAACGGATCGGTAGTCTTGGCGGCTTTTTCAATCGCTTTACGCAACACATCACTGTTTGTTTCCACTTCTAAAAGTGTCTGTAACTGAGTCATCTCCTTACGAATCAGGGCACGCTCGACATCGGTTAGCAGATCACCATCCTCCTGCAGTGCTACAGTCACTGCCTCTAATAAGCGCCTTGCTTCCACCTGCTCCTCACGTAATGCACGAGCGCGCATATCATCCCCGGCGGCCTGGAATCCATCTTGCAGCATGCGGGCAATCTCAGAATCACTTAGCCCATAGGATGGCTTGATTTCAATGGATGCCTGGACCCCAGAGCTTTGCTCGATCGCATGCACCGATAAAAGTCCATCTGCGTCGACCTGGAATGTCACTCGAATACGCGCAGCACCAGCAACCATCGGAGGAATACCCTTGAGCTCAAATCGCCCTAGGGACCGGCAAGCATCAACGACCTCGCGCTCCCCCTGCACAATGTGGAGCGATAGGCCGGTCTGACCATCTTTAAAGGTCGTGAAGTCTTGTGCCCTGGCAACAGGAATTGGCGTATTGCGCGGAATTATTTTTTCTACGAGTCCACCCATGGTTTCCAAACCAAGGGATAGCGGGATAACATCAAGTAATAACCACTCATTGTTCTTGCTTTGATTGCCCGCTAGAAGATCGGCCTGCATTGCTGCGCCAAGAGCAACCACCTGATCGGGATCAAGGTTGTTTAAGGGCTGAGTCTTAAAAAATGTCCCAACCGCTGCTTGTACTTGCGGCATACGGGTGGCGCCACCAACCATCACGACACCCTTTACTTTATCCACTTGGAGTTGAGCATCACGCAGTGCTTTACGAACCGAAACCATAGTCTTATCCACCAATGGCTTTGTAAGCGCTCCGAACTTGTCGCGAGTCAGAATTAGGGAGATGGACTGTCCGTTCGTGAGCGTGAGCTCAATAGGGGTCTCGGTCACATTGCTTAACTCTTCTTTGGCGCGCTTGGCTGCGCTCAGTAGCGCCCGCTGATCCTTAGGCTCAAGGCTTATCAGCTTAGCCTCATCAATCACCCAGTCATATACCGATCGATCGAAGTCATCACCACCCAAGGCAGAATCTCCACCGGTGGATAAAACCTCAAACACGCCCTTACTCATTCGCAGAATCGAAATATCAAAGGTTCCGCCGCCAAGATCATAGACGGCATAAATACCTTCCGAGGCATTATCTAGGCCATACGCAATCGCAGCCGCTGTGGGCTCGTTTAATAGCCGCAGGACGTGGAGCCCGGCAAGCTTAGCAGCGTCTTTCGTAGCTTGACGTTGGGCATCATCAAAATAAGCGGGAACTGTGATGACCGCCCCGACGATTTCATCCTGTACGGAATCTTCGGCTAACTGTCGTAATCGTGCCAAGATCTCTGCGCTCACCTCCACCGGGCTTTTATCCCCTGCAACAGTTCGTAACTTAACCATGCCTGGCTCATCGATGAACGTGTAAGGGAAATCGTGACCCGTGAAATCATTTAAACCGCGTCCCATGAAACGCTTAACTGAGACAATCGTATTTTTTGGATCCTCGATCACATGTTCTAAAGCCTCAAATCCACCCTGCGTTCTGCCATTTGGCAAATACCGAATCACCGAGGGAAATAGAGCCTGACCAGCAGCATCTGTTAAGACTTTTGGTAAGGCATCGCGAACGACCGCAACCAAGGAGTTCGTCGTTCCTAAATCGATTCCAATGGCCACCTTGCGCTCATGGGGCGCCAATGCCATTCCAGGTTCAGCAATTTGTAGTAGAGCCATATTTGTTTGTCTTAGACCAGTTGCGCGATTGCATCATCGAGCTCGGTAGCAAATTTGTTGATAAAGAGTAAGCCACGCAAGATATCGACCGCTTTGGAATAAGAGGACCGCTCAAATGCATTGGTAAGCTGCTGTAATGAATCGCTACGAGAGGCTTTAACCTCAGTTGCAAGTTGCTCCAGAGCCTCCAAATCATCGGCATGGTCATCTAAAGCTTCGCGCCACTCCATTTGCTTCATGAGAAACTGGGCTGGCATCGCAGTATTAGTCTCGAGATCAGCTTCAACGCCCTGGAGCTGGCAGAGGTAGAGGCCACGCGCGACGGGGTCTTTCAGGGTTCGGTAAGCGCTATTGGCATAAGTCGCCATTTGCATCGCTAAGCGTTGCTCAGCATCAGACCCCGAGGCGTGACGATCGGGGTGAACTTCCTTTTGAATCGCTAAATAGGCCTGATCCAATGCCGACGTATCAAATACGAACCGGGGAGTGAGGCCAAAAAAAGTGAAGTAGTTGTCAGACGCGGAAAGATTCGCCACAACCACACTCATCTTTCACATTGGGATTCTGAAACTTAAATCCTTCATTTAAGCCCTCGCGGACAAAATCAAGCTCGGTGCCGTCGATATAGGTCAGGCTCTTTGGATCAACAAAAATCTTGATGCCATGGGATTCAAATACTTGATCTTCTGGAGCGGCCTCATCAACATATTCCAATTGGTAGGCAAGGCCTGAGCAGCCAGTGGTGCGCACGCCCAAACGCAAACCACAGCCTTTACCGCGTTTTTGCAAACTACGGTTGACGTGGTTAGCGGCCTTTTCAGTGAGGGTGATGGGCATAGTAGTTTTTATTTAACAGGATGCTTGTCTTTGTAATCTTTTACTGCTGCCTTAATGGCATCCTCAGCCAAGATCGAACAATGAATTTTCACGGGTGGCAATGACAACTCTTGAGCAATTTGGGAGTTCTTAATCTCCAAAGCTTGATCAAGAGTTTTACCTTTTACCCATTCGGTCACCAATGAGGAGGATGCAATCGCAGAACCGCAACCATAGGTCTTGAATTTCGCATCTTCAATGACACCATGATCATTCACGCGAATTTGCAATTTCATCACATCACCACATGCGGGCGCACCAACCATTCCGGTGCCAACCTGCTCATCACCCTTGGCAAAGGAGCCAACATTTCGGGGGTTTTCATAATGATCAATTACTTTATCGCTATATGCCATTTCAAATTACCTCGTTTAGAACAACAAACATCATTAATGCGCTGCCCATTGAATCGTATTGAGATCAATGCCGTCTTTGTACATTTCCCACAAGGGAGAAAGTTCCCGCAATTTTGCAATCTTGTCTTTGACCAACGCAATCGTGAAATCTACTTCTTCTTCGGTGGTAAAGCGACCGATCGTAAAACGAATCGAACTATGGGCAAGCTCATCGTTACGCCCCAATGCACGCAATACATAAGAAGGCTCTAAAGATGCTGAGGTACAAGCAGATCCAGAAGAGATCGCAATGTCCTTTAATGCCATCAACATCGATTCACCTTCAACATAGTTAAAACTGATATTGAGGTTATGGGCAACACGGTGATCCATATCACCATTGACATAAACTTCTTCAATGTCTTTTAAACCAGCTAACAAACGATCACGTAATTTGCGAATCCGCGCGGCTTCCTCAGTCATCTCAATCCGAGCAATCCGGAACGCCTCACCCATGCCAACAATTTGGTGAACAGGTAAAGTTCCCGAACGCATTCCGCGCTCGTGACCGCCGCCATGAATCTGCGCTTCAATTCGCACTCTGGGCTTGCGTCGCACATATAGAGCACCAATCCCTTTGGGGCCATAGGTCTTATGTGCTGAGAAACTCATCAGATCGACTTTGAGCTTTTCTAAGTCAATCTCAACCTTGCCGGTTGCTTGCGCAGCATCCACATGAAAAATGACTCCGCGCGAGCGGCACAATTCGCCAAGTCGTGGAATGTCTTGAATCACTCCAATTTCGTTATTGACATACATCACCGATGCCAAGATGGTGTCTGGACGAATAGCAGCCTCAAACTGAGCAAAATCAATTAGACCGTTTTCCATGACATCGAGGTAGGTAACATCATATCCCTCGCGTTCAAGCTCACGACAAGTATCAAGGGTCGCTTTATGCTCAGTCTTCACCGTAATAATGTGCTTGCCTTTTTCTTTGTAGAAATGGGCTGCGCCCTTCAGCGCTAAATTAATACTCTCGGTTGCGCCACTGGTCCATACGATCTCACGAGGATCGGCATGAACTAATTTAGCAACCTCGACCCGCGCTTCCTCGACCGCTTCCTCGGCCGCCCATCCAAATGCATGGCTACGGGAGGCTGCATTACCAAATTGCTCCCGCAAATAAGGCAGCATTTTGTCAACCACGCGCTGATCAATCGGCGTCGTCGCCGAGTAATCCATATAGACCGGGAAATGCTTGGGGCTATATATGGAAACGGGTTGTAAAGCTGCCTTCATGGGAGCGTTCATACTTAACCTTGTCTTGCTAAATTGAATACTGAATTAATTAAAGGCCGCTTAGGAGCCTCTTCTTTTTTAGCAACTGCAGCGACTGCGGGCTTTTTCAACTTCGCAGGCTCAACGCGCACTTTTTTCTCGCGCATATCAGCAATCACCACTCCGCGGCTTTCTTGCTGTTTGACCAAATCGCGTAAAGTGACCGAGTCTAGATACTCAACCATCTTGGCGTTCAAATTGGTCCATAAGTCATGGGTCATACAGCGACTATGGGTGTCTTCCTCGCTATGGCAATTTCCCTTGCCGCCGCACTGGGTAGCGTCTAAGGGCTCATCCACAGCCACAATGATGTCGGCCACACTGACCTCCTCGGCTTTGCGGGCTAATGTATAGCCGCCACCTGGACCGCGAGTACTCTCAACAATGTTAAAGCGACGCAATTTTCCAAAGAGTTGCTCTAGATACGAAAGCGAAATCTTCTGGCGCTGGCTAATTCCAGCTAGGGTTACGGGACCATGCGCTTCGCGCAGGGCTAAGTCAATCATCGCGGTTACAGCAAAACGACCTTTAGTAGTAAGTCTCATAAATCACCTTGGTTGTGGGTTGATATGGACAGCCATTGCCAGAGGGGTAATACCTGACAATTCCAGTCAAGTATAACATATTCCCGAGTATTTTTATCAAGAATAAGCCATAGGGGTAATGTGGGGATAAAAACGATAAGCGCTTGATTTATATAGAATCTTTAGCAAGCGCTCCAAATGCCAACTCCTTAATTTTAGCAATCTGGTCTCGAGTTGCGGCCGCCTTCTCAAACTCGAGATTTTTGGCCTCAGCCATCATTTGCTTCTCGAGACGATTAATTTCGCTCGCTAACTCACGCTCACTCATCATCTCATACTGGGCCTTACGCTGCGCAACTTGCAACTCCGCGCGCTTTTCCTGAACATCGTAAACGCCATCAATAATGTCTTTGATTCGCTTCTGAACACCTTTGGGCTTAATGCCATGCTGCAAGTTAAACGCAATTTGCTTATTTCTGCGACGCTCAGTTTCCCCCATCGCTCTTTTCATGGAGTCCGTTATCTTGTCGGCATACAAAATCGCTTTGCCATGAACATTTCGCGCTGCCCTTCCAATGGTCTGAATCAAACTCCGCTCTGCTCGTAAAAATCCCTCTTTATCCGCATCCAAGATTGCGACGAGAGATACCTCGGGGATATCAAGACCCTCGCGCAATAAATTGATACCAACTAACACATCAAAAACACCTAAACGTAAATCACGAATAATCTCGACACGCTCGACCGTATCAATATCCGAGTGAACATAGCGTACTTTTACGCCGTTATCAGCCAAATATTCTGTTAATTGTTCGGCCATACGCTTTGTAAGCACTGTGACCAATATGCGCTCACCCGCTTTCACACGGTCATGAATTTGACCCAGTAAGTCATCCACCTGAGAGCTGGCGGGTAGAACCTCAATTTCAGGATCGACCAGACCTGTAGGACGTACGACTTGCTCAACCACTTGGCCCGTTTTTTGGTTTTCATAATCGGCTGGAGTTGCTGAGACAAAAATTGCTTGGCGCATCTTCGTCTCAAACTCTGGAAATTTCAGTGGGCGGTTATCCATCGCCGATGGTAAGCGAAAGCCGTACTCCACCAAGGTATGTTTACGAGAGCGGTCCCCGTTATACATCCCATTCAATTGCCCAATCAAAACATGGCTCTCATCTAAAAACATGAGCGCATCATCTGGCAGGTAATCAACTAATGTGGGTGGCGCTTCACCCGGTTTTGCACCCGATAAATGTCGCGAATAGTTTTCAATCCCTTTGCAAAAGCCAAGTTCCGCGAGCATCTCAAGGTCAAATCGGGTACGCTGCTCTAAACGCTGCGCCTCCACTAACTTATTCCCTTTAACAAACTCATCCAAACGCTCCCGTAACTCAGCTTTAATAGTTTCAATCGCTCTTAAAACTGTTTCTCTTGGGGTTACATAATGCGAGCTTGGATACACCGTAAAACGCGGTAATTTTTGCTTAATCTTTCCGGTTAATGGATCAAAGAAATGAAGTGATTCAACTTGGTCATCAAATAGCTCAACCCGAATCGCCAGTTCATTATGCTCGGCCGGGAAAATATCGATCGTATCGCCGCGGACCCGAAAAATGCCTCGCTGAAAATCCATCTCATTGCGCTCATACTGCATGGAAATCAATCGAGTCACGATATCGCGTTGACTTAATTTATCACCAGGTCGTAAGGTCAACACCATACTGTGGTAATCGCCTGGATTACCAATGCCATAAATGGCCGATACGGTTGCCACAATCACCACATCTCGACGCTCTAATAAACTTTTTGTGGCCGATAAACGCATCTGTTCAATATGCTCATTAATTGATGAGTCTTTTTCGATGAACAGATCGCGCTGAGGTACGTAAGCTTCTGGTTGATAGTAGTCGTAATAACTCACAAAATATTCAACAGCATTTCTGGGGAAGAATTCCCGAAACTCAGAATACAACTGTGCTGCGAGAGTTTTATTGGGCGCAAAGATAATGGCCGGCCGGCCCATTCTCGCAATGACATTCGCCATGGTGAATGTTTTGCCTGAACCGGTAACCCCTAATAGAGTTTGAAACAACAATCCATCCTCAAGTCCTTCGCATAACTGATCAATCGCAGTCGGTTGATCACCGGCGGGGGGAAATGGTTGATAGAGTTGATATGGTGAATTTGGAAAGGTAACGAACTTCGATTCATCCAGAGTCGTCGCCTCCTCAATCTGTAGAACAACATCCTCTGCGACTCCAGAAGAATCGGTAAAAACGACCGGGTCTGGGTTCTTTTTTTTGCTGGTCGATTTTGGATTGAGCTTTGGCATCTCGGCTATCATTTATGGCCAGGGATGAATTACCTAGCAATTTATAAATAATCTTCAATTTTGCCGTTTTTATTCCGTTTATACCAACCGCTTCTAAGAGCCTGATTTACAACAACTAATCGAAATTTCCACCATGAATCTGTTTTCTTCCGTCCAGCTTGCTCCCAAAGATCCAATTTTTGGCCTAACCGAGGCTTATAACGCTGACCAAAGGCCCGGCAAAGTTAATTTAGGTGTAGGGGTTTATTACACCGACGAAGGCAAAGTTCCGCTCTTGCGCGCTGTCCTGGAGGCGGAGAAAGAAGTCGTTGCCAAAGAAGCGCCTCGTGCCTACATTCCGATTGAAGGACCCAATCCATATAACTCAGCTGTTCAGAACTTACTTTTTGGCAAAGACTCAGCATTGATTCAGGCTGGGCGAGTGGTCACTGCAGAGTGCCTTGGTGGCACTGGAGCCCTCCGAGTTGGTGGAGATTTTGTTAAACGCCTTGAACCTACTGCAAAAGCAGCCATTAGCTCCCCAAGCTGGGAGAACCATCGCGGTATTTTTGAGGCTGCTGGATACGAGGTTTTGGAGTACACCTACTTTGACCCAAAAACACGGGGCGTTGACTTTGATGGCATGGTGAAATCGCTGGAGTCTTTTCCTGCGAAAACCTTAGTCATCCTCCATGCCTGCTGTCACAATCCAACGGGTGCGGATCTCAACAAAGATCAATGGCAAAAAATTATTTCGATTTGCCAACAAAAACAGTTAATTCCATTTCTTGATATTGCTTACCAAGGCTTTGCGGACGGTATTGAACAAGATGGTGCTGCCGTACGCATGTTTGCTGATTCGGGAATGTCTTTCTTCGTATCGAGTTCTTTCTCCAAATCATTCTCTTTGTATGGTGAGCGTGTTGGTGCTTTATCCATCGTGACACAAAGCAAAGAAGAGTCTGCCCGCGTTCTGTCGCAGCTCAAACGCGTGATTCGAACCAATTACTCAAACCCACCAACGCATGGTGCAGCGATTGTGGCAACGGTTCTCAACTCACCAAAACTGCGTCAAATGTGGGAAGATGAATTAGCCCAGATGCGCGATCGGATTAAATCCATGCGTCAAGGCCTAAAAGAGAAATTGGCAGCAGCTGGCGTATCGCAAGATTTTTCATTTATTGAGGCACAACGGGGCATGTTCTCCTACTCAGGGCTGACCTCTGACCAGGTCGCCAAGCTCCAAGAACAGGATGGCATTTACGCTCTGTCCACGGGACGCATTTGCGTGGCTGCTTTAAATACCAAAAATATAGATCGGGTCGCTCAGGCAATTGCCCGGGTTCTCATGTCAAAATAGGATCTTTGCTGGTTCTGGAGAGTATTCAATGCTTTATCAAATCTATGATTTTCAAAAAGCATTATTGCAACCCCTAACAGAGTGGGCTAAAACGACCGCTGAGACTTTTGTTAATCCCGCGAACCCGCTCTCACTGGTGCCGGGTGCCGAACGTCTAGCAGCCAGTTATGAACTCTTGCACCGTCTTGGCAAGGACTATAAAAAACCCGAGTTTGGAATTCGGAGTGTCAAGGCACACGGCAAAGAAGTGGTTGTCCAAGAATTTACTGCTCTAGCCAAGCCTTTTTGTAATTTGGTTCGCTTCAAGCGTTTTTCAGATGATATTGAAGTCATCTCCAAAATGAAGCAAGACCCTGTTGTTTTAATTGTTGCCCCACTCTCGGGTCATCACTCGACCTTATTGCGCGATACCGTTCGCACCATGTTGCAAGATCACAAGGTCTATATCACCGACTGGATCGATGCCAGGATGGTTCCAAATGACCAAGGTGTATTCGGCCTAGATGATTACGTCCATTACATTGAAGATTTCATTCGCCACATTGGCGCTGAAAACTTGCATGTGATATCGGTGTGCCAACCAACCGTACCAGTACTGGGCGCTGTATCTCTGATGGCTTCACGTGGTGAGAGCACACCTCGCTCACTGGTGATGATGGGCGGACCAATCGATGCACGCAAATCACCAACCGCAGTGAACTCTCTGGCGATGAGTAAATCGATTGAGTGGTTTGAGGCAAATACGATTCATAACGTACCGCCACCCCATCCTGGTGTCGGGCGACGAGTTTATCCAGGGTTCTTGCAGCACATGGGTTTTATTGCCATGAACCCAAGCAACCATCTGCAGTCACATTGGGATTATTTTCAAAACTTAGTACGTGGTGACGAACAAGATGCGCAAGCCCATATCCGTTTTTATGACGAATACAACGCGGTGCTGGATATGGATGCTCACTACTACTTAGATACCATACGTACGGTCTTCAAAGACTATGCACTACCAAATGGAACTTGGATGGTACGCAATGAGCTCGTTAAACCTCAAGATATTCAGGAGTCAGCCTTACTGACGATCGAAGGCGAGATGGATGATATTTCTGGGAGTGGTCAAACGCGTGCGGCCCATAAACTGTGCAAGGGAATTGAGGAATCGAGGAAAGAGCATTATGAAGTAAGCGGTGCCGGACATTACGGTATTTTTTCTGGAAGTCGTTGGCGCAATAAGGTCTATCCCCGCATCCAGCAATTTATTCGGGCTCACCACTCATCGAATCCCAGCAATCAAGACGCGAATTAAATTGCATCGGATTTAAAGTCCATGCCCTCAACCAAGCTGGCCGACCTACTCGAAGACGCGCTTCCGCAAACACAATGCACAAAGTGCGGCTACCCCGATTGCCGCGGTTACGCAGAGGCGCTCGCTGAGGGAGAAAAACCCAATCGTTGCCCCCCGGGCGGTGTCGAGGGAATTATTCGTCTTAGCCAAATCCTGAATTACCCCTTGGATGATGAGACCCGCACCATTAACCCAGAGTGCGGGGTTGAGCGTCCCCGCCCTGTCGCTTGGATTGATCCGAAAGCCTGCATTGGCTGCACACTCTGTATCCAGGCATGTCCCGTCGATGCCATCGTTGGCGCGTCCAAACAAATGCATACCGTTCTTCCCGAGTGGTGTACAGGCTGCGATTTATGTGTTGCCCCTTGCCCAGTCGATTGCATTCACATGCTCAATGTAACGGGTGAACAAACCGGCTGGAATGCCTGGTCAGCCGCCCAAGCCGATCTTGCGAGATCTCGCTATGAGTCGCATTTAAATCGATTAGGACGTGAAGAGCGTGATCAGCAAGAGCGATTGGCCACTAAAGCCAAAGCTAAATTGGCTGCACTGGATCAAAATGAAGCCACTAGCCAAGCACAACTCGATGAAATCGAACGGAAACGGGCGATTATTGCTGCAGCCATTGCACGAGTAAAGCAATCAGGCTCATCAACATCATGAATCTTGAGCAGCGCATTGCCTTTTTTGAGCAATTGAAGGCAAATAATCCAAAGCCGACTACTGAACTCGAATACAGCTCGCCATTCGAACTATTAACTGCGGTCTTACTATCTGCGCAAGCAACCGATGTATCGGTGAATAAGGGAACTCGTCGATTGTTCGTAGTCGCCAATACTCCTAGAGCCATCCTAGAGCTCGGCGAAGAAGGGGTACGTCCTTATATTCAACATATTGGACTGTATCGAACAAAAGGTAAACATTTACAGGAAACCTGTCGAATCCTGCTTGAGCGCCATGGTGGTGAAGTACCCAGAAACCGATCTGACCTTGAGGCGCTTCCTGGGGTTGGGCGCAAAACCGCCAATGTGATCCTCAATACGGCATTTGGGGAACCAACGATTGCGGTAGATACTCATATTTTCCGAGTATCGAATCGCACAGGTCTTGCCCCGGGTAAAAATGTCATTGAAGTTGAAAAAAAACTCATGAAACGGATTCCGAAGGACTACCTCATGGATGCTCATCATTGGCTGATTTTGCACGGCCGCTATGTATGCAAAGCTCGCAATCCAGATTGCGCGCAATGCATCGTCGAGCCTTTATGCTCCTATCGATATAAAACCAATCAAGGAAAAATACGTGGCACTGTTTAACCCAAGCCGTGATGAGGTTCGACAATTCTTTTGCGGGGCATGGCAAAAAGAGTTGTCTGGGGGTGTATTAACGCCCCTGGAGATGATGGCCTGCTCATGGATCAAGCTTCACCCTGAGTACCACGCTATTTTGACGAGCAATGAAGCGCTCTCTCATGAATTCACACCCGAACAAGGGCAAACCAACCCCTTTTTGCATTTATCGATGCACCTATCGATTAGCGAGCAGATTTCAATTGATCAGCCCCCGGGAATCAAGTTGGTAGCCGAGCAACTTAGTCGAAAATTAGATTCAGAGCATGAGGCCCATCACCAGATCATGGAATGCCTAGGTCGCGCACTTTGGGAATCACAGCGCAATGGTCAGGCTCTCGATGCGCATGCATATATTGAATCGATCCGAAAATTACTCTAGGTTTTCAATGAATCAAGCGTCTGAATCTGACCCAATCACTTTATTTCGATCCAATTGGGCGACATATCAAAAACTACTTGAGCATAACTACATGTTTCATCACGAATTGGTTGATGCCAGTCAACGGCTGATTCAGGCAATTGATCGACCAATATCCCTTGTAGATCTTGGTTGTGGAGACGCCACTCTCAGTCAAACACTTTTTAAGAATAATCAAATCTCGCGCTACATAGCATGCGATCTTTCACAACCAGCGCTGCAGCTTGCTAAAACTAATTTGGCACCCTGGTCTTCGCAATTGGAATTAAATTGCTTGGATATGCTTGAGCAACTTCGTCAAATACCGGACTGCGCCCTGGATTTAGTATTTTCAAGTTATGCCATTCATCATTTGAATGATCAATCCAAGCTGGCTCTTTTTAAGGAATGCTTTCGAGTCTTAAAACAGTCGGGGTCGTTTGTGTTGATCGATGTAATGCGCAATAATCGACAAAGTCGAGATGATTATCTTGATCAATATTTATGCATGGTTGAAAATGATTGGGTGGCAATCAGCTCCATCGAACGTGCCCGTATTACTGAGCATGTGCGAGCCAATGACTTTCCTTTGAGCCCCTCTGAATATCAATCGCTCGCGCGCCAGGCAGGCTTTCATCAGGAAGATTTACTAGACGCCCACGGCTTTCATCAAGCCTGGGCCTACCAACGCTTAAGCTAAGTCAGCAATACCTGATCGGATCGCTTCCGGAACTCCCTTAGCAAGCTCACGTCGCGACTTCAGTACAGCTTCAGCTGTATCGCGCTGCCTTAAAGACCAAATTGACTCTGGAAAATATGGATCATCGGCAAAACGGGGGATCACATGCCAATGAAGATGGGGAACTTGATTACCCAATGAGGCTAGGTTTATTTTTTGGGGTCGCATCACACGGCGGACTGCAAACTCAACCACGTCCACCAAGGCCAGCAAGATTTCTCGCTCAACTCGTGATAGCTCACTCATCTCAGCAGTATGTCGATTCCAAATCACCCGGCAATAGCCAGGCAAATCGGGAGCATCGACCAGAACAACGCGCGCATCATCACCGCGCCATACTAGATGCCCGCCCTCGTCTTTGCAAAGAATGCAATGGTTCATAGTTACTACTGTAAAACAGAAAGGCGCCTAAGTCACCCTTTTGGGATGCTAAAGACGCCTTCCATAACTGCATTAGCCGCAGATTAGGCGAATGAATGATTAATGAAATTGCTCTTCTTCGGTCGATCCAGTCAAGGCAGTTACCGATGATTTCCCACCTTGAATCACGGTTGTAACGTCATCGAAGTAGCCGGTGCCAACTTCTTGCTGATGTGAAACAAAGGAATAACCCCGATCACGTGCTGCAAACTCAGGCTCTTGTACCTTCTCAACATAAGCCGTCATACCGCGCTTGACATAGTCTTGTGAAAGGTCATACATGTTGTACCACATCGAGTGAATACCGGCCAAAGTAATGAACTGGTACTTATAACCCATCGCACCTAGCTCGCGCTGGAACTTAGCAATCGTTGCATCATCTAAGTTTTTCTTCCAGTTAAATGACGGCGAGCAGTTGTAGGCCAACATTTTTCCGGGGAACTTCTCACGAATGGCTTCAGCAAACTTCTTCGCAAAATCCAAATCTGGGGTACCGGTCTCGCACCAGACCATATCGGCATATTCTGCGTAAGCCAAACCACGAGAAATCGCCTGTCCGAGCCCTTTACGAGTTTTATAGAAACCCTCAGGTGTTCTCTCACCAGTCAAGAACGGTTTATCGTTTTCATCATAATCCGAGGTTAATAGGTCAGCAGCCTCAGCATCGGTTCTTGCCAAAATAATGGTTGGCACACCCATGACATCGGCAGCCAAACGAGCAGCAATTAATTTCTGCACGGACTCTTGGGTTGGTAACAGCACCTTGCCACCTAAGTGTCCGCATTTTTTAACGGATGACAACTGATCTTCAAAGTGCACGCCGGCTGCACCATTTTTAATCAATGCTTTGCTTAATTCATAGGCATTCAGAACACCACCAAAGCCAGCTTCAGCATCGGCAACGATGGGTGCGAAATAATCGATGTAACCAGGATCGCCTGGATTAATTCCTTTTGACCACTGAATCTGATCTGCGCGCTCAAATGTATTATTAATTCGCTCAACCACCTTAGGTACTGAATCCACTGGATAGAGGGATTGATCAGGATACATTGCTGCATAGGTATTGTTATCAGCAGCTACTTGCCAGCCTGACAAATAGATTGCTTTAACACCAGCCTTCACTTGCTGCATGGCTTGACCACCGGTCAATGCGCCCAAGCAATTTACATAGGCTTCGTTATTCACCAAATTCCATAACTTCTCAGCGCCCTGTTTCGCTAAGGTGTACTCTGGGCGAACAGAACCGCGAAGACGAACGACATCTTCTGCGGTGTAGCCACGCTTTACCCCCTGCCAACGTGGATTGGTATCCCAATCCTTCTGAATAATTGCTGCTTCTGCTTTACGAGTCACCATATTGCTCTCCTTCATTCACGATAAAAATGGATATCGACGTGGGCTTGAGAAACCCAAACTCTTATGTCTTATATAAGAGTTTAGAAAGCAATTGATTAATAATGACTAAATCTACTAATGATATAAAAATAAATTAACTCAACAGATTCAATTACTTATTGATAAAATTTTGCTTTATGAAATAAAGAATTAGAAAATGAAATGGGGTAACAATTTTCATTTTTCTATCTTTCCATCTAATGAAATTTTGATTTCACTAGATGGAAATTAGATTTAATCCGCCGTAGCTGGTCGATTGGGGATGCTACTTGCAACCCTAAATGCGGTAAAGATAATTAAGCATTGGATAAAGGCAACCCCTAAGAAGAGCCAGTTGGGCCTGCCAGCATCGAGCAAAATTCCAAAGGCAAGAGGGCCGACTGAGGCGCCAAGGTCAATGCCTGAGTAGACAATGCCATAGACTCGACCAGAGGCGCCTTGCGGCGTTGCTGACCGAATCATTAAGTCGCGTGATGGCGCAGCAATACCCAAGCCAATTCCGATCACAACAAACAAGGTTGGAATGAAGGCAGCCGATACTAACTCTGCACCGATGATCACCGACATAAGCGCACTAACAAATAAGCAGATCACAACCGTTCGTTCCGGGGCAGCAAAACGACTTGCCAGATAACCGCCTAATAGCATGCCGCCAGCGGTTCCAAGTGCTAGGAGAGTTAGGAAAAAGTTTCCGGAGGCAACCGAGATTTCATAAGTCTTAAACAGGGCACTAGGGGCAAATGATTGAATACCTGACATCGCCACCATGCTAAAAAAGAAGAAGAGCCAGCATAGCCAAACGGCAGGCAACTTTAAGAAATCAAAAGTTCCCAAGGGGCTATGGTTTGGGTCTTCCTTACGCGCATTCGCTAAATTACTAGCTTGACGCTCTTTTGCATCATCCGTTAACAAGTCACGGTTAAACCAGAGCAACATCAGAACCGATATGGCTAAGATGGCTGCCGCCATCATCGCCGTTCGCCAGTTTGCCAATTCGGCAATCGCCACCATAAAGACTGGGGCTAAAGCCCAGCCTAGATAACCTGTGACCCCATGGAAGGAATACGCATACGGTAGTCGTTTTGGCGAAATCTTATGATTAATTAGGGTGTAATCAACGGGATGAAAAACACCATTGCCACACCCCATCAAAATTGCACCAATCATCAACCCCAAATAACTTGAACTCACAGCATAGGTCACTGCGGATAGAGCCAATAGTCCGATCCCGGCGAAAAGGACTGGTCGCGCGCCTTTGTGATCCACCAGAAAACCAGACGAGGCCTGAACAATGCAAGACACCACAAAGAAGACGGTCATCAATAAACCGAGTTCGGCGTACGACAAGCCGAACTCAATCTTGAGCCAAGGAAATAGTGGAGGAAGAACTAAATGGTAAAAATGTGAGGTACCGTGCGCGAGGCTAATTAAGCCAATCGTACGGTTATCACTAGAATAAAAACTGCCTTGGGCAAGCGACATGGCACTAGTTTAGCGCCAGTCGCTCAATCCGCCAAAACGCTTAATGCACGAGACGCGAAAAGCTGAAATCGCCCTTTTTATCGACATCCACCGGAATTACATCCTGCGGGCCAAATTTACCCTCCAAAATCATCTTCGATACCGGATTTTCAATATGTTGCTGAATCGCTCGCTTGAGTGGTCTTGCTCCAAAAACAGGATCAAAGCCAACCTCGGCTAACTTATTCAACGCGGCATCACTAATATCTAATTGCATATCAAGACGCGCCAAGCGCTCGGAGAGGTTTTGCAAGAGGATTTTTGCAATCGAGGCAATATTCTTTTGGTCAAGCCCATGGAAGACCACGATCTCATCGACCCGGTTTAAGAACTCAGGACGGAAATGATTCTTAAGTTCGCCAAAAACTGCTTCTTTCACTTCTGCTTGATTTTTTCCAGTCATGGACTGGATCAAATGAGAACCAATATTACTGGTCATCACAATCACAGTATTTTTAAAATCAACCGTGCGACCCTGACCATCGGTTAAGCGTCCATCATCCAAAACTTGTAGTAACACATTAAATACATCAGGATGTGCTTTTTCGATCTCATCAAACAAAATCACGCTATAGGGTTTGCGACGCACCTGCTCAGTAAGATAACCACCCTCCTCATAACCCACATACCCAGGGGGCGCACCAATTAAGCGAGCGACGCTGTGCTTTTCCATGAACTCACTCATGTCAATACGTATGAGTCGGTCATCACTATCAAACAAAAACTCAGCCAATGCTTTGCAAAGCTCCGTTTTGCCAACACCCGTAGGCCCTAAAAACATAAATGAGCCATAGGGTTTATTTTCCTCAGAAAGACCAGCGCGCGAGCGACGAATCGCATCCGAGACCGCGCGAATGGCTTCATCTTGCCCTACAACACGTTCGTGCAAATGCTCTTCCATTTTGAGCAATTTGTCTCGCTCACCCTGCATCATTTTTGAAACAGGAATGCCTGTGGCGCGCGAGACCACCTCGGCAATCTCTTCGGCACCAACTTGAGTGCGAAGTAATTTCGGCCGACTTGTATCTTTTTGCTCTGCTTTTGCCTCAGCAGCCGCCGCTGACTTCAGCTTTTGTTCAAGCTCAGGTAATTTCCCGTATTGCAGTTCAGCGACTTTCTCGAGCTTACCCTCGCGCTGCAGCTTGGCGATTTCTGCTTTGACGCGTTCGATCTCCTCTTTCACAGAGGCAGCACCCAAAGCTGCACCCTTTTCTGCCTTCCAAATTTCCTCAAGGTCAGCATACTCAGCACCCAAACGGGTGATTTCCTCTTCAATGAGGTCTAGGCGTTTTTTAGAAGCATCGTCCTTCTCTTTCTTGACCGCTTCACGCTCGATCTTTAATTGGATCAGGCGACGATCCAATTTATCCATCACCTCAGGCTTTGAATCAATTTCCATCTTGATACGAGAGCCAGCCTCATCGATGAGGTCAATTGCTTTGTCCGGCAAAAATCGATCTGTGATGTAGCGGTGAGAAAGCTCAGCTGCGGCCACAATCGCTGGATCGGTAATCTCAATGCCGTGATGTAGTTCATATTTCTCTTGTAAGCCACGCAGAATCGCAATCGTTGCCTCAACACTTGGCTCATCAACCATCACTTTTTGGAAACGACGCTCTAGAGCGGCATCTTTTTCAATATATTTACGATATTCATCCAGTGTGGTGGCACCAATACAGTGGAGCTCACCCCGCGCTAGTGCAGGCTTTAACATATTGCCAGCATCCATTGCACCATCGGCCTTACCAGCTCCAACCATGGTATGAATTTCATCAATGAACATAATGGTGCGGCCTTCGTCTTTTGCCACATCATTAAGAACGGCTTTTAAACGCTCTTCGAATTCACCGCGATACTTTGCGCCTGCTAGTAACAGTGCCATATCCAACACCAAGACGCGTTTGTCTTTTAAGGTTTCCGGCACTTCACCGTTCACAATACGTTGCGCAAGGCCTTCAACGATGGCCGTCTTACCGACACCTGGCTCACCAATTAAGACCGGGTTATTTTTACTACGCCGCTGAAGAATTTGAATCGCACGACGGATCTCATCATCGCGCCCGATCACTGGATCAAGCTTTCCAAGTCGAGCACGCTCGGTCAGATCAAGGGTGTATTTCTTTAGAGCTTCGCGCTGCCCTTCGGCATCCGCTGAGTTCACCGACTCTCCGCCGCGCACTAAATCAATGGCTGCTTCTAAGGCCTTGCGACTCAGCCCATTCTCACGGGCTGCTTTGCCAAGCTCGCCTTTATCGTCTGCCAAAACCAATAAGAATAGCTCGCCAGCAATAAATTGATCTCCGCGTTTACTTGCTTCCTTTTCGGTTTGATTGAGCCAACTTAATAAAGTCCGACCGATCTGAACGTCGCCCCCGGTACCCTGCACCTGAGGTAATTTGGCGATCATCGCCTCGGCAGCCTTTTCAAGGCCAGCAACATTGGTACCGGCCCGAGTTAATAAGCTACGCGCCCCCCCATCTTGCTGGCGCAGCATGGCAAGCAGCAAGTGCTCGGGCTCAATGAACTGGTTATCGTTAGTTAGGGCAAGGCTTTGTGCGTCCCCTAACGCCTCTTGGAATTTAGTGGTTAATTTATCGATTCGCATGATTTAAATGAATTTATTTACTAATGAATAAGTCTACTTAGAATATGGGGGTAAAACCCCATTATTCAAGTTTTTTATTTCAATGCAAACTGCGATGACCTGGTTCCTTTACCTCCTCGAATGTGCTGATGGTAGTTATTACACTGGCATTACCAATCAGCTGGAGGGGCGAATACTTGCACACAATCAAGGGCTTGGTGCACGCTATACGCGTGGACGAGGGCCAGTGAGGTTACTGGAGGTAAAGACCTATCCTGACCGCTCAGAGGCCTCTAAAGCGGAATGTGCCGTGAAACGTTTACCACGAGCCCAGAAAAGAGGGTTCTTTAGCAATCAGCCTAGCTTTTAGACCAGCGGGCCAAAGCAGCATCATCTGAAACGCGGGCATCGACCCAACGAGCACCATTTGGAGTATCTTCTTTTTTCCAAAAAGGCGCTTGTGTCTTTAGGTAATCCATCATGAACTCGCATGCAGCAAAGGCCTCGCCACGGTGGGCGCTGGTAACGGCGACCAGCACAATCTGATCGAGCGGCTGCAAGGGACCGACGCGATGAATAATCAGGGCTTGATTCAAATCCCAGCGACCCTTAGCCTGATCAATAATTAACTGTAAGGCTGCTTCGGTCATCCCCGGGTAATGCTCCAAGGTCATTTGCCTCACAGCGGAACCGTCATTCAGATCCCGAACCGTACCAACAAAAATAGCGACCGCACCAACTGCACCGTCGCCAGCTCGTAAATTTGCAATTTCTGTACTGAGGTCAAAATCCTGCTCTTGAATACGAACCGGCATATCAGCCTCCAGTGACCGGAGGGAAGAAAGCAACTTCAGCGTCCTCCAATAGAGCGGTGTCTGCGCTGACCATTTGCTGATTGAGAGCACATCGCAAGACGCGATCCTTCGACAACACATCGGACCACGGCGCGCCTCGCGTTGTTAAGAAGGCGCGAAGATCTGCAATAGTTTTGACCGAGTCGGGAATCACAATCTCTTCTTGCGCCACACCTAGGCCTTCTCGTATCGAGGCAAAAAAACGCAGATGCAGTTTCATGGCGATGAATTAATAAAGTAGTCCACTAAAGGGGATATATCGAACCATATCACCCTTTTTGAATCCCTGTCCGGCCGGACAATCAATCAAGCCATCCCCCCAAGCTGCGCTTGTCAAAACACCCGAGCTCTGATTGGGAAATAGGTCAAGACCACCTTCTGCGTTCATTTTGACTCGCAAAAACTCATTACGGCGATCTGGCTTTAGCCAATCAAAGTCGGCTCTCACCTGAAAAGATGGTGGTGCCAAATCGGACCGCCCCTGAAGTTTTAAGATAAATGGACGAACAAATAGAATGAAGGTCACAAAACTAGATACTGGATTACCAGGAAGACCGATAAACCATGCCTCGCGATTTGCCTGATTTTGTTTGCGAACCGCGCCAAATGCCAGCGGTTTACCTGGCTTAATACCAATCTGCCATAAATCCAGTCGACCTTCCGCATGAACGGCTGGCTTAATGTGATCCTCTTCGCCCACAGAGACTCCGCCTGAGGTAATAATCAGATCATGATCTTCGCTAGCAGTTCGTAAAGCTTGGCGGGTTGACTCCAATCGATCAGGAACAATCCCATAATCTGTCCCAACACATCCCATGCTCCGAATAAGCCCCAATAAGGTGTCCCGATTCGAGTTATAAATACCGCCAGGCTTTAAAGGTTCGCCTGGTAAGGACAACTCATCACCAGTAAAGAATGCTGCTACTCTTACCTTACGTTTAACAGGCAGCTGTGCATAGCCAGCAGACGCAGCGACGCCCAGATGTTGAGGTCTTAAAACGGTGCCAGCCGATAAAGCAACTTTTCCGACACTTAAATCCTCCCCGCGTCGACGAATCCATTGTCCCGCGTTAGGAATAGAGTTAATTTGTACGAAATCGGATTGGGCCTGAGTTACACAATCCTCTTGCATCACAACCGCATCTGCCCCTGGGGGTATCGGCGCACCCGTAAAGATTCTGGCAATGGTCTTTGGCTTAAGCGGCTTACCGACCGATCCCGCTGGAATGCGTTGATCTACTCTTAAGATTACTCCCGACTCTGAGATGTCCTGAGTTGCAACGGCGTAACCATCCATCGATGTGTTGTCGAGTGGCGGCACATCAACTGTACTAACAATATCCTCAGCAAGTACACGCCCTAGTGCATCTTGGGTTGGCACTAACTCTTGGGCCTCAACCGGCACAGGGTTTTTCAGTAAATGTGATAAAGCATCGGCTGCACTTAGTAGTGGTGGTTTATTACTAGAGCCTGAGGATGAGCTGATGGCCATGATCAATCGACGTGATCTTGGATAAAGGCCTTCACCGTTGGGGTGCTAGCCGGTACATTCGTCACACGTTGTGGCTTATTTTTAATGTCACGAAATGCGGGTGGGCAATCGGCAGGCCGACCCAATGCTTCTTGGATCGTTTCTTCAAATTTAATTGGCAAGGCGGTCTCCAGCACTAGCATCCGAATGCCATCCTGCAAATACTCACGCGCCACTTTAATGCCGTCAGCGGTATGGGTGTCAATCATGACACCGTAGCGCTCATCAATATCCCGAATCGTTTCTAAACGATTTTGATGTGTACTTCGACCCGAGACAAATCCAAATTGAGAGATGTTTTTAAATGCCGGATCATGCGATAAATCAAAGCCGCCATCCGTTTCTACTTGTTTAAATAATTGGGCAGTTCGCTTACCGTCACGACCAAGTAGATCGAAAATAAAACGCTCAAAATTACTTGCTTTCGAAATATCCATCGACGGGCTTGAGGTATGTAAAGTTTCGGCAGATTTGCGTGCTCGGTAAACGCCGGTTTTAAAGAACTCATCGAGGACATCGTTTTCATTGGTTGCAACTACTAAGTGCGCAATCGGCAAACCCATCATCCTGGCGATATGACCTGCGCAAACATTACCAAAATTACCGGATGGCACTGCGTAAGATATTTTTTCCTCACTCGAAGCTGTTGCTAATAAATATCCCTGAAAGTAGTACACCACCTGCGCTAAAACACGTCCCCAATTGATAGAGTTCACTGTTCCAATTCGATATTTAGCTTTGAACTCCAAATCATTACTAACCGCCTTCACAATATCCTGGCAATCATCAAATACTCCGTCGACCGCGAGATTAAAAATATTGGGGTCTTGCAAGGAATACATTTGCGCCGACTGGAACGGGCTCATCTTGCCACGCGGCGACAGCATAAACACTTTAATGCCCTCTTTACCTCGCATGGCGTACTCGGCCGCACTTCCAGTATCCCCGGAAGTGGCCCCCAAGATATTGAGATCCTGCTTGGCACGTTTTAATGCGTATTCAAAGAGATTGCCTAACAACTGCATCGCCATATCTTTGAAAGCAAGGGTTGGGCCATTCGATAAACTTAAGAGTCCCAACCTTGCACCATGCTCCTCACCTAACCAATGCACCGGGGTAATGTCACTTGCTGCGTCAGCAGGACGACCATTGCAATAGACCTGCGGAGTGTAGGTCTTGTGAAGCAAGGCTTTTAAATCATCAGCGGGAATATCATCGCAATACAAACGAATAATTTCAAATGCCAAGTCGGGGTACGACAGGCCCCTCCAAGAATCTAACTGCGCCTTGGTCACCTGAGGATAATGGGTTGGCAAATACAAACCCCCATCGGGTGCCAGGCCACCTAATAAGATTCCCTGAAAAGTTTGTTCTGGGCTTGCGCCTCGGGTTGATTGATAAAGCATATGTAAAACTGGGTCTAGGAAAGATTTTCAAGACGAATCTTCACGATCTCACCAATCACGGTTTTTAGATCTTGCATCTCTAACAAAGCCGCCGTCATATTTTTTTCTTTGGTCTCATGGGTCAGAATAACGAGATCGGTTTGGCTTTCACCTTCGGCAGCTTCTTTTTGCAAGAGAGCATCGATGGATACGCCATGCGCAGCCAAAATTCGTGTGATATCGGCCAAAACGCCAGCCTGATCAGCAACTGCTAAGCGCAAATAATAACTGGTCGTTACTTCTGCGATCGGCAGAATCGGAGTATTTTGCAAGGCATCTGGCTGAAACGCCAAATGGGGCACCCGATTTTCAGGATCTGCCGTTTGCAAACGTGTCACATCGACCAAATCGGCAATCACGGCAGAGGCTGTTGGCTCTGAACCAGCGCCCTTCCCGTAATAAAGAGTGGTACCTACCGCATCACCAAATACTTGTACCGCATTCATGGCGCCTTCAACGTTAGCCAACAAACGCTTAGCGGGAACCAAGGTTGGGTGCACACGTAACTCAATACCACTTGGGGTTTTCTTGGTAATCCCTAAAAGCTTGATGCGGTAGCCCAATTGCTCAGCATACCGAATGTCAGTGGCAGAGAGCTTGGTGATTCCCTCAACATGCGCTTGCGCAAATTGCATCGGCACTCCAAAAGCAATAGCACTCATGATAGTTGCCTTATGAGCCGCATCAATTCCTTCAATATCGAAGGTTGGGTCCGCTTCAGCATAGCCTAAGCGTTGCGCCTCTTTTAGGACGACATTAAAGTCCAAACCCTTATCGCGCATCTCAGAGAGAATAAAGTTAGTCGTACCGTTAATAATTCCAGCAATCCATTCGATCCGATTGGCACTCAAGCCCTCACGCAAGGCCTTAATAATTGGAATGCCGCCAGCGACCGCAGCTTCAAATGCGACCATCACTCCCTTAGCATGAGCTGCTTTAAAGATCTCATTACCATGCACAGCAATTAAAGCTTTGTTGGCAGTGACCACGTGTTTTCCATGTGCAATGGCTTCAAGCACCAAATCCTTAGCGATCCCATAGCCGCCAATCAGCTCGACCACAATATCTATCTCGGGATTCTGAATCACCTTACGTGCATCGTTGACCACCTCGGCCTGGCCCTGTACAAGCTCTTGCGCGCGCTGGGTATTTAAATCCGCTACCGTATGAATCCGTATACCGCGCCCTGCGCGCCGCTGTATTTCCTCTTGATTACGAGCGAGAACGGTAAAGACTCCGCTACCAACGGTGCCAATCCCCAGAAGTCCAACTTGAATAGGTTTCATCATGCTTTTACTGTGGTTGCTGTGACCGAATTGCTTGCGTGTTTCGTACGATAGCGTTCAAGAAAGTGAGCAATCCGCTTGATAGCCTCACGCAAAGTATCTTCATGGGGTAAGAAAGTAATCCGGAAATGATCTGGTTTGGGCCAATTAAAACCGGTGCCCTGCACCAAAAGAACTTTCTCCTCTTTGAGAAGATCGGCGATAAATTGCTGATCGTCTTTAATCGGATACATCTGTGGGTCGAGTTTTGGGAATAAATAGAGTGCTGCTTTAGGCTTGGCAACACTGACCCCTGGGATCTCACTCATGAGTTTGTAAGCCAAGTCACGTTGACGAGTTAATCGACCATCCTTCGCCACCAGGTCATTGATGCTTTGGTAGCCGCCTAATGCCGTTTGAATCGCATATTGTCCTGGGACATTGGCGCAGAGCCGCATTGAGGACAGCATGTTTAAACCCTCAATGTAATCAGCAACCATTGCTTTATCACCAGACACAACCATCCAGCCCGAGCGGTAACCGCAGGAGCGGTAGTTCTTTGATAGACCATTAAACGTAATCGTGACTACGTCGGTCGATAGCGATGCCAGCGAAATGTGTTTCTCGCCATCAAAGAGCATTTTGTCGTAGATCTCATCGACAAATAAGATCAAATTATGCTGGCGCGCAACCGCAATGATTTCTAGCAACACTTCTTTGGAATACAAAGCACCGGTTGGATTATTAGGATTGATTACCACAATAGCTTTGGTTCGCGGAGTGATTTTGGAGCGCATATCCTCAAGATCAGGCTGCCAATCCTTAGACTCATCACACAAGTAGTGATGCGGGGTCCCGCCTGATAATGAAACAGCGGCAGTCCATAGTGGGTAATCGGGTGCCGGCACCAACACTTCATCGCCATTGTTCAAAAGCGCATTCATCGCCAGAACAATTAACTCAGATGCACCATTGCCGGTGTAAATATCATCCAAGGTAACACCTTGAATCCCTTTTTCTTGGCAATACTGCATGATGGCTTTACGAGCCGCAAAAATCCCCTTGGAATCCGAGTAAGCGGACGCATTTCCAAGATTACGAATCATATCGAGCTGGATTTCTTCCGGAGGATCAAAGCCGAACACACCGACATTACCGATGTTTAGCTTGATAATTTTGTGCCCTTCCTCTTCCATGCGTTGAGCAAGTTCAAGTACAGGGCCACGAATGTCGTAGCAGACGTTGTTTAGTTTGTCGGACTTTTGTATGGGTTTCACAATCAGATCTTCTACAGGGTTAAGCCATTGAAATTTAGGGATAATTTGCTAGCTATAATCCTCTAATTATGACAGAGCCTCAGCGTGAAGTTACATTCTGACCCACAATCTAGCCAAAATACGATTACCGGCTACGGAATTGGC
This sequence comes from Polynucleobacter sp. HIN7, assembly GCF_030297595.1. Lineage (NCBI taxonomy): Bacteria > Pseudomonadati > Pseudomonadota > Betaproteobacteria > Burkholderiales > Burkholderiaceae > Polynucleobacter > Polynucleobacter sp. HIN7. The sequence goes on along the minus strand of NZ_AP028138.1, from coordinate 522,128 downwards.
TTTATTGAGGTCAATAAAACCCCGTATTCGCAAGCCCTTATCGTTCAGCCTGATGGCGAAGTGATGGTGTGGCCAGTTGAAGAAAGTCCTGACCTCACAGAAGATCATTTCTCGTTAATTAGTGGTTTGCAACCTGAGTTGGTGATCATAGGCACCGGCAAGAAGCAGGTATTTCTGAACCCCAAAATTCTGCAACCACTGATTAAGGCCAAAATTGGTTTTGAAATGATGGATTCCCAAGCAGCATGCCGCACCTACAACATCTTGATGGGCGAGGGGCGGAAAGTGCTTGCCGCCATCATCTTGGAGAAAAATTAGTTAGATGTTTGCTGAACGCCAACTCACACCGCTCAATACAGTTGCACTACTGATTGTCTTCGTCCTTGCGAGCATATTATGGTTTGCCACTCTGGACTATCGGCATCTGATTCCAACGGATGAAGGTCGTTATGCGCAAATGGCCCGCGAGATGATGGTGAGCGGCGATTACATCACACCCCGGTACAACGACTACAAATATTTTGAGAAGCCACCTCTGCATATTTGGGCTTCAGCAATTACCTTTCAACTCTTCGGACTAGGGGAATGGCAAGCACGCTTTTGGAGTGGACTGACCGGCTATCTTACGATTTTATTGGTTGGATTTACTGCGGTTAAATTATTTGGGCGGGTTACCGGATATCTATCCGCACTTATTCTGCTATCAAGCCCCATGTGGGTCGTGGGCGGACATTTCAATGCGCTCGATATGGGCTTATCGGCTTTTCTAAATTTAGCCCTATGCTCACTTTTATTAGCTCAACATGCGTATCAACAACATCGCCCACAATCCAGCCGCCTTTGGATGTGGGTCTGCTGGTTGGCAATGGGTCTTGCCACCCTATCAAAAGGACTGATCGGCATTGTGATTCCAGGAATGGTGCTATTTGCGTATATCGTGACGCGCTTTGACTGGAAACTGTTAAGCCGCTTACATATTCTCAGTGGATTAGTGATTTTTCTGATCGTGACTGCGCCCTGGTTTATTGCGGTATCGATTCAAAATCCAGAGTTTGCTCACTTCTTTTTTATTTACGAACATTTCGAGCGCTTTACAGCAACAGCTCATGGGCGCACGGCACCGGCTTACTTTTTCTTACCATTAGTCCTTGTGGGCTTTTTACCCTGGATGCCCCAGTTCTTTCGATCCGCCTGGCAAACCCTCAAGGAATATAGAATCGGATCATTCTCGGCAGAGTGGATGCTCTGGGCATGGTTCGCAGTTATCCTTATTTTCTTTAGTATCTCGCGCTCAAAATTACCGGGCTACATCATGCCGGTCTTTCCAGCCTTGACTATTTTGGCAGCCAAATCAATCGCTGATTATTTAGAATCGCATGCGCACCTTTCCATAGGTTGGCGATTACAAACCTTATTTTTTGCCTTACTCGCGCTCACCGGCTTCTTCTTTTTGTCCGAAATTGGTCGCAATGGTCAGCCTGATGAAGTCGCTGCCTATCAGGCTTACACCGTTTGGATTGTGATCGCTCTATCTTGCTTATTGGCATTTAGTCTGGTAGCAAGCCTGTTTGCGAAGCGCAATTCACTGCTCAGCATTGCCCTATTTGCTTTTGGCTTTTTCTTAACCGCCACCATTGCTGGAACGGGACATGAAACTTTGGGTCGCGCTGTCTCTGGCTATGACCTGGCACAAAGAGTGAAATCACAAATCCCAAAGGATGCCAAGATTTACTCGGTTCGCTTACTCGATCACACTGTTCCCTTTTACCTGGAGCGCAACACCATCATGGTCGAGTTTACCGATGAACTGACCTTTGGTGCCAAACAAGAACCCCAGAAATGGGTACCGACTCTCAGTGAATTCATCATCGTCTGGAATCAAGATCCCAATGCCATCGCGCTAATGCGCCCCGATCAATTTGTTGAGCTAGAAGGTCTCGGGCTTCCCATGGAGGTATTGGGTCGCGATAGTCGACGGGTTGTGGTTCGACATCCACAAGAGCCTTTGCGACAATAGGCAGATGGAGCAAATGAGCCAGCCATTTATTCCCTTTACTAAGCCAACGATTGATGAGGCCACGATTGCAGCAGTAGCCGATGTGTTGCGCTCTGGCTGGATTACGTCCGGCCCAAAGGTTTTAGAGTTTGAAGCGGCTTTGAGTCAGTATTTAGGTGGCGCGACTGTTCGTTGCTTTGCAAACGGCACGGCCACCATGAAAATCGCCCTTCAAGTTGCTGGGATTGGTCCAGGCGATGAGGTGATCACAACTCCAATTTCGTGGGTCGCCACTTCCAATGTGATCTTAGCTGTGGGCGCAAAGCCTGTTTTTGTTGATATTGATCCGAAGACCCGTAATTTAGATCTTCGTCAAGTTAGCTCTGCCATTAACGCCAAAACCAAAGCTATTATGCCGGTGTATTTGGCTGGATTGCCCCTTGATATTGATGCGCTTTACGCGATTGCGGAGCATCATCAATTGCGCGTGATTGAGGATGCCGCTCAAGCACTCGGATCCTCGTGGAACGGATTGCGCATTGGCACAAAAGGTCGGCATGATTTAGTCAGTTTTAGTTTTCAGGCAAATAAAAATCTAACCACCATCGAAGGTGGTTGCTTAGTTTTTAACACCGAGCGCTTTGGTGAGGATCAAGTCAGTCTGGCCGAGAAATTACGGTTGCAAGGATTGGTGCGTCATGGTCCTGATGGCATGGAGGTCGATGTTCTGGGTGGCAAAGACAACCTAACCGATGTCAATGCTGTTATTGGTCTTCATCAATTAAAACAATTGGAGCGGTTTCAAGGGCAACGCGTCGCTCTCGCCCGTCATTATTTTGATCAGTTCGAACAATCGGGTTTGAGCAAAATAGGTTTAGGTCTGCCAATCGCCGATTTTGCAAATAGTAATTGGCATATGTTCCAGGTCTTACTGCCCTTGGAGCACTTAGGCCAATCACGTAGCCAAATCATGCTTGCCTTAAAAGAACGTGGTATTGGTACTGGGGTGCATTACCCAATCATTACCAGCTTTGCACTGTATCGTGAGCGTGGGTACTCGGAACAGGCAACCCCAGTTGCCAATATGATTGGTCAATCCATCTTAACTCTGCCACTTTTCCCCACCATGACCAATGCCGACGTTGATCGTGTGGTCAAGGCACTAGAAGAGGTTTTAGCGTAAACGCCTCTAGATCAGGCAAAATGGTGTCATGAACAGCTTTGCTCATCCACGCTTAAGTGTCGTGATCCCGGTTTATAACGAGGAAGAGGGCTTACAGGCTCTATTTGATCGCCTATACCCCGCACTTGATCATGTTGCGAGTCAGTATGCACTCAGCTACGAACTTATATTTATTAACGATGGCAGTAAAGATCGGTCTGCTGCCATGCTCGCGATGCAATACGAAAAGCGGCCTGATGTAACACGCGTGGTTTTATTTGCAAATAACTTTGGCCAACACATGGCGATCATGGCTGGTTTTGAATATGCACGCGGTGAATACATTGTTACCTTAGATGCGGATCTACAAAATCCTCCGGAAGAGATTGGGAAAATTGTGCGTCAGCTGGAGGAAGGTCATGACTATGTTGGCACGATTCGAGAAAATCGCCAAGACTCATGGTTCCGAAAGACGGCCTCGCGTGCCATGAATCGATTACGCGATAAGCTCACTCGCATCACCATGACCGATCAAGGCTGCATGATGCGTGGCTACCATCGCCGCATCATTGATTTAGTGCGGCAGTGTGAGGAAGCGAATACCTTCATTCCTGCCTTGGCTTACACCTTCGCCAACAATCCAATTGAAATTACCGTTAAACATGAAGAACGGTTTGCTGGAGAATCAAAATACAGCCTGTATCAATTGATTCGTCTTAATTTTGATTTGGTCACTGGCTTCTCAGTGATGCCACTGCAACTCTTTTCAATCCTCGGCATGCTATTAGCTGGAGCAGCAGGCTCCCTATTCCTTCTCCTTTTAATCCGTCGTTTTGTATTGGGCGCTGAAGTTGAGGGTGTGTTCACACTCTTTGCGCTCACCTTCTTTTTAATTGGCGTCATGCTATTTGGCCTGGGCCTCTTAGGGGAATATATCGGCCGGATTTACCAACAAGTTCGTCAACGGCCTCGCTATATGGTGAGCGCGGTCTTAGAGCAATCTAAACCCTAGATCTTGAATCAAACACCAAAGCGCGCAGTTGTTTTTGCCTACCATGATGTCGGTGTTGCTTGTTTGCAAGCATTAATCGATGCAGGCATGCAAGTTGATTTAGTCATCACCCATGCCGATGACCCCAATGAGAGGATTTGGTTTGGCAGCGTTCAAAAACTCTGCGAACAACGGGGTTTGCCGTGTCGAATCGTGCAACAGAGTGAATTATTAACCTTACTCCCCGAGATCAAGGAGATTGCACCCGACTATCTCTTTTCTTTTTATTACCGCTTCATGTTGCCCACTAAGTTACTTGAGACCGCAACCATTGCGGCTCTCAATATGCATGGCTCGCTCTTACCGAAGTACCGCGGCCGCGCTCCTGTGAACTGGGCCGTGTTACATGGCGAGACTGAAACGGGAGCAACCCTACACGTCATGGAAGCAAAACCCGATGCCGGTGATATTGTGGGACAAGTGGCTGTTCCCATTGAAATTCATGAGACAGGCAAAGAGGTGTTTGACAAAGTCAGTCAAGCCGCAAAACGGGTGATGGAGAATGTGCTACCCCAACTCATGCAAGGAGAGCTTCCTCGACAAGCCAATCGATTGGCAGAAGGTTCTTATTTTGGGGGTCGCAAACCCGAGGATGGTCGCATCGATTGGACCAAGTCAGCCATGTCGATTTACAACCTGATTCGGGCGGTGGCGCCGCCCTACCCTGGTGCCTTTACCGAATTAAGTGGGCAAAAAGTGATTCTTACCAAAAGCTCCCTACCACTGGAACCTAGCGTAGACCTACCCCCCTCAATCGCAGCATTCCTCAAAAAATCCGGGTTGGGGATGCATCTCGTCGATAATCGTTACTTTGGCCTGTGCGGCGATGGCAAGGCTCTTGAGCTATTTTTAATGCAAGAGTAGTCGGTCGTTGGCCTCTGAAGTTCATCAAAGGAATGGTTTTATGAAAAAGATTTTGATTTTGGGTGTGAATGGATTTATTGGCCATCACCTCTCAAAGCGCATATTGGAGACCACGTCGTGGGAGGTCTACGGCATGGATATGCAAAACGACCGAATTGGTGATCTTCTCAACCACCCTCGCATGCATTTCTTTGAAGGCGATATCACCATTAATCGTGAATGGGTGGAGTATCACGTTCGTAAGTGCGATGTGATCCTGCCGCTCGTTGCAATCGCCACACCGGCAACCTATGTACAACAACCACTGCGTGTATTTGAGTTGGACTTTGAAGCCAATCTTCCCATCGTGCGCTCGGCCGTGAAGTATGGCAAGCACCTGGTCTTCCCGTCAACCTCCGAGGTCTACGGCATGTGCACAGATACTGAATTTGATCCAGCCTCATCCAATTTGGTTTATGGCCCCATCAATAAACCGCGCTGGATTTATGCCTGCGCCAAGCAATTAATGGATCGAGTCATCTGGGGCTATGGCATGGAAGGCTTGCGCTTTACTTTATTTAGACCATTTAACTGGATTGGCCCTGGTTTAGATAGTATCTACACGCCCAAGGAGGGTTCCTCGCGAGTGGTCACCCAGTTCCTGGGCCATATTGTGCGTGGTGAGCCGATTAATCTTGTCGATGGGGGCTCGCAAAAGCGAGCTTTTACGTACATTGACGATGGCATTGATGCCTTAATGCGCATCATCACCAATGAAGGTGATATTGCTGATGGCAAGATCTATAACGTAGGTAACCCCAAAAATAATTACTCGGTCAAAGAGTTAGCTACCATGATGCTTGCGATTGCCAAGCAAATCCCAGAGTATGCGGTTACTGCTGATCGAGTCCAATTGGTGGAAACAACCTCCAAAAACTACTATGGTGCTGGATATCAAGATGTTCAAAATCGAGTTCCCGCCATCGAAAATACGATGGCTGAACTTGGTTGGAAACCCACTATTGCGATGAACGATGCACTAAGTAAGATTTTTGAAGCCTATCGCCATGATGTCGATAAAGCGCGACATCTGGTTGAATAGTACTGAGTCCCATGGCAAAAATTGCACTGAAAGTTGACGTTGATACCTTACTTGGAACCCAAGTTGGAACTCCAAATCTAGCCAAGGTTTTTGCAGAGCTCGATATTCAAGCGACTTTTTTATTTAGTCTTGGGCCCGACCATACAGGTTGGGCATTAAAACGAGTTTTTCGGCCAGGTTTTCTGAAAAAAGTATCGCGCACTTCGGTGGTAGAGCACTACGGCATCAAAACCCTTTTATACGGGGTTCTCCTCCCGGCGCCTGACATTGGCAAAACTGCTGCGCATGAAATGCGTGCTGTTGATGAGGCCGGTCATGAGACCGGGATCCATACCTGGGATCATGTCTATTGGCAAGATCATGTTTATCAACGTGATGCAACGTGGACTCGAATCCAAATGCAAAAAGCCTATGATCGTTTTTGTGAGATATTCAAACACCCTCCACTTACGCATGGTGCTGCAGGCTGGCAAATGAATGAAGCGGCCCTGATGCAACTCGATGATTGGGGGATGCAATACGCCTCTGATGGGCGCTCTGAGCCCAATCTCGCGCCGTACCGTATTCAATTTAAGCATCAGCGAAGCAAGCATATTCAGTACCCCACCACACTTCCAACCTTTGATGAGCTCATTGGAGTGGATGGGCGGGATGCCTTTGGAGCGGCCCAAGCAATTCTTGGGCTCACTCAAAGTAATCCCAATGATCAAGTCTTTACCCTGCACGCTGAGTTAGAAGGACAAAAGTTGTTACCTGCCTTTAAATCATTGCTTCAGGGGTGGATGATGCAAGGTCACGAACTGGTTACGATGGGCCAATTGCACAAATCTTGGCTGGCGACTGGGCAACTCGATAAAATAGCCACTGAGCCATTCCAGTATGGCAGTATTGCCAATCGCAGCGGTGAACTGATGATCCAAATGCGCCATGCAACTAATTTCACATAACCATTGACGAGGGGAATTACGATGACGATTAAGATTGGGCAGACGATGCCAATGTGTGAGATTCCGGCAACATCAAACCTCACTTTCTCGCCAAAAGCGTATCAAGGTAAAAAGCTAGTGCTTTACTTTTATCCCAAAGATTCAACACCGGGATGTACGGTTGAAGCAGGAGAGTTTCGGGATCATATTGACGCATTTAATCAAGCAAACGCTTTGGTGGTTGGGGTGTCCCGGGATAATTTGCGTTCACATGAGAACTTTCGCCAAAAATTAGGTCTGCCTTTTGAATTGGTTGCCGATACCGAAGAAAAACTGTGCACGATCTTTAATGTCATCAAAATGAAAAATATGTACGGCAAACAAGTTCGTGGCGTTGATCGCAGCACCTTCCTATTTGATAGCAAAGGCGTTCTCCAAAAGGAGTGGCGAGGCATTAAGGTTGCAGGACATGTGGCCGAAGTACTCGCTGCCGCCAAGGCTATGTCCTAGGGATTTATACGGTACTTGCAAAGACATCAATTTGGGTTACAGTATGGCTATATGCACCGTAAGCGATGGATGCCATTAAACCCGCATCGGGGTCTATTTAGGCCACGACGGGAGACCGGCCCCCTAGTAAATCGTGCATATGATCCCGCCCTCTGCGTCACCCCTCAAAACCGCCTTTCGCTCTTCGTAGGCGGTTTTTTCATTTAGGAGAAGTTCTCGCATGCCATTACCTCCACTGCCCACCCAAATTGCCGATCAAGTCAATTTAAGTCGTCAGAAAACGCCGGATCTCAAAAATCCCCCTAAAAAGGTAAAAAAAGCACATGCGCCAAGCTGGGCCCAAGAGGTAGAACCCAATATTGATATGGATGATGATCTGTCAGCCGCGGAGGCGGCATTAGAACAGATTAAAACAATTGCTCCCACCCAACATCTGGAAAAGCAACTGGACTCCAAGCCAGAGCGACCAAAGCGCACAGTGCGTACAGGTCCACCAAGTCTATTTGTCTTGGATACCAATGTATTAATGCACGATCCGTCCTCGCTCTTTCGGTTTGAGGAGCACGATTTATATCTGCCCATGACAACCCTTGAGGAGCTCGACAACCATAAAAAGGGGATGAGTGAGGTTGCTCGTAATGCACGCATGGTGAGTCGCTCGCTCGACCAGCTGATTGCCGGTACCAGCGGTCAGCTCGACGAAGGAATCCCGCTCAATAAATTGGGTAATCAAGATGCAACGGGGAGGTTATTTTTCCAGACCCAGTTTTCCACCGCCCCCCTACCCGAGGGGTTGCCAGAGGGTAAAGGCGATAACCTGATTTTAGGGGTGGTTCGTGATCTGCAAAAAGCCAAACCTCAGCAAGAAGTTGTTTTGGTATCGAAAGATATCAATATGCGAATTAAGGCCAGAGCTCTAGGCCTTCCGGCCGAAGATTACTTCAATGACCAGGTCTTAGAAGATCGAGATTTAATGTACTCGGGCGTGATGGCGCTACCGAGTGACTTTTGGCCGAAGCATGGCAAGGCCATGGAGAGTTGGGCAGATGGCAAAAGCGGCACGATGTTTTATCGGGTTACTGGTCCGCTAGTACCCAGCATGCTCATCAATCAATTTGTTTATCAAGAAAATCCAGACGGTACAACACCCTTTTATGCCCTGGTGCGCGAAATCAATGGCAAGACTGCTTTGCTTCAAACTCTGAAGGATTATTCCCATCAGAAAAATAATGTGTGGAGTATCACCGCGCGTAATCGCGAGCAAAACTTTGCCATGAATCTCCTCATGAATCCAGACATTGATTTTGTGACCCTGCTTGGTCAAGCTGGTACCGGTAAAACTTTACTTGCCCTTGCAGCCGGCCTTGAGCAAGTGTTGGATAGCAAACGCTATAACGAGATCATCATTACTCGAGCAACCGTTCCGGTTGGTGAAGATATTGGATTTTTACCAGGCACCGAAGAAGAAAAAATGCAGCCCTGGATGGGCGCTTTTGACGACAACTTAGAGGTATTACATCGGAGTGACGACACTGCAGGAGAATGGGGTCGCGCTGCCACTCAAGAGCTAATCCGCTCTCGGATTAAGGTTAAAAGCATGAACTTCATGCGAGGTCGTACATTTGTGAGTAAATTTCTGATTATTGATGAAGCTCAGAACTTAACACCTAAACAGATGAAAACGCTTGTTACACGAGCTGGTCCCGGTACCAAAATCGTATGCCTTGGGAACATTGCCCAAATTGATACTCCTTATCTTACTGAGGGCTCATCCGGTCTTACCTATGTGGTCGATCGTTTTAAAGGTTGGCGTCACAGCGGTCACATTACCTTGGCTCGTGGCGAACGTTCGCGACTAGCCGATCATGCAGCTGAAGCACTGTAATACCAATTTACTAGTCACAGCGGTGGTTGCACTGAGTGTATTAACACTCAGTGCTTGCTCCACCACCCCAACTCGTAAATCTGGCGGGGTGGTAAGTAACCCGCGTATTGCGCACTTTAAGAACGATACAAGCGTTGGTAACGAAGGTATTTCGATTGCAGCAATGGGCTTGGTCGGAGTCCCTTATCGTTATGGCGGCAACACCCCAGCAGGTGGATTTGATTGCAGTGGATTAATTGTTTACGTCTACAAAAACAGCTCGGGCATCAAACTACCAAGAACGATTCAGCAAATGAGTAATGTTGGCACTGGTATTGGGCAACAGGCTCCTGCGCCCGGCGACTTGGTGTTCTTTAATACCACTGGTGAGCGCTACTCTCATGCCGGAATTTATGTTGGCCAAGGCCGTTTTGTACATGCGCCTAGCGCAGGTGGCACAGTCCGTCTTGAACGGATTGATTCACCCTACTGGGCAGCACGCTATACCGAGGCGCGCCGGATTACAGGCAATTAAAAGGGGCTAAACCCACCGCCATACGAAGGTGTATTGGGGGCCAAGTTATCGAACTTAGTGAACTGTCCTTGCCAACTCAGGCGGACTGTACCAATTGGACCATTACGCTGCTTACCAATAATGACTTCGGCCACACCTTTATCGGTTGTGGTGTCTGGGTGATATACCTCATCACGATAAATAAACAAAATTAAGTCAGCGTCTTGCTCAATGGCTCCAGACTCACGCAGATCAGACATGACAGGTCGTTTATTGGGACGTTGCTCAAGACCACGATTAAGCTGAGATAAGGCGACCACTGGGCACTGCAACTCTTTGGCTAGCGACTTCAAAGATCTTGAGATCTCAGAGATTTCGGTGGCTCTGTTTTCTCCACCGCCACCCGAGCTACCACTCATTAATTGCAGATAATCAACCACAACCATTCCCAGGGTGCCGCCATAATTGCGCGCAATACGACGAGCGCGGGCGCGCAACTCGAGACAGGTTAAGGAGCCGGTCTCATCAATGAGGATTTGGGTATTACTCAGTCGTGCAATCGCATCAGTAACACGTGGCCACTCATCATCATTTAACTTACCAGTCCGCATCCGACTTTGATCAACTCGGCCGACGGATCCAAGTAAACGGGTTGCTAGTTGCGCTCCAGACATCTCCATCGAAAACACAACAACCGGGAGACCTTCATGCAAGGCCACATTCTCAGCAAAATTTAGGGCTAACGCGGTCTTACCCATCGAGGGTCTGCCAGCCACAATGACCAGATCGCCTTTTTGCAGACCACTGGTTTGTTTATCGAGATCAATAAAACCAGTTGCGATTCCAGTAATGTCGCTACCGCCATCACGGTTATATAACTCATCAATACGCGCAACCACCGCCTTTAAAAGAGGTTCGATTTCGAGATAATCTGCTTTGCGACTACCTTCTTCACCAATTTGCAGAATGCGTGATTCAGCCTCATCCAGTAAGGTACGAACTGATCGACCCTCAGGCATAAATGCCGTATTGACAATACTGTCTGAGACCTCAATTAAGCGGCGTAAGATACTGCGATCCCGAATGATCTCTGCATAACCTTTGATATTGGCTGCACTAGGAGTATTTTGTGCTAAGGAATTTAAATAATCGATACCGATGAGATCTGCTTCGGGCTCATTCTTGATCGCCTCAAATACAGTAATCACGTCAGCCGGTCGGTTATCGCCGATTAAACGCTCGATAACCAGATAAATCAGCGCATGCTCGCTACGATAGAAATCCCGCTCGGAGAGGATACCGCCTAAACGATCCCATGCGGTGTTATCCAAAAGCAAACCGCCGAGAACCGATTGCTCAGCCTCGACGGAATGGGGTGGGACTTTGAGAGCCTGCACAACCGCGTCACCAGGCCCAGGCATGCCTGGGTTCATTGGTACGGGACGGTTGCGAGGTTCGGCCATAGGGCTAGTGTACCGAAGTCAACTAGGCCTGCTCACCAATCACACGAATATTAATATCAACCACAACGTCCGTATGAACAGCAACAGCCACTGGGTGGTCACCGACTACTTTCAATGGGCCGGTTGGCATCCGAACTGCAGCTTTCTCGATTTGAAAACTCTTTTTCGCCAGAGCTTCAGCGATATCGTGATTGGTGACTGAGCCAAACAAACGGCCATCAACGCCGGCCTTTTGACTAATCTCCAACACTAAGCCTTTGAGCTTCTCGCCAATCGCTTGCGCAGCCGCGAGCTTCTCTGCAGCAATCTTCTCAAGCTCGGCACGACGTGCAGCAAAGTCAGCAATGGCTGCCTCGGTTGCGCGACGCGCTTTGCGCTGAGGAATTAAAAAGTTGCGAGCAAACCCGTCTTTGACTTTAACAACATCACCAAGGTTGCCCAAATTGGTTACTTTTTCAAGCAGAATAACTTGCATCGTGGGCTCCTAATTATTTCTTATGTTGATCTGAGAATGGCAGCAATGCCAAGAAGCGAGCGCGTTTAATTGCGGTATCCAACTGACGCTGATACAGCGCCTTAGTACCCGTTAAGCGAGCTGGCGTAATCTTAGCGTTCTCACCAATAAAATCCTTAAGCGTATCGACATCCTTGTAGTCAATTTGCTCAACGCCTCCAACCGTAAAACGGCAATAACGCTTGCGTTTAAAGAGTGGGTTCTGTGCAGGCTTCTTTTTGAAGTCTGTCTTTTTGTTCATTTTTCCAAAAGCCATGATGGTTTCCTATTTGTTCGATGTGATCTTTGTAATATGAAAAACGAGGCGCTCATTTCGTATGGTCTTTTGCGTTAAGAACCCCTCAAATACTGCTACTGCTCCTAAATCCATCGTTAGTAACTCTCGATGAATCTCACCAATTGCCACGGCTTCAACATTCATCCGAATTTGCCGAACTTGATTTGCTTCGCTTAACTCACCATCATGATGTAACTGACAATGAATCACGGGCAAACCCGCTGGGGTATATCGAATGGCGTCCTTGGCGATTAGAGAAGCAGTCAGGATGAGAAGGTTTGAACTACGCTTCACAATCAGACCGACTTTTACGAATCAAAGCCTCCTTTTCAACAATAATTAGGCTGCTGCCGGTGCGTCAGCTTGAGCGAGCTTGCGAGCTTCTTCACGCTGCACTTCTTTCATCATGATGGATGGCTCAGTCTCAGCCTTCTTCATCTTGACAATGAGGTGACGTAACACTGCATCATTGAACTTAAATGCATGCTCGAGTTCTTCAAGCGTTTTTTGATCGCATTCAATATTCATGCAAACGTAGTGGGCTTTAGCGAGCTTGTCGATCATGTAAGCCATCTGACGACGACCCCAATCTTCGATGCGATGCACTTTGCCACCATGGGTGGTTAGGATCGACTTGTAGCGATCAATCATCGCTGGAACCTGCTCGCTTTGGTCCGGATGGACGATAAAAACGATTTCATAATGACGCATTAATCACTCCTTATGGATAAAACTGCCTAGGCGTCTTGCTTAATTCCGCTGTCAAGAATTAAGCACCAGTGCAGCAAGGGTGGAACAAATTGTTTAAATTACTTACCGAAATTCCGGTAAGCCCACCATTCTAGCAAAATAATCCTGCCAACTCAATGGATTAGGACTTGATTGGGTGCTAGCGAATAAGGCTAGCTGCAGAGCAATACGGGCTTTTGCAGGATTTAAATTACCCGCGCTCAATGCCTTTGCTAATCGGCCATTTGCAAGACTTCCGCCAATATAGCCCCTACCGATTCGGGAGGCACGCACCACGGCTCCACCAGCCTCCATAAACTGCTCCAAAGCGGGCGCAAGGCTCTCATGAACGGTACTAGCACCAGTGCCTGCTAGAACAATGCCCTGAACCCCATGATTCTTTAAAAAGGTAATGGTTTCTGGTCTGGCCCCGACGTGACTTGTAATAATTTCAACCCAGGGCCATTGATTGTCTGGTGGTATCGGTAAGTCATTGCTAACTTGAACCCAATCATTAGGCAGCGCTTCACCAAAAAAGGCGTTCGTCTGAGAGCTATGGCCCTTGACCAAAGCAAGGCCCAGTATTGGCTTAGAGCCCATCACAGCCCAAATTCCACTCTGACCATCCCTTTTCCCAGCAAATTCAATCGCATCGGATAAATTCCCAGGACCATCAGCCTGTGGATGATCAGAGGGAAGCATCGCTCCAGTCAAAACCACCTTCTTGCCAAAATTTCTGGCAGATCCACCGCAGACAAACTCCAAAAAAGTAGCGGTTTCTTCCATCGTATCGGTGCCATGGGTAATTACGATCCCTATTACTTCGGGGTCTGCTAGTCCTATGCGAACCTGGACACCTAATTCGCTTAGAAGGGGCTCACTCAAATCACAGCTATCAATATTTGATAACTGCATGTTTTTTAAAGGAAATTTGCTATTAATCTGGGTCAAAAGGGTTGAAATCGGCACTTGACCAGCTTGATAACCCCCATTTCCTAAATCGGTCCTAAGGCCAGCGATGGTACCGCCAGTGCCTATCACCAAAATAGAGGGAGAAATAGAGGAATTTGACATCTAGGTATTATCCAACCAAGCAAAAGTTCTTGAAATGCCATTTTTTACTGTATACAATCCCAGTATGAACATAAATACAGTAATTGACAGCCCATCTTTACCAAAACTGACTGCTCGGCAGGAAGAGATTTTGGGGCTCATTACCTTGGCCATTGAGGAAAGTGGTCTTCCTCCCACCCGCGCTGAAATAGCAAATCGACTTGGTTTTGCATCTGCCAATGCTGCCGAGGAGCATTTACGTGCTCTAGCCAAAAAGGGCTATATCGAATTAAGTCCTGGAACGTCGAGGGGCATTCGAGTTACCAATACGCAGACTCTTTTACAAGGGCAAAATTTTCGTCAATTGAATTTGCCATCGGGCAGTTTGCAACAACTGACCCTTCCCTTAATTGGTAGGGTTGCCGCAGGCTCACCCATTACTGCGATTGAACATATTGAGAAACATATTCCAGTTGACCCTAGCTTGTTTAGTAAAGGCGCAGACTACCTGCTACGCGTCAAGGGGATGAGTATGCGGGATGCAGGAATTCTCGATGGTGACTATTTAGCCGTTAAAAAGACCACTGAAGCGCGTAATGGCGACATCGTGGTTGCTCGCATCGATGATGAGGTCACTGTAAAGCGCTTTTTGCAAAAGAAAGGGGCTGCTGGTTCATACCTCGAGCTCCAAGCTGAAAATCCAGATTTTGAGAACATCATCGTTCTCGCAGATTCCAACTTTGCCCTTGAGGGGCAAGCGGTTGGGCTAATCCGAGCAAACGGACTTTAAGGCTTACGGGTCGGCGCAATCACATTCGCATTTTTAGGCGAAGAGGTGATGGTGATGATGGATTTAGGGCCTGTTAGAGATCCCTCATTAATTTCAACCGTGCAAGTGCGTTCGCCTTTGGTAAAGACCAAGAAACTGGTTTTTGATTTCGTGGCGGTAACCGTGGTCCACCCCGCTTTGGGATATTCGGACTGAAAAAACGCGTACACATCGGTTGCACCTTGTAATGCGCTGATATTAACGCGGCCTACCCAGCCATCACCACGACCAATAATTAATGAATCAGACCCAATAATTTTGGCCCCAGTTGGCAAAGGCATGTCGCCAAGCAACTGCGCCTGGATTTGATTGATTTCTTCCTGAGTTCCAGTGGGGCTATCACCAGTGGCACAGGCTCCCAACAGCGCAGCAGCGGCAAGAGCAACAAAGTGAGTTTTGGAGATTAATCGATTCATGGTTTTGTTCCAAGGCTAATGGATAAAAGTACCAACGGTCTCTATTTTAGGGCAGAGGGTTAATTCGTCAATGATTATGGGTGGAGGCGCGTGAGGGAATCGAACCCCCGTACGAAGCTTTGCAGGCTCCTGCCTAACCACTCGGCCAACGCGCCCTAATTGGTTTGGAATCCACCAAACAACAACTCAAACAAAATGGGAAGCTTTTGGGGCTTCCCATCAATGAATGGAGCGGGAAACGAGGCTCGAACTCGCGACCTCAACCTTGGCAAGGTTGCGCTCTACCAACTGAGCTATTCCCGCATTACAGGATCGACAGTTTAGCAAAGATTCAGGGATGGGGTCCTAATTAGCAAAATTTCCTAGTTTTACGGCTTATTGGTTAATTGCGGTAACGCCTTTTGTAGATAATAAAACATGGACCAAAGCGTGAGAAAAGCTGCAATCCAAATCAGCCAAGTCCCCAAAAGAGAGCTATGGATACCCAAAATTTGCCCATTAAAGAGCAAGAAGGGGATGGCAATTAATTGGGCAGTCGTTTTTAATTTACCGACCATATGGACGGCAACGCTGCGTGACGCACCAACTTGCGCCATCCACTCACGCAGAGCAGAAATTGTGATCTCACGGCCAATAATGACTAATGCGACCCAGGCCTGCACCCGATCTAAATTGAGCAATACCAGCAAAGCAGCAGCCACAATTAATTTATCTGCTACAGGATCTAAAAACTGACCAAAGGCCGACTCTTGGTTCATCCGTCTTGCTAAGAATCCATCTAACCAATCCGTAATGGCGGCAAATACAAAAAGGCCTGTTGAAACGATATTTTTTTCGGGCAGTGACAACCAATCATTGGGTAAATAGAAAATCCCCACCAATAATGGAATGGCTGCTACACGCAGCCAGGTCAAGGCGATGGGTAAATTAAATGGCATTTTTGGAGAATAAACGATTTAATTGATCGATTAATGAAGCTGACGGTATATCTGCTCCGCGAGAGTTTGAGAAATTCCCTCCACGCTCGCTAACTCTTCAACGGTTGCATTTGCAACCCCCCGCAACCCACCAAAGCGCGCTAATAGTTTTTGTCGACGCTTGGCCCCAATGCCCTCCATCTCTTCAAGCCTAGAAACAGTCCTTGACTTAGCACGCTTGGCACGCATCCCGGTAATTGCAAAACGATGCGCTTCATCCCGAATCTGTGCAATCAACATGAGCGCCTGGCTATCCGAACCCAATCGGATGGGCTCCCGCTCATCAGCAAAGATCAGCGTTTCTAGACCAACCTTACGGTCCTCTCCTTTGGCAACACCAACAATTAGCCCAATATCAATACCGAGCTCACTGAAGACCTTCCTGGCTACTTCTACCTGACCCTTACCGCCATCAATGAGAACGAGTTGTGGCACTTTGTCGGCTGGGATTTCCTGAAAATTTGCATAGCGGCGTTGTAATACTTGCTGCATCGCTGCGTAATCATCTCCGGCTGTAATGCCAGTAATGTTAAAGCGTCGATACTCACTGGGTTGGAGTTCATTTTTGGCAAAGACTACGCAAGATGCTTGAGTAGCTTCACCAGATGTGTGACTAATATCAAAGCACTCAATGCGTAATTGATCAAGCTGCTCCAAATCGATACCAAGTGCATCTGTAAGTGCTCGAACCCGAGCCAGTTGTCCGCCCGCTTCTGCAATGCGCCGCAGCAAGGCAATCTTGGCATTCCCCTCGGCCATCGCTAACCAATGCTTGCGCTGACCCTGTGGCTGGAACAAAAACGAAATGGGTCGTGCCGAGCGCTCCGTCTGTGCTTGACAGATCGCTTGCGCACGTTCGCCCTTGAATGGTACGTTCGTAATCATGACAGGGGGTGTGATCACGGCTAGGTCAGAAGATGAATCGGTCGATAAATAGTGTTGCTGAATAAATGTTTCAAGAATGATCTGGAGATCAATCGGCTCATCTTCGGATGACTTTAGACCCTTGGAAAAATAGGCACGATCCCCCAAGTGACGGCCGCCACGAACCATCGCTAAATTGACACAAATTTGGCCATCGATTTCGGCAGCCGCCAAAATATCAACATCGCCCTCCCCTTCGGCCGCCACATCCATAGACTGCTGCTGAAGAACATTGGATAAGTCAGCGATACGATCACGAATTACAGCAGCCATCTCAAACTCCATAGCAGCACTATAGTTTTCCATCTCGCGCTCTAGTTCAGCCAAAACAACTTGGTGGTTACCTTCCAAGAATCGCAGGGCTTGACCAACATCTTGAGAGTATTGCTCCTTGGTCAACTTACCCACGCATGGTGCACTACAGCGATGAATTTGATGCAAGAGACAGGGGCGACTTCGATTACGAAAAATCGTATCCTCACAGGTTCGCAAACGAAATACTTTTTGCAAAATTTGCACGCTATTACGAACTGCCCAAGAGTTCGGGAAGGGGCCAAAGTAACGATTGCGTCGATCAATCTTGCCGCGATAGGAGGCTAAACGAGGGTAATCATGCCCTGTAAGCATCAGGTAAGGATAGGATTTGTCATCTCTAAAAAGAATATTGAACGGTGGGCTGTATTCTTTAATCAGATTATTTTCAAGAATCAAGGCCTCCGTTTCGGTGCGAGTAATCGTGATTTCGAAACGGATAATGCGCTTGACCATTCGCTCAATTCGAGGGGAGTGGTTATTCTTTTGAAAATAACTCGAGACCCGCCGTTTGAGATCCTTGGCTTTGCCAACATATAAGATATGGCCTGACTCATCAAAAAAACGATAGACGCCTGGTAGCCCAGGAAGTCCCTTTAAATCAATTCGTAAGGATTCAGGAAGTAAATTAGTCATGCGTTGGGATATTTTCTGCCAAATTATCGATAACTATGGCGATGCGGGTATTTGCTGGCGTCTAGCACGATCACTGGCAACTCAATACGATCAAAATATACGCCTATTTTGCGATGATTTGCATACCCTACAACTCATCATGATGGAACAATCCCATCTTAAGGGTATTGAGGTTCTTCCCTGGGAAACCAGTTATCAAAATGCCCGGCATCCGCCAGAGCTTCCCGATGTTGTAATCCAAGCGTTTTCATGTGAGCTACCCACCCGCTATCTCAATAGCATTTTGGTCGCCCCCCAAAAGCCGATTCTGATTCATCTCGAGTATTTAAGTGCAGAGCCATGGGTTGCGGACTTTCATGGCAAACCATCCCCTAATACGCATGGTTTACAAAAGTATTTCTTCTTTCCAGGATTTCAAGCCAATACTGGAGGCCTATTGCTTGATCCCCTTCCAAAAAATGATCAAGAGGATTGCCCCAAGAGCCTAAAGACAATCTGGCAACAGTCTCGGGCCGATTCAAAAAAACTGAGTATTTTTTCGTATCCCGGGGCGCCAATTAAAGAATGGCTCGTAAACCTTAATCAACTGGGAGAGCCCTTTAATATTTTTTTAGCATTTGGTAATGCGCAGCTGCTCAATCTACAACAACACCATTGGCCAAATTTAAATCTGATCTCGATGCCGTTTATTCCACAAGATGATTATGACTGGCTCTTAGCACACTGTGATTTCAACATTGTGCGCGGGGAAGATTCCTTTATTCGGGCGCAGTTAGCAGGCAAGCCCTTTATTTGGAATATCTATCCTCAAGATGACGGCGTGCATTACACCAAGCTCAACGCTTTTTTAGATCTCTACCTTGAGGGTGTCGATCCACGACTGCAAAACCTCATTACAGATGCAATGAATTGGCGGGGGGCTCAAAACTGGTGGGACCAACTACCGATGTGGTTAGAGCATGCCAAACACTGGCAAAGAGCCATAATTGATCGCCAATCCGATGGCGGCTTAGTGGGCAGATTAGTTCGGTTTGTCAGTTAAATCATTAACCAGTTAAAATACTAGGTTTGAATCAGTTGGCCCCAATAGGAGCCAATATCCGTTTATATCAGGAATTATTATGAAAATCGCTCAAGAACTCCGCGTGGGTAATGTTGTCATGATTAATGGTGACCCCATGGTGGTCCAGAAACACGAATACAGCCGCTCTGGCCGCAACTCGGCTGTAGTCAAAATGAAGTACAAGAACCTATTAACAGCGGCGCCAAATGAGGGTGTTTACAAAGCGGACGATAAATTCGATGTTGTGATTCTTGAGAAGAAGGATTGCACCTACTCCTATTTTGCAGACCCAATGTACACTTTTATGGACGGCGACTACAACCAATATGAGGTCGAGAAAGACAATATGGGTGATTCACTCAATTACCTCGAAGAAGGGATGGCGGTTGAGGTTGTTTTTTATGACGGCCGAGCCATCTCAGTGGAATTACCCACCACAGTAGTTCGCGAAATTACCTATACCGAACCCGCTGTTAAAGGGGATACCAGCTCCGGTAAGGTTCTCAAAAGCGCCAAAATTGCAACCGGCTTTGAGATTCAAGTTCCCTTGTTCTGCAATACCGGGGACAAGATTGAAATCGATACCCGTACCGGCGAATATCGTAGTCGCGCTAACTAATGAGTAAGGCCAAGGGTTTTTAATAAATCCTTGGCATGCAGATACTCATCGTTTTTATGCAACTCATCCCAGGACTGAGATTCACCCTTCGGAAATAATTTCTTGAGTCGCGTTGCAGACTCTGTGAATTTCTTTGGAGAAACGCTTAGTTCATTGAGTAAGCGATCAGCAAGATCGGGGCGATTACAAATCAGTACCGCGTCACATCCTGCCTTGAGTGCTAATTGAGCACCCTGCACCACATCACCAGCAACACTGGCCCCCTCCATGGAGAGGTCGTCACTAAAAATCACTCCACCAAACTTTAGCTTTTTACGTAAGATGGTTTGCAACCAAATACTAGAAAAGCCAGCGGGTAATGCATCAACCTTTGGATAAATCACATGAGCGGGCATCACCGAGGCAAGACTGATATCAAGCCACTCATACGGCTTCATATCATCACTCTCAATTAATTTTAGTGAGCGTTCGTCTTGGGGAATAGCAATATGAGAGTCTGCCTCAGCCCATCCATGTCCCGGGAAGTGCTTACCGCAATTAGCCATATCACCTAAGCGGAGTCCCTCATTCAAGCTTTTTGCTAGAACATACACAATTTCTGGGTTGCGATGAAATGAGCGATCGCCAATCACACCACTGCGGGCATAATCCAAGTCCAAAACGGGTGTGAAACTAAAGTCAACTCCACACGCTCTTAGCTCGGTTGCAAGCACGTAGCCGCATGCGGTTGCTGCCTTCATCGCGGAAATTGCAGAGCTTGCCCCAACTCCATTGCGCATCCATAGATCACCCAGGCGGCGCATAGCAGGAAGATGCGTAAACCCATCCGTTTTACAACGTTGTACTCGACCTCCCTCATGATCAATGCATATCAGAATGTCAGAGCGGACTTGCTTGATTGATTTAGTGAGTGCAGTTAATTGTTTACGAGATTGGAAGTTCCGCCCGAATAAAATTACGCCTCCCGTCAAGGGATTTTTTATGCGTCGGATATCGTGTTGGTTTAAGGTAAGCCCCTCAACATCCAAAATAATGGGGCCTGGGTTATAAGTCGATTTTTTTTGGGTTGCCACGGTCTCATCCAAGATAGTTTTGTGGATCAAAGCTGGTAACAATGGGTGTGCCGTAACTGACAACCACAAACGCCATCACCATTTCTTGCTCGTCAGTCACTGTGACATGCGCATGCCATTGTTTATCTTCCATAAACTGCAACAGAGCCCCAGAATATTTTGTATAAGGCTTGCCACTGGGCTCATTGAGTGTTTGCAAAGATCGCCAACTCATTGGCATGTGCATACCCAAGCCAATCGCTTTTGAAAACGCCTCCTTAGCAGCAAAACGGGTAGCCAAGTAGGCCATTCCCCGCTTGCGATTACGGCTAAGTCGCTGTTGAAACACCTGATACTCCTCATCCCCCAAAACCCGCTTGGCTAAGCGACCTTGGGTGCGCTCATAAGCCGACTGCAGTCGACCCATCTGTAAGAGATCAGTACCAATCCCGACAATCATTACGAACGCGCCTCATTCATGAGTCTACGCATATCCCGAATCGCATTGGGAAGACCCTTAAAAATAGCCTCTGCAATGATCGCATGGCCAATATTTAGCTCGCTAATTTCAGGGATTTTGGCGATGGGCTGAACATTTTGCTCATTCAAACCGTGTCCGGCATTGACTCGAAAACCTAAACTCTTTGCATAGCGTGCAGCCTCTGTAATTCGCTGCAGCTCAAATGATTGATGCTCTATTTGAGCATCTGCATAGGCTCCAGTGTGTAACTCAATTACATGTGCTCCAAGCTCCTTAGCGACATCAATTTGGCGATGGTCTGGATCAATAAAGAGTGATACCCGAATACCAGCAGCCTGTAGTTGTTTGGTAGCAGAATGGACTTGATTCTGATGAGTGATCACATCGAGCCCGCCTTCGGTAGTAATTTCGGTCCGCTTCTCAGGGACCAAGCACACATCCTGCGGCTTAACCTGAATCGCAATGCCCAGCATCTCCGCTGTAATTGCACATTCCAAGTTCATACGGGTTCGAATCAAGGGTCGAAGCGCAAATAAATCGGCATCTTTGATATGACGCCGATCCTCACGTAAATGCAAGGTGATCAAATCAGCGCCTGCTGCTTCGGCAATTTGTGCCGCCATGAGTGGATCGGGATAGCATGTCCCCCGAGCATTACGCAGGGTTGCAACGTGATCGATATTGATTCCGAGCTCTAGTGGGGCCATACCTAATATTAAAGCCATAGTCCCACTTAGATCTTTTTTAGATCAATCAAGATTTGACGAGTGGTCAAAGTCTGATCTTGCAAGTGAATACCTAAGAGGAAACGCATTAATTGTTTGCTCTGGCTTAGGGTCTCTGATCCCGAAAAGTCTCCCTGCGCCATGGCTCGCAGTGCCGACCCCTCAAGTACCGGCCAATGACTGGGGTCATCGGGTTGCCATGGACGGATCCCCTTCTCGGGCTGATAGACATATCGCTCGCCATCAATTAGTTGGGAGCGGGTCTCCACACAATGATCAAGAGCTGCAGCATATCCAGTCTCTCGCAAAAGGGCCAGCTCAAATGGTCTTAAGGTTTGCTCGATTGATGGTCCGGAGGACTCGATTTGTGAGAGCGCATAAACTGTCTCGGCATAATGATCGTAGAGCGACTCGTAGGCATCTTCTCTAGCCAAAAACTTCACCAGCAACTCATTGAGATAGAAACCACACAAAAGTGCATCTCCAACCAAAGCCGGAGAACCTCCGACCCATTCTGATTTAGTGAGAGTTCTCAGTTCTGATTTACCACTCCACGAGATGAGCAGTGGCTGAAAGCGCTGCAGAACTGGTCGTAAGCTCGAATGAGGGCGCTTCGCACCTTTAGCGATTAATGCCAGTCGTCCGTGCGAACGGGTAAATACATCCAGAATTAAGCTTGTCTCTTTATAGGGAATACTGTGCAGTACAAATCCCGGCTCATCCAGAACACGAGTTCCTGCCATTTATTCCAAACCCTGAGCACGTAGTTCAGCAAGGTCATCCGCCCATCCCCGCTTCACCTTCACCCAAGTCTCCAAGAAAACTTTGCTATCAAACAATGCTTCCATGTCTAAACGAGCTTCGGTCGAGATCTTTTTTAGCCGCTCACCTTTCTGGCCAATGATCATTGCCTTATGACTGTCACGATCTACCAGAATGGTTGCAGCAATACGTCGCATTTTGCCATCTAGCTTGAACTGGTCTATCACCACAGAGCTTGAGTACGGCAACTCATCACCGGTATAACGAAACACCTTCTCGCGCAAGATCTCAGCAGCCATAAAGCGTTCGCTACGATCCGTCAGAGTGTCCGGTTCGTATCGCGCCTCGCCCTCCGGCAAATACTCTGCAATTAAATCCAATAAGCGTTCAATATCATCCTTGTTCTTACCACTCATTGGAATCACTTCAGCAAAGGTTTGCTCAGGACTTGCAATTGTTTGCGCTTCACAACCCTTGGTTTGCTCGGCAATTGCCCCCCATGGCTGTGCCATTTTTTTCATGAACTCAAAAAGTTCCAGATCACGAGCGTCGGAATTATCAAAACGCGACGCAAATAAATCCAGCTTATTTGCAACTAATAGTACCGGCTTGTCATTTGGTAATAAACGCAAAACGTTGACATCATCGGCACCCCAGTAACCCGCCTCCACAATGAAACAGATAACATCAACGTCGTGCAAAGTGCTGGTCACGGTTCGATTGAGGGTTTGATTAAGGGTATTCATGACGCGCGTCTGAAAGCCCGGAGTATCGATAAAGATAAACTGCGCGTGCTCACGCGTTTGCACCCCCGCAATTCGGTAACGGGTAGTTTGCGCTTTGCGCGATGTGATGCTAATTTTTTGACCTACAAGTGCATTTAATAAGGTGGATTTGCCCATATTGGGCCTGCCCACTAATGCGATCGTGCCGCACCTAAACACTTCAATCCTTTAACTTAAGAGGTAACTGCCCTTTAACCGGATCGGCTTTGGCAGCTTTCTTTTTTGCAGCACGAGTCTTCTTGGGCTTACGCGACTCTTGTGGCAAGGCTTTTTGTACAGCAACCAAAGCAATTTTTGCAGCGCCCTGTTCTGCAGCACGCCGCGATGCCCCTTCCCCTTTTACGCTCACTTTAAGATTTGGAACAATGCACTCGACCTCAAACTGCTGATTGTGAGCGGCGCCAGTCGTAGCCACCACGTTATATGTAGGTAGAGGTAGCTGAAAGCCCTGTAGATACTCTTGTAACAAGGTTTTATCGTCCTTACCTAAGGTTTTGGGATCCACGTTTTGCAAGATGGTGGAGTACAGTTTACGTAGACTTGCCTTTGCCGCCTCGAATCCTCCATCAATAAAAATTGCCCCCGCAATGGCTTCAAGTGTATCGGCTAGGATTGAAGGTCTACGAAATCCACCGCTTTTTAACTCCCCTTCTCCAAGCTTGAGATAGTCCGATAGCATCAAGGCTTGAGCAATTTCATACAGCGCTTGTTGCTTTACCAAGTTGGCTCGTACCCGTGATAGATCGCCCTCATCAAGATCGGCATAACGCTCATACAAAATCTCAGCAACTACACAGTTCAATACAGAGTCTCCCAGAAACTCGAGGCGCTCATTATTCTTTTTACTATGACTGCGATGGGTTAAAGCTTGAGTTAATAAATCAGGCTTTTTAAATTGATATGCCAAGCGATCCTGCAGTGGGCCAAGATCGAGTGTTGCCCGGGCATTCATTACTGAAAGCTTCCAATTCGGCCAAGTGAACCCATGTTCAGCCAAATGAAAAAGGCGCGACCAACTAAGTTTTGATCCGGTACAAATCCCCAGAACCGCGAATCCAGACTATTGTCGCGGTTATCACCCATCACAAAATAATGGCCTGCTGGCACCTTACAGCGCAGTGCAGTTCCTTGATATTGGCAGTTCTCCGATCCAGGGAAGTTCTCGCCTTGGTAGATCGTGCTGCGATCGGGATCATTCAAAATCTCATGAGTATTACCACCAAGATCGGCTGGAAAGCTCTCTTGGTAGAGCTTGGCATACCGCATGCTCTCAGGATCAAGATAAGGGGCTCCACCAGCGTATTGAAGTGGCTTCCCGTTAACAGTGACCTTTTTATCCTCGTAGAGGATGTCATCACCAGGAATCGCAATCACGCGTTTAATGTAATCAACCGACTGATCTTTGGGATAACGAAAGACAACCACATCACCCCGTTTTGGGGTGCCGATATTAATAATTTTCTGGTTGATTACTGGCAAACGAATGCCATAGGTGTATTTATTGACAACAATGAAATCTCCAATCTGCAGGGTTGGAATCATCGATCCGGATGGAATCTTAAATGGCTCAATCAAAAATGAGCGCAGAATGAATACCGCCAAAATAACCGGGAAAAAACTTGCCGAATACTCCAACCAAAGTGGCATCCGCTCAATTCCAGCAGCTTTGCGTTGTGGGGCAAAGTAGAGTTTATCGGCAACCCATGCGATACCCGTGATGATGGCCAAGATGAATAAGATAAGGGCAAAGTTCATTTTTCTTCCACCTGAAGGATGGCCAAAAATGCTTCTTGCGGAATTTCAACATTACCCACTTGTTTCATGCGCTTCTTGCCCTCCTTTTGCTTCTCGAGCAACTTACGCTTGCGAGTAATATCACCACCATAGCACTTCGCCAATACATTCTTACGTAAAGCCTTGACGTTTTCTCTGGCAATGATATTGCTACCAATTGCCGCTTGAATTGCGACATCAAACATTTGTCTAGGAATAATGCCGCGCATCTTAGCAACCACCTCGCGACCGCGTGACTGGCTATTACTTCGATGCACAATAATGGATAGGGCATCAACTCGATCCCCATTAATTAGGATATCGACCTTTACTACATCAGCTGGCCGATACTCTTTGAACTCGTAATCCATCGAGGCATAACCCCGTGAGACGGATTTCAGGCGATCAAAGAAATCCAACACGATTTCTGCCATTGGTAACTCATAAGTGAGCTGTACTTGACGCCCTAAATAGGTCATATTGGTTTGAATGCCCCGCTTACCAGTACATAAGGTAATGACCGAGCCAACATATTCTTGGGGCATATACAGATTGACTGTCACAATCGGTTCTAAGATTGTCTCGATCTTGCTAGGGTCAGGCATTTTGGAAGGGTTATCCACCACAACCTTCGTGCCATCACGCTGCTCCACCTGATAAACAACCGTTGGCGCGGTTGTAATCAAACTCATATCAAACTGCCGCTCTAAACGCTCTTGCACAATTTCCATATGCAATAAACCTAAGAAACCGCACCGAAATCCAAACCCTAAGGCTTGAGAGACCTCCGGATCAAACTGCAAGGATGCATCGTTTAATTTGAGCTTTTCCAAAGACTCACGCAATGCATCGTATTGATTGGCTTCTACTGGATATAAACCTGCAAATACCTGTGGCTTAACCTCTTTAAATCCAGGCAGCGGCTGTGGCGCAGGGATGCGACCCTGTTGACCGGATGCATGGGTCACGGTATCACCCACCTTGGCAGCCTTCAACTCTTTAATGCCAGCAATAATGAATCCGACCTCGCCTGCACTGAGCTGGGGACGAGTCACTGACTTCGGAGTAAAAACACCAAGCTGCTCGACCAAATGAGTGGATCCAGTAGCCATCAAGGTAATTTTGTCTTTTGGTTTTAGGGTGCCGTTCACCACTCGGACCAACATGACTACACCCACATAGTTATCAAACCATGAATCAATAATTAAGGCTTGCAGAGGTAATGTGGCATCACCCTTTGGTGGCGGGACGCGCCGAATCATTTCTTCTAAAACATCAGCAACACCAAGTCCTGTTTTGGCAGAACAGGTAATGGCATCGGTTGCATCAATACCGATCACGTCCTCAATCTCTTTCTTAGCTGATTCAGGATCTGCAGATGGTAAATCGATCTTATTGAGGATTGGAATGACCTCTACACCCAGTTCAGTAGCGGTGTAGCAGTTAGCCACCGTTTGCGCTTCAACTCCTTGGCTGGCATCGACAACCAACAATGCCCCTTCACAGGCAGAAAGAGAGCGACTGACCTCATAAGAGAAATCGACGTGCCCTGGGGTATCAATCAAATTAAGGTTGTAGGTCTTCCCATCTTTTGCCTTGTACGTTAGGGCAGCGGTTTGGGCCTTAATCGTAATGCCTCGCTCGCGCTCAATGTCCATGGAGTCGAGAACCTGCTCCTCCATTTCACGGTCGGAAAGACCGCCACACAGCTGAATAATACGATCGGCTAAGGTTGACTTACCATGGTCAATATGGGCAATGATGGAGAAATTACGGATGTGATCCATTGGCGCTGTTCGATAGAGGTCTTGATAAAACGCCTTGTCGCAACGCAACACAATGATGCGCTGCAATAAGATGTCTTTTCCCTATTGTACTGGGAGCAGAAAAATCAGCGCTTTTCCCCACCCCCAAAAGAAATAACCCAAGAAAAAGGGGTGACTTTTTGGTCACCCCTTGATGGTTTTGCTCTTATATCCGGATTTACTTCTGAGCGGGTCGGATGGGTACCACGATGGTGGCATCACCGCGACGCACAAAAATAGGTACTGCCTTACTAGGGTCAAGGGCTTTGGTTACCGACTCAAATTGCTTGATCCCGGTAATATCGGCATCGCCAATTCGGACAATCACGTCTCCAACCCGTAAACCTGCTCTAGCAGCGGCACCATCACCCACATTGGTAATCTCAACCCCGCCTTTGCCGCCCAATTCCTTATTTTTGGCTTCAGTCAATTCGGCAACACTGATACCCAATGATTTGTTTGCCGTGCCAGCTTGCGGAGCTGGAGTCTCTGACTTGCGTGCAACCGCTTTATCGGGCTCTGCATCCGCAACCACAACCGTTAGGTCACGTGTTGTCCCTTTGCGCCAAACTTTAACCGTTGCAGAGGTACCGGGTTTTGTCTCACCCACAATACGAGGTAGATCGGTGGACTTATTAATATCACGCCCGTTAAAGCTCAAGATCACATCACCGGACTCAATGCCGCCCTTAGCTGCAGGCGCACCAGGTTCCACATTGCGGACAAAAGCGCCGCGTGGTTTACCAAGCCCAAGGCTTTCAGCCACATCTTTATTGATCTCACCAATCGCCACGCCAATTCGTCCACGCACTAAACGGCCGGTGGTTCTTAATTGATCTGCGACCCGAATGGCCTCATCGATTGGAATTGCAAATGAAATTCCCATATAGCCACCTGAGCGACTAAAGATTTGAGAATTAATACCAATCACTTGGCCAGCAGTATTGAGCAATGGTCCACCAGAGTTCCCGGGATTGACTGCGACATCGGTTTGAATGAATGGCAAATAGTCTCCTGTGTCACGGCTTTTGGCTGACACAATTCCAGCAGTTACGGTATTCTCCAAACCAAAGGGTGAGCCAATCGCTACAACCCACTCGCCCACTTTCACCTTAGAGGAGTCACCTAAAGGCAGCCTTGGTAAACCGGTGGCATCAATTTTTAGGACCGCAAGATCGGTACGCTTATCTGCGCCAAGTAGTTTTGCCTTGAACTCACGCTTATCTGTTAGGGTGACATAAATCGTTGTTGCACCTTCAACTACGTGTGCATTGGTCATCACAATTCCGTTGGAATCAATAATGAATCCCGAACCAACACCGCGTTCAATTTCTTCTGGTTGGCCACGTCGATTACCCTGACCGCGAGGGGTATTGGGTGCTCCTGGAAGCGGTACCCCAAAAAAGCGACGAAAGAATTCCGCTTGCTCATCAGGTATGCCTGGGACAGAGCCTTGAGCCTGTTGATTGGATAACCTCTCGGTAGTACGGATATTAACCACTGCGGGACTAGCCTTTTCAACCAATTCCACGAAATCTGGGATCGCTACCCGAGGAGGCTGAGTGTTTGTCTGAGAGGAAACCGTCGGTGAAAACGACAGGATTCCCCAGCTAAATACTGAGAAAACGACCAATAGAATTTTTTTCATACCAAATTGAGCTTTGCTCAACCCATTAGTTGCAATACTTCAGATATTAGGGCTTTTTCCCAAATATCAAGGTACCGTTGGTACCCCCAAATCCAAAGTTGTTTTTCACAGCGTAATCAATTTTGAGATCCCTAGCAGTATTGGCGCAGTAATCAAGGTCGCATTCGGGGTCTTGATTAAAAATATTGATAGTCGGTGGTGATTTTTGATGGTGCAATGCAAGAACTGTAAAGACCGATTCAAGGCCCCCAGCGCCACCCAATAAATGGCCCGTCATCGATTTCGTGGAATTCACCACCACTTTTTTGGCATGATCGCCTAAAGCTGCCTTGATGGCATCTGTCTCATTCTTATCGCCCAAGGGTGTTGATGTGCCATGTGCATTTACATACTGAATCTGATCTACCGTAATACCCGCATCACGCATTGCATTGACCATGCAACGGCGCGGTCCATCCATATTGGGAGCGGTCATATGATACGCATCACCGCTCATTCCAAAGCCACATAACTCCGCATAAATTTTGGCACCACGCGCTTTTGCATGTTCGTACTCTTCGAGAACCATTACACCAGCACCCTCACCCAAAACAAATCCATCGCGGTCTTTATCCCAGGGGCGCGAAGCAGTTGCAGGATCATCATTACGGGTCGACAATGCCCTGGCAGCTGCAAAACCACCAATGCCCAGAGCAGAAATGGTCGACTCAGCGCCGCCGGCGATCATGACATCTGCGTCGCCATACTGAATTAAGCGAGCAGCCAAACCAATACTATGCAAACCGGTCGTGCAGGCGGTCACCGCCGCAACATTGGGACCCTTCAGATTAAAGAGAATACTCAAATGCCCAGAAATCATATTAATGATCGAGCCTGGCACAAAAAATGGTGAGATACGGCGCGGGCCACGAGACAGTAACTCGGCATTGGTATCCTCAATCATTGGTAAACCACCAATTCCTGAGCCGACTAACACACCAATTCGCTCGGAATTTTGATCGGTGACCTCTAAACCACTATCTTTAATCGCTTGGGTTCCGGCTGCGATTCCATAATGAATGAAGGTATCCATATGCCGAGCTTCTTTGGCAGAAATGTAGTCCTCGACATTGAAATCTTTAACCTCACCGGCAAAATGCACACTAAGTGCTGAGTGGTCAAACTTAGTGACTGTAGCAATACCAGTCTTGCCCGCAATTAGGTTATCCCATGCGGTTGCGACTGAATTGCCAACTGGTGAAATCAGACCTAAGCCGGTGACCACCACGCGACGTGGTTGATTTGATGCGGGCACGGCTTAGCCTAGATACGAATTAAGCCTGTCCAGCTTTCGTTTTTGCGAAATCAATCGCAAGCTGTACAGTGGTAATTTTTTCGGCCTCTTCGTCTGGTATCTCAATACCAAACTCATCTTCTAAGGCCATTACCAATTCAACTGTGTCAAGAGAGTCTGCGCCCAGGTCGTTCACAAAAGAAGACTCATTCTTGATGTCTGCTTCTGGCACGCCTAACTGCTCAGCCACAATTTTCTTAACGCGTTGTTCGATGTTGTCCATTCATTCCCTCCGGGACTTGTTAAAACGAATTACAGGATTTTATCAGTTTGTTTGTGACACCGATCATTTGACGGGAGACTCAAGCCAGATATAGGCCGCCATTGACATGGAGGGTATTTCCAGTGATATAAGCTGCCGCCGGAGAGGCCAAGAAAGCGACTGCCTGAGCAACATCCTCAGGGGTTCCTAAGCGAGCTAGAGGAATATTGGCTTTAAGGCTATTTTGCTGGTCTTCACTTAAAGCGCGGGTCATATCGGTATCGATGAATCCGGGTGCTACGCAATTCACAGTAATATTACGGCTACCAATCTCACGCGCCAGAGCACGGGTCATGCCAGCAACTCCCGCTTTAGCAGCCGCATAATTTGCCTGACCAGCGTTACCCATATGCCCAACAATCGAGGTGATATTAATAATCCGGCCTGATCGAGCCTTCATCATGGGTCGCAACACAGCCTGTGATAATTTAAATACCGAACTCAGATTGGTAGCAATCACATCGGACCACTCATCTTCCTTCATGCGCATTGCTAATTGATCCTTAGTAATGCCTGCGTTATTGACCAAAATATCAATGCGCCCAAATTGCTTGACGATCTCCTCAATCATTGCCTCACAGGCGGCTCCTTCTGTGACATTCAAGACCTTACCAATGCCCTTAGATGCGCTCAATCGCTCGGAGATTGCATTCGCGCCAGACTCTGAGGTCGCGGTACCGATCACGATTGCGCCACAAGATGCCAATTCAGTGGCTATTGCCTGTCCGATACCGCGCGATGCGCCGGTTACTAGTGCTACTTGATTTGTTAAATCGAGGTTCATAAGAATTTCACAAATTAGGTTTTTAACTGTTGCAATGCGTCCATCAAGCTTGATTCGTCGGTAATCGCCATGCCTTGAAGTCGATCATCAATTCGTTTTGTTAGTCCAGCTAGTACTTTACCGGGACCGCACTCGACAACCTGAGTAACTCCACGATCAGCCATGGCGCGGATGGTCTCTTGCCAACGCACCGGCTTAGCCGCTTGACGAACTAAGGCATCTTTAATTTGCTCTGGACTCTCCAGAATGGATACGTCCACATTATTAATCACTGGCACACAAGGCGCATGAAATTCAATGCCCTCTAAATAAGTCTTCAGCTTTTCGGATGCAGGTTGCAAAAGCGAGGAATGGAATGGAGCAGAGACTGGGAGGGGTAGAGCACGCTTGGCACCAGCTGCTTTAAGTAGCTCACATGCCTTAGTAACTGCCTCGGTCGCACCGGCAATCACAATCTGGCCAGGGGCATTGAAATTAACGGCCTCGACGACTTTGCCGCACTCGCGACTTGCGAGCGCACACACTTCGATCACTTTCTGATCATCAAGCCCCAAAATTGCTGCCATGCCACCTGTGCCAACTGGCACCGCAGATTGCATGGCCTCTGCACGAAATCGCACCAAAGGTAAGGCATCTTTAAAACGAATCACTCCGGCAGCAACCAAAGCTGAATACTCACCCAAGCTGTGACCCGCAACTACGCTGGGCTTGGGTCCACCAGAGGCCAACCAAGCTCGATAGCAGGCGACCCCAGCGGTCAGCATCACCGGTTGAGTGTTGGTGGTTAGGGCCAATGCCTCGGCAGGCCCCTCAGCAATTAACTTACCAATGTTCTCACCCAGCGCATCGGATGCCTCTTGCAAGGTGGCATGAACTTCTGTTCGCGAAGCCAGGGAATTAAGCATCCCCACCGATTGTGAGCCTTGACCTGGAAATACAAATGCAAATGTCATATCAATTTTTTCTCATTAATAGCGCAATACAACCGCGCCCCAAGCAAAACCGCCCCCAACGCCTTCTAACAAAATATGCTGACCGCGCTTAATTTGACCCGATCGAATGCCATGATCGAGCGCCAGGGGAATCGATGCTGCTGAAGTATTACCATGCTCATGCACCGTAACAATCACTCGATCCATGGACATTCCCATTTTGCGGGCCGTTCCTTCCATAATGCGAATATTAGCTTGGTGAGGGACAAGCCAGTCAATTTGCTTAGGCTGCATATTGGCTTTTTGCAGAACCTCGTGGGCGACCTGCTCTAACACCTTCACGGCTAATTTAAAGACGGCTTGGCCATCCATTCGCAAAAAGGGAGCGCCTTCAATCCCACCGCAAGTTGCTCGTCCAGGGATGCACAGAATGTCACGTTGACTGCCATCCGCATGCAAAGCGCTCGCTAAGATTCCGGCATGATCAGAGGCTTCGAGCGCAACAGCACCCGCTCCATCGCCAAAAAGTACGCAGGTACCGCGATCTTTGAAATCCAAGATTCGAGAGAATACTTCAGCCCCAATGACCAAAATCTTTTGATACATACCAGCACGAATGAATGCATCCGCCGTACTCAGGGCATATGAGAATCCAGCGCATACCGCCTGCACATCAAAGGCAGCACAACCATTCCTTAGACCTAATTTATCTTGAATCACGCATGCCGTGCTTGGAAAACCGCCTAGATGATCGGGGGTTGAGGTCGCCAAGATGATTAACTCAATATCATCGGCATTCCATTGCGCTTCCATCATTGCACGCTGTGCTGCCTTGACCGCTAAATCGCTCGTTAACTCATCGGGCGCAGCAAAATGCCTAGATGAAATACCGCTGCGAGTTTTAATCCAATCATCACTGGTCTCAACACCCTCTTTGGCCAAACGGTCCACCAAATCTTGGTTACTCAGCCTTAATGCGGGCAAGTAACTGCCGGTTCCTGCAATTCGAGCAAATCGACCCATACTTATGCGGACCTCAATGTAAATGACTCAGCAATTTTCTCAACCATCCGATTCTTAGCGGCATCGTATGCACGCTCAAGCGAGACCTTAAAGGCAAAACGATCGGCAGAGCCATGGCTTTTGATCACACAACCCTTGAGACCCAATAAAACTGCACCGTTGTAGCGCCGATGATCGACTCGTTGACGTACTCTTTTCAACGGCAATAGAGCAGCAAGACCCATTAATTTGGTTAATATGGATCGATTAAATTCTTCACGGATCATACCGCTCATCATTTTCGCCAAGCCTTCGCTAGCTTTTAAAACAACATTACCAACGAAGCCATCGCAAACCACAATATCCGTGGTTCCCTTGAAGATATCGTTGCCTTCGACGTTGCCATAAAAATGCAATTGGCTTTGGCGCAATAGTTCCGCAGTTTGTTTAACCACCTCATTACCCTTAATGACTTCTTCGCCAATATTTAAAAGGCCGATCGAGGGTTTTGGATTGCCATTGACCACGCGCAACATCACATCAGCCATTTGCGCAAATTGTAAAAGGTGAATTGGCTCACAATCGGCATTTGCACCCAGATCAAGCACGGTAGTGCCTTTCCCCAACTCATTCGGTATCGCAGTTGCAATTGCCGGTCGATCAATCCCATCCAAGGTTTTTAAGATATAGCGGGAGATTGCCATCAATGCACCCGTATTGCCCGCAGAAATGGCGGCATCTGCCTTGCCATCACGCACCTGCTCAATGGCGACTCGCATAGATGAGTCTTTCTTACGACGCAGAGCAACTTCAATGGGATCGTCCATCAAGACAATTTCAGAGGCGCCGAGAATCTGGAAGCGATCTAGTAAGTTTGGATTAGATTTGCGAACCGACTGCTCAATCGCTTGGGCGTTGCCAATTGCAAGAATCTTAGCATCAGGATGATCTTGCAGAAAATCACAGCAGGCTGGGATAGTCACTTCTACCCCAAAATCCCCGCCCATAGCATCAACTGCCAGAGTGATACTCATTGAATATGTATAAAACGTCGATTCTGTTTAAGAAAAAAGCGGCCTGAGCCGCTTCGATCAAACAATGAGGAATTAGTCGTTCTTAGTTTTAACGACTTTACGACCACGGTAGTAGCCATTAGGGGATACGTGGTGGCGCAAGTGGGCCTCACCGGAAGTGGACTCTACTGCGATTGCGGGTGCAGTCAAAAAGTCGTGTGCGCGATGCATGCCACGCTTTGAGGGGGATTTTTTATTTTGTTGGACGGCCATAATGAACTCCTAAGCAAGGCGCAATTCTAGCATAGAAAGTGGTAAAAACCCGCATTCGCCAACAAAATAATGGCTATTTCTTGAGGTTTTTCAGTACCTTAAAGGGATTAGGCTTTTCCAAGTCAGCCCCGATTTGCCGCAATTGACACTGGCCGACCGGGTGTTTGGGGGCGTGAGGCAGTGCTAGCAAAATCTCATCTTCGATCGCTTCGAGCAAATTAAAGTGGGTTGAGGCGACCATTGCCTCCTCATCATCGCGATCCATGGGGAATTGATCTGCCTCTACTTCCGTTCTTAAAAAAACGTAGGTCTTTTGTATTTCCAACTCTAATGCCATGGGGTCTAAGCACCGTTGACAGGCAATCGCTATCCGCCCTCGAATCTTTACCTCCATGAACGGCCGGCCATCACGATGCCAACCTAAAATTTGGCAATCAAATCCATCGCCTGGGCTCACAGAGGCTGATTCGGCTAAAAGTCTTGGAAAATCGGCAATCTGGATAAATCCCTCGCCTTGGTAAGAGACAGGCGCTAACATATCAACTCTAAGCAAGGAGCTGGGGTTGATTTCTAACGATTGAATTGGGTAAGGCGAGTTTTGTGTCATCCGATCGACGTTTTGCAATTCATTCAAACTATTGACATTATCAAACATCATTCAGTTACTCATTCATGCCGTCCGCCCCCACCCTGATTCTTGCCTCAAGCTCACCCTATCGACAGCAGCTGCTTGAACGACTTGGGATGCCATTTGTAGCGATTGCACCCAACCTAGATGAATCCCCTCTACCCGGCGAGACTCCAAAAAATCTCACGCTTCGGTTAGCGCAAGCAAAAGCACAGGCGATCGCATCCTTGCACCGGAACGCGTGGGTGATTGGCTCCGATCAAAGCGCTGATTTAAATGGTCACATGATTGGCAAGCCAGGTTCGCACGCCGCCGCCTTAGCTCAACTCAAACAAATGCAAGGTCAGGCTGTTGTTTTTCATACATCGCTTTGCCTAATCGGTCAGAATTTTTGCGAAACAATCCATGTCCCAACCACGGTTCAATTTCGTAAACTACCCGAGCAGGTTCTGGATCAATACCTCCGCCTTGAGAAACCCTATGATTGCGCTGGTAGCGCTAAATCAGAAGGTATGGGAATTATTCTTCTCGAAAAAATTGAGAGCGAAGATCCAACCGCGCTGATTGGTTTACCGTTAATTGCCTTAACAAGCCTATTTCTTGAAGCGGGAATTTCTCTGCCTGCGACTCAAGACTCTCAATAGCATGCAAATTGGTAACTTATATTTGGTACCCAATACATTAGGTAGTGAAAACCGAGCTGCGCAACTCCATCACGTCATACCAGCCGAGAACCTTCGGCAAATTGCCAAGATCAAGTATTGGATTGTGGAAGACGCCAAAACAAGTCGTGCATTTTTAAATGCCGTTCATGAAATCGAACCACTGCATCATTCATTACAAGAGATGGTGATACAAGAGTGGCGCGGCCCGGACCGCAAACATGCCTTAAGTCTTAAACCGGAGGAATTGCTTACTCCCATTCAAGCGGGGCATGATGTGGGCCTCTTATCAGAAGCAGGTGTTCCGGGGGTTGCCGATCCTGGCGCAGAGATTGTCCAAGTCGCACATCAGTGGGGGGCCAAAGTGAAGCCCTTAGTCGGCCCCAGCTCGATCTTGCTTGGGCTGATGGCAAGCGGTCTTAATGGTCAGTTTTTTCAATTCAATGGATATCTTCCTGTCGAAGGTGCAGAGCGTTCAAAAAAACTCAAGGAGTTAGAGGGGGCCTCTAGGCAGCGCCGCGAGACCCAAATTTGGATTGAAACTCCCTATCGAAATACCGCAATGCTGCAAAGCTGCTTGAACTCACTATCTCACCAAACGCGACTCTGTGTAGCAATCGATTTAACACTGAGTAGTGAGTGGGTGTGGACAGGGCCAATTGATTCTTGGCGCAAGCGCTATACCAAACCTGAAGCACTCTCCGATCTCATCAAAAATAAGCCTGCTATTTTTTTGATGCTGGCTTAGTTTTACCGCATCTCCGCGCTTCGCGTTAAGGCCTTGCTAATCGCAGCGCCGGTCTCTGCCCCAAAGCGCTTTGCGACACGCTCAGCAAAATTCTCTTTCAAGGTGTACTCCACCACATCAGGGGTTTTTAAAAGATCACGTGCGACAGAATCAACTGTGCCATAACCATCGACCAATCCCAACTGAACTGCCTGTTCGCCATTCCAGACGCGACCCGAAAAAATATCCGGATCATTCTTTAGGCGCTCGCCACGACCCTCTTTCACGACAGTAATAAATTGCTGATGGATTTCATCAAGCATTTTTTTAACCATCTCAACTTGCTTGGGATTTTCTTTAGAGAAGGGGTCGAGCATACCCTTATCCGACCCCGCTGTAATCAAGCGTCGCGAGATGCCCATCTTATCCATCAGCCCCGTAAATCCAAAGCCACCCATGACGACTCCAATCGAGCCAACAATACTGGCTTTATCCACCAAAATCTTGTCTCCAGCTACCGCCACATAGTATCCACCGGAAGCACAAACATCTTCGACCACGACATAAAAGGGTTTATCAGGATACAAGCCGCGTAAACGTTTAATCTCATCATTAATCATGCCGGCTTGCACGGGAGAGCCGCCTGGACTATTGATGCGGAGTACTACCCCGGCAGCCTCTTTGCTTTCAAATGCGGCACTTAATGCCGAATTTATATCCAAAGCATTTGCAACCGAATTGGGTGAGATCTCACCCTCAATGCTAACGAGTGCGGTATGTTTGCCACTACCCCCGCCGCCGGGTAAACCAATGTCAAAGATTTGTGTGACTAGGCCCACCAACACAACCAAGGTCAAGATACGCAGAATAGCTCGCCAACGTCTTGCCTTGCGATTTTCTTTTAGGTTCTCAAGCAAGAGATGTTCGAGGGCGCTACGCTCCCACTGCGCATTGGAATTGGATGACTCGGGGTTTTGATTCATACACTTAGCTCGCTTTACTGAATTCGGCAGGATCTTGGAATGGTTGATGCAAATTCTGCATCAACCAGTTTCCCAAAGTCTCTACATTATCAAAGCAAGCCAAAGAATTTGCAGACCGCAAGGCATCGGCCGGATGGGCGCCATAAGTGACTGCGATCGCATCCACTCCAGCCGCTTGGGCCATCTGAAGATCGTGCGTCGTATCGCCAATCATCAGCATCTTGCGAACTGGAACTTGAAGACGATCCGATAAGTCCATCAACATACCCGGGTGGGGTTTGGCAAAGGACTCATCCGCAGTTCGTGTGTCATGAAATAGATGCTCTAACTGATGATGACGCAAGGATCGATCGAGCCCGCGCCTAGGCTTACCGGTTGCCACTCCCAACATAAAACCCTGAGTCTTTAAGCTCTCAAGCAAGTCTCGCATGCCCCCAAAAAGATGCAACTCATGATCCTTTGCTAAATAGTGATAGCGAAAACGATCAACGAGCGTTGGAAAATGCTTCGGGTCGATAGTCGGCACGACACGTCTTAGTGAATCATGAATACCCAAACCAATTACATAGCTCGCAATCGAGTCCCCGGGTACCGGGAAATCGAGGTCTCGGCAGGCTTGCTGAATGCACTGAACAATCGTTGGCGTGGAATCCATAATCGTGCCATCCCAGTCCCACACGATTAGCTCATAGCGACGTTCGTTTGTCTTCAATCGATCTCTTTCGGTTGTAGCGTTTTAGCCAAAAAACGACTGTCCCTTTGTGCGAGAAAATCATGAAACCGTTTTGGCAGATCGGCTTCAATACGCATTTTCTCCAAAGTTTTAGGATGCGAAAAGACCGCAAGATGCGCATGGAGAAAAAGTTGCTTAACTTTCAACTCCTTATCTCCGGCTTCCAATCCATACTTATCATCTCCCAAGATTGGGTGCCCAATTTTTTGCAAATGCACCCGAATTTGATGCGTTCTCCCAGTTTTTAACTGTGCTTCAACTAATGTAAAACTCGCGCCATCTCGTTGAAAGAGCTCAGTAACCCGAATGTTGGTGTGACTTTCTTGTCCTTTTGGGTCCACCCGAACCCGACGCTCACCGTTCTCTAGCAAATATTTCAACAGAGGAAACTTTAGTTGCTTCGTGCCACTGATTGCATCCATTGCTCCATGGGCGATTAAACGATAACGCTTATCAGTTAAACCCTCCCGAATCTGCCGATGCATTTCCAGAAGCGCGCTGCGCTTCTTTGCCATGATCAGGATTCCCGAAGTATCTCGGTCTAAGCGATGGACCAGCTCCAAAAATGAATTCTCTGGCCTTGCCTTACGAAATAACTCGATAGCCCCTAACTGAACACCCGAACCTCCGTGGACCGCCAGCCCAGAGGGTTTATCAATCACCAATAAATATTCATCCTCAAACAAAATGGGGATATCTGTTGCCAGGGTTTTAGCCTGTGCTTCCGAGATGACTTGATCCAATTTCTTAGGTTCAGCCAATCGGGTGGGGGGCAAGCGAACCACATCGCCCTCAACCAGACGAGAGCTTGGCAACGCCCTTTTTTTGTTAATCCGCACCTCGCCTGAGCGAATAATTCGGTAAATATGGCTTTTTGGAACTCCTTTAGCCCACCTTAATAAATAATTATCCAGTCGCTGACCTGCAAAATCCGGTCCCACGGTTTCCAAAACAGCTGCCAAAACCTTAGTTTTAGGGGCATCCTTGCTTGAAATACGTGGTTTTGAGGGGGGCTTTGGCGATTTATTCATTGGAATATTCCCATTGTCGACCGTTTTGTGTCCTATAATCAAGGCTCTGAGTCATTGATGACTAAGAATTTGAATTCCGGAGCTTGGAGTCGCCCATGAATAGACTCCCGGGGTTGCCCCTCTCCCGTTTTAATGAGGCGCAAGGGTTGGCGTGATATTTGCCGCGACCCCCGAAAGCAGATGACCGTTTTTAAAACGAGCGCCTACATTGAGAACTAAAGGACATCTCTGTGGCGAGCGTTCATGTGAGACCCAAACCAATTTGATTGGTATTTTTCCTGTTTAGGAACTTTGTTTGTCTCACCCCAGTACTCTGGGGATTTTCCTCAGAGCATATTTGTCATCCACTTCGTGTCGCTCAAGTCCGCCTCCCATTTAGGAGAGTGTTATGAAGCGCATGTTATTCAATGCAACGCAACAGGAAGAGTTGCGGGTTGCCATCGTTGATGGTCAAAAACTAATCGATATCGATATTGAAACTGCCGGCCGCGAACAACGCAAAGGCAATATTTATAAAGGGGTCATCACCCGTATTGAGCCGTCTTTAGAGGCCTGCTTCGTCAACTATGGCGAGGAGCGGCACGGTTTTTTACCTTTTAAGGAAGTTGCAAGAACCTACTTCAAGGATGGTATTGATGTCCGCAATGCGTCGATCAAGGATGCACTGAGAGAAGGTCAAGAAATCATTGTTCAGGTTGAAAAAGAAGAGCGCGGTCAAAAAGGCGCTGCCCTGACCTCCTTTATCTCCCTAGCAGGTCGCTATCTAGTATTAATGCCAAACAATCCGCGTGGAGGTGGTGTATCGCGCCGCATTGAAGGTGAGGATCGGCAAGAGTTACGCGAAGCCATGGCGCAACTTGAGGTACCCGACGGAATGAGCATCATTGCTAGAACGGCAGGAATCGGTCGGGATGCCACCGAGTTGCAGTGGGACCTTAATTACCTCATGCAATTATGGAAAGCCATTGATGAGGCAGCCAAAGCAAACTCAGCACCCTTACTTATTTACTTAGAGTCGAGTCTTGTGATTCGTGCCATTCGCGATTATTTCCAGCCCGACATTGGTGAGATTTTGATTGATACCGATGATATATATGAGCAAGCTCAGGCATTTATGTCAGTGGTGATGCCGGATAACTTGCCTCGGGTGAAGCGTTATCAAGATGACGTCCCCCTCTTTTCGCGATTCCAAATTGAGCATCAAATTGAAACCGCCTATTCCAGAACCGTTCCCCTACCTTCTGGCGGCGCGATCGTCATCGATCACACGGAGGCCTTGGTATCGGTCGATGTGAACTCCGCACGCGCAACGCGTGGGTCGGATATTGAAGAGACGGCAACCCGAACCAATCTCGAGGCGGCCGATGAAATTGCACGGCAAATGCGCCTGCGTGATCTTGGCGGTCTAATCGTGATTGACTTCATTGACATGGAGTCCTCGAAGAGTCAGCGGGACGTTGAAAATCGTCTGCGCGATGCCTTGCGCCATGATCGCGCACGGGTCCAAATGGGCAAGATTTCAAAGTTTGGTTTGATGGAGCTCTCGCGTCAGCGTTTGCGCCCTGCTCTATCAGAAGGTAGTCACGTTACCTGCCCACGATGCAATGGAACCGGTCATATTCGTGATACCGAATCCTCTGCATTACAAGTCCTGAGAATTATTCAGGAGGAGGCCATGAAAGAGAATACGGCTGCAATCCACTGCCAGGTACCAGTAGAGGTGGTTGCATTCTTGCTCAATGAAAAGCGTGCTGAAGTGATCAAGATTGAGACGCGCTTTAAGGTGCATATTTTGATGATCCCGAATAAGCATCTGGAGACCCCTCATTACAAATTAGAACGTCTGCGTCATGATGACCCTCGCTTAGATGAGCAAAAACTGAGCTACGTCATGGTGGAAGAAGCCGCGCGCGAGCTTGAAACCGATGCAGTCATTGGTCGCAAAAACGACGAAGTGCGAGCTCGCCCTGAGGCCGCAGTGAAAGGGATTACCCCAAGTCAACCGGCACCTGTCGCATCACCGCGTCCGATTCGAGATTCCAAACCCAGTTCCTCGACTCCAGAGTCAGGTGGTTTCCTCGGGTTTATCAAAAAACTATTTTCCTCAAGTGCTCCAACGGCAGCCCCAGAGACAAAACCAAATCTGCGCTCTGAAAATCGTGGCCGTAATGGTGATCGCAACCGCAACAGGGGTCGCAATCGCAATGAAAAAAATCAGCGTACCGATTCATCTGATCGCATGGAGAAAACTTCTGAGCCAACCGAAGCTGCAGCAAATCGCCCATCGCGTTCAGAAGGTCGTGGCCGTAACCGCAGTGAACGACAAAATACCCAAGAGAAGCTAGAAACTGCTAATCCAGCACCGCAAGTGGTTGGTGCCACCGATGAGTCTGAAAGCGCTGGAGACGAACGCCGCCGAGGTCGTAACCGTCGAGGTCGTGGCCGTAACCGTGGCGATCGAGCTGAGCGCAACGAGAGTGGTAACTCAGCAATCAATTCAGAATCCAATCCAGGCTTTCCGATGGGGCTTGGTGGTCGCTCGGCATCGGTGCCGCTGACTCGAATTGTGAGCACTTTCCGAGAGTCCACCGGAGGACGACGTCCGAATCAGCGTCGGGAGCGACGTGAGGAAGCAAGCCCAATCGTGACTGAACCGATGAATGTGCCCGCGATGAGTCTAGGAGTGGCTACTACAGCACCTCTACCTGAACTACCCAAAGTAGCATTCACAGCCTTAGCTGAAGAACCATTAAAGGATGTCGTGCAAGGAGCGGGAATGGTTTGGGTGGGAACAGATCAATCGAAATTGGCAGAAGTTCAAACCCAGATTCAGGCAGAAATCCCGGTGCCCCGCGTTCCGCGAGTGCCTAAAGCGCCTGCAAGCCTCCCAATAGGCCCGATGGTGCTGGTCGAAACAGGTGGCCAAGAAAAAACCATCGATAAAACGATTTAGTCGTTTAAGGCCATAATGTGAATTATGGTGAAGCCCGTCATACCGATACGCAAAGAGACCCCCAGGGGTCCTTTGCCATTGATCCCAAATACACTCAACGAGACTCATGGTCACACCCTTGATCGTCGACAGCGGCCATTGCGTGATTTACGCATCTCGGTTACCGATCGGTGTAATTTTCGGTGCACCTATTGCATGCCCAAAGAGGTATTTAACCAAGACTATCCATATCTCGCACAATCCGAATTATTAAGTTTTGAAGAGATTCATCGCTTAGCCACGATTTTTGTTTCTCTTGGGGTTGAAAAAATTCGCTTAACTGGTGGTGAGCCCTTGCTTCGTAAAGATCTCGAAACCTTAATTTCTATGCTTGCTAAGCTTCGGACACCCAAGGATCAGGAATTAGACCTAACACTTACAACCAATGGCAGTCTATTGAGCAAAAAATCAACGCTCCTAAAAGAAGCAGGCTTGCAACGACTCACGGTCAGTCTGGATGCGCTCGATGATTCAGTCTTCAAGGCGATGAATGACGTCGACTATCCAGTCAGCGATGTGCTCAAAGGAATTGAGGCAGCACAAAAGGCGGGCTTCGAAGGCATCAAAGTCAATATGGTGGTTAAGAAAGGGGTGAACGACCACGAGATCCTACCAATGGCGAAGTATTTTCGTAATCGCGGCATCACCCTACGCTTTATTGAATTTATGGATGTTGGCTCTTCAAATGGCTGGAATCTTAATCAAGTGTTGCCATCTGCCGAAGTGATTGCCAAGATTTCTGAGCACTTCCCTCTTGAGCAAGTCGATCCCAATTACGCCGGCGAAGTCGCTCAACGCTGGCGGTATCAGGATGGAGCTGGCGAAATTGGCGTGATCTCCAGCGTGACCCAAGCGTTTTGTCATGAATGCTCCCGTGCCCGGCTATCCACAGATGGTCAACTATTTTTATGTTTATTTGCTACCGAAGGATTTGATTTTAAAACTCTCATTCGATCTGGTCGTTCTGATCTTGAAATTGCAAACGCTGTTATGCAAACATGGTCAAATCGCGATGATCGCTACTCCGAGATCAGACACCTTCACACCAAGGATTTAGAACGCATGCAAGGTAAAGTTGAAATGTCCTATATTGGTGGCTAGGACCTGCCGATGATTGCGCGTTCTGAAATTACCGGACTATTACTTGCTGGCGGTCGAGCGCAGCGCATGGGCGGTATCGATAAGGGCTTAGTGCGGTTTCAAGGCAAGCCTTTAATCGAACATGCCATTCATCGCCTGGCACCACAAGTCTCGGATTTATTTATTAACGCCAACCGTAATCAGGATATCTATTCCCAATATGGTTACCCTGTTGTGACTGACGAGAATCAGGATTTTGCTGGTCCCTTAGCGGGCTATCTAGCTGGCCTGAAGACTTGTAAAACACCGTATCTGGTGACTGCTCCCTGCGATTCTCCACTTTTTCCAACAGATTTAGTGATGGCGCTTGCCAATCGACTAGAAAAACAAGATGCGAATATTGCCTATGCGTCAAGTCAAGATTCTGAAGGGAAAATTTGGGCACAGCCAGTCTTTTGTCTAATGAAACGAGAAGTACTTCAGTCCTTAGAAGAGTTTTTGGCTAATGGACAACGCAAGATTGATCGCTGGTTTACATCTCAAGCTGCATGCACAGCTATTTTTGCAAATGAATCTGCATTTGCCAATGCCAATACTCCGGAAGAGCTAGCTCAATTAGAAAAATTTACCAACTAAAGATATGGAAACCAATAAAGCAAATCAAGAGTTCCAATCGGATTTTTTGTCTGTAACGGATGCACGGCAAGCTATTGCTGACTTAATTAGATCAAGTTACGAATTGTCGGCAATGCATCTCAGAAAAGAGACCTTGCCCCTCCATCAATGCCTTGGTCGCATCTTGGCGGGCGATCTTTTATCCCCGATCAATGTTCCTTCCCATGATAACTCTGCCATGGATGGGTATGCGTTCAATAGCAGTGAACTATCTGATGATCGCCAAAATCTTGAATTAACTATCATTGGAACACTGCATGCTGGGCAAACTGAAATGCCTACCGTTAAATCTGGGCAATGCATCAAAATCATGACGGGTGCCTTGATGCCCACAACATGCGACACGGTAGTCCCCCAGGAATTTACCAAGACTCTTAGCAATGGTCTGGTGAGCTTTTCCAGTGACATCGTTCGTGCTGGCGAGAATCGTCGCTTACGGGGCGAAGATTTGCAGTCGGGCAAAGCAGCCATTTTGCAGGGCCGAATTTTGCGCCCTGCTGACCTAGGTCTTGCGGCATCCTTGGGCATTCATCAGCTTGAAGTCTATCAGCGGACCAAGGTGGCAATCCTCTCTTCTGGCAATGAGCTCTGCGATATCCATGAGTCTTTAGCACCTGGTAGGATTTTTGACAGCAATCGCTATAGTCTGCGCGCCTGTCTTGAGCGACTGGGTATGGAGGTGATTGATTGTGGGATCGTGCGAGATAACCCCGACGATCTTCGCAGGGCTTTCATTGCCGCAGCTCAAACGGCCGACGTCATCATCTCCTCAGGTGGGGTCTCGGTTGGGGAGGCGGATTTCACTAAGCAAA
Source organism: Polynucleobacter sp. HIN7 (assembly GCF_030297595.1). NCBI lineage: Bacteria > Pseudomonadati > Pseudomonadota > Betaproteobacteria > Burkholderiales > Burkholderiaceae > Polynucleobacter > Polynucleobacter sp. HIN7. Next base: position 477,395 of record NZ_AP028138.1, on the reverse strand, counting down.
TGATGGAGGAGTTGGGCGAGGTTGGATTTTGGAAAATTGCCATGCGCCCTGGTCGACCCATGGCATTCGGCAGCCTAAAGCCAGGTTCGAGCAAGCCTAGCCCAACCGTATTTTTTGGCTTACCCGGTAACCCCGTGGCGGTGATGGTGACCTTCTATCAATTTGTCCGCAATGCGCTGTTACAACTAAATGGTGCCAAACGGGTTGAGATCCCTTTGATTCCAGTTCGATCTGCTGTGGGAATTCGAAAGAAATCTGGTCGTACCGAGTTTCAACGGGGGATTCTATTTCAGGATGGCCGGGGTCAATGGGCCGTTAAAGCAACGGGTAGCCAAGGCGCTGGGATTTTGCGCTCCATGAGTGAAGCGAATTGCTTCATCATTCTTCACCATGATCAGGGAAATATTGCGCCTGGCGATTGGGTGGATGTAGAGATTTTTGATGGACTGCTTTAAGATGGCGGGATCATGAAATTTACTAAAAAAGAGATTGTGTTTTTAGATCCCATGCATACCGCCAAAACCTTGGTTTTGGTTTACTTATGCTTTTCGGTCCCCATCGTTTTATTGGCACTCTTTGTCGCCTTTATTCGAGATGGGTCGATTCCCGGTTTTACGGTGATTTCCGCCCTGGTCCTAAATGCGATTTTGGGCTTTGGTCTCTTATGGATCGCCTGTAAGGTCTATAACTGGGTTGCGGAAAAGTTTGGCGGCATTGAGCTTGCGCTCAAAGAACTCACCGAAGAGACCGACGATATTCAGCAATAAGGACTAACTGAATTAGGCTTGCCACAATTCGGTATTGATCAAACTCGGCGGACGTTTTCCCTCGAGAGCTGCGCTAAGGTTTTCAGCCGCTAACGCAATCATGGCACGTCGAGTTTTTTCAGTCGCACTGGCAATATGGGGCGCCAGTACCACATTACTTAACTTGAGCAACTCCGGATGAACTTTCGGTTCTCCCTCAAAAACATCAAGACCAGCGGCAAAGATTGTTTTTGCTTTTAATGCAGCCGCCAAAGCTGCATCATCCACAATACCACCACGGGCAATGTTAACTAGCGTAGCAGTCGGTTTCATTAGCGCAATTTCTTTGGCGCCGATTAGATGATGGCTCTCTGCAGAGTATGGCACCACCAAGATCACATGGTCAGCTTCGCGAAGTAGGGTTTCTTTATCAAGATATCGAGCACCACACGCTTTTTCATCCGCCTCGCTTAAGCGTTTACGGTTGTGATAAACCACTTTCATCCCAAAACCTAAGGCACGCTTAGCAATACCCTGCCCAATTCGACCCATACCAATAATACCCAAGGTGCTGTGGTGCAAATCCATGCCCAAGGGATTGTGCACGATAGACCATTTATCCCATTGGCCATTTCGGATCCAATGCTCAGATTCTGTGATCCGACGGGCAGTAGCCATTAGCAGCGCAAAGCCAAAATCAGCGGTTGTATCAGTCAATACATCCGGAGTATTTGTTGCCATGACTTTGGCTGCAGTCATCGCTGGTACATCAAAATTGTTATAGCCAACCGAAATATTGGCTACGATTTTCAGGCGCTTTGCATCGGCCAAGGCGCTTTGATCGATTCGCTCACTGCCAGTCACTAATGCCCCATCTACATTCGCTAAATGGTTACGCAATTCATCCGGGGTAAACACCTGATCAGCCCGGTTAGATATCACCTCATAACGATCCTGTAGCTTTACTAAATCATCTGGAAAAATGGCGCGGGCAACGAGGATTGTTGGTTTGGTTGTCATGGCTCTGTATGGGGTGTGATATCGATGGAATCAAGACTTTACACCATTTGGGATAAAATCCAGTGATTGATTATTTTCGTGTTTTTGATGGTATTTATTCTTCAGAGCGAGCTATGACCTACGTTGTCACTGAATCCTGTATTCGTTGTAAATACACCGATTGCGTTGATGTATGCCCTGTTGACTGTTTTCGTGAGGGTCCGAACTTCTTAGCAATTGATCCGGATGAATGCATTGATTGTGCGGTATGCGTACCAGAGTGTCCTGTCAATGCGATTTATGCAGAAGATGATGTGCCAGGTGATCAGCAAAACTTTATTGCAATCAATCTTGAGCTTGCGAAGCAATGGCCTAGCATTACAAAATCCAAGTCGCCTCTCGCCGATGCGGATGATTGGAAAGATGTCAAAAGTAAGCTTGAGCATCTCGAGAAGTAATATCAAACTGCACTGACTTAATTTCGCATGCGCCAATTTCACGAACTCATGCACCATGTTCTAGAACATGGTACTGAAAAATCGGATCGTACCGGAACTGGAACTTTATCGGTTTTTGGCTATCAGATGCGCTTTAACCTCGCAGAAGGCTTTCCACTGGTTACCACGAAAAAGCTTCACCTGAAATCCATCATTTATGAGCTTTTATGGTTTCTGAGTGGTAATACGAATAATCAATGGCTCAAAGAGCGTGGCGTATCCATTTGGGACGAGTGGGCCGCTCCCAATGGGGATCTTGGACCGGTTTATGGCTACCAATGGCGCTCCTGGCCAACACCCAATGGCGAGCACATCGATCAAATTAAAGAGATTATTCATACAATTAAAACCAATCCGGATTCCCGCCGGATTATTGTCTCCGCTTGGAATGTTGCTGATATTCCCAAAATGGCCTTGGCGCCCTGTCACGCCTTCTTTCAGTTTTATGTCGCCAATGGAAAACTCTCGTGCCAACTCTATCAGCGTAGTGCCGATATTTTTCTGGGCGTGCCTTTTAATATTGCCAGCTACGCATTGCTAACACATATGGTTGCAGAGCAATGTAATTTACAGCCTGGTGAGTTTATCTGGACCGGCGGAGATTGTCATTTGTACAGCAACCACCTGGAACAGGTGAAGCTTCAGCTATCACGCACGCCCTATCCATTGCCGAGCCTTAAGATTCATCGCAAACCTGAGTCGATCTTTGATTATCAGTTTGAAGACTTTGAAATCGTGGGTTATGAGTCTCACCCCCATATTAAAGCGCCGGTTGCGGTCTAAATCAATTGATGACAAAACCTGCTATTTCCATGATCGTTGCTCGCTCACGCAATCATGTGATCGGCAAAGATAATCAAATGCCGTGGAAGATCTCGGCTGATTTGCAATTTTTTAAGAAAGTAACCATGGGTTACCCAATTATTATGGGGCGTAAGACCTGGGAATCGATTGGTAGACCTTTACCTGGAAGACGCAATATCGTGGTTAGTCGTAATTCTGCCTATCAGGCAAATGGGGCTGAGCTTGTTTCGTCGCTTGAAGAGGCCTTGCAGTCATTGCGCGAGTTTGAGCGAGTGTTTGTGATTGGTGGTCAACAATTATTCAATCAAGCCTTTCCGTTAGCAGATCAGCTCTTCGTTACCGAGATTGAGCTGGAGGTTGAGGGCGATACCTTTTTTGAGATCCCCGATCCGCAGAATTGGCAAATTATGGAGCAGCTTGCGGCAAGCGAAGGTGATATTCAGTTTAGTTATGTGACCCTAAATCGAGTTCGTCACTAACTATTTACCACCGATCGTCATCGAACCGATCAAAATAGAGCCCGTTTCTTTGGTGCCACGAATAATGGTGTCGTCTGCCACCGCGGCAATATCCATCAACATCTCTTTGAGATTACCCGCAATCGTAATCTCTTCAACCGGATGCTGAATCTCTCCATTCTCTACCCAGTAACCAAATGCACCACGTGAGTAATCCCCGGTCACGTAATTCACGCCCTGACCCATAAGTTCTGTCACCAGCAGACCGGTACCCATTTCTTTGAGTAAACCAGGTAAACCTCCGGACGGGGTATTTTGACTGTGCAATTTCAAGTGATGAGCACCACCGGCATTGCCGGTGGTTTGCATTCCTAACTTACGAGCTGAATAACTGGATAAAAAATATCCTTGCAGCTCTCCCTTAGCAACGACTGAGCGCGCTTGGGTACGAACCCCTTCTTCATCAAAAGGAGCGCTACCGGTCTGTCGTTTTAGATGCGGTAATTCAAATAAATCAAGATGGCTTGGCATCACAGGTTTACCAAGACTGTCTAGTAAAAAACTAGAGCGTCGGTAAAGTGCGGCCCCTGAAGTTGCTTGAACTAAAGATCCGATCAGTCCAACCGCAATGGGAGCCTCAAAAATGACTGGGCAACGACGCGTACTTAATGACTTCGCATTTAAACGAGATAGAGCGCGTTGGGCCGCATATCGACCAATCAAGCTTGGTTTAGCAAGTTCGGTGGGTACCCGAGAGGTACTGTACCAATCATCGCGCTGCATCGAACTGGTCTTCCCCGTTGCATTCGCAATCGGAGCACATGAAATAAAGTGTCTTGAGTATGGATAACCGCCGATAAATCCGTTACTGGTCCCCAACATAAAGTGCGCTTGATGCGCAGATACCGAAGCTCCATCGCTATTAACAATGGCTCGATCGACCGCAAAAGCCGCTTTCTCTGCCTGCCGTGCAATTGTGATCGCTTTTTTACTGTCAATTTCCCATGGATGAAATAAATCCAAATCCAATGGGTGGTGCTCTAGCAGATCTGGGTCGGCCAATCCAGCGCAATCATCTTCTGCAGTGTGTTTAGCAATATGGAAAGCGGCTTGCACCGTGGTTCGTAATGACCCGGGTGAGAAGTCGCTGGTGCTGGCATTGCCTCGGCGCTGACCCAAATAAATACTAACCCCGACTTGCTTATCAACACTCTGCTCAATCGTCTCTACCGCACCTTTACGAACCGTGACGGATAAGCCATGGCCCTCTGAAATTTCAGCGGCGGCATCTGTGGCTCCAACTCGCTTGGCTTCTGCCAAAATAAAGTCAATAATGATTCTGAACTGATCTTGTGAATATGCAAACATCCTCTAATGATAGCTAGAATAGAACCATGAAGCAGCCAAGCCCCTTTGAACGCAGTTTTCCTAATGAAGCCAAAATTGGATTGGTCTCAATTTCAGATCGAGCCAGTCAGGGTATTTATGTCGACGAAGGCATTCCTAGCCTACGAAATTGGCTATCGCGCGTCATCACCACACCCCTTGTTTTCCATGAGCGCTTAATCCCCGATGAGATAGAACATATCTCCTCAACTTTAATTGAGCTCGTTGATGAAATGGGCTGCGATCTAGTCTTGACCACCGGCGGCACCGGCCCCGCACGTCGGGATGTCACCCCAGAGGCAACTCTAGAAGTGGGGACTCGCGAAATGCCGGGGTTTGGTGAACAAATGCGTCAAATTAGTTTGCATTTTGTACCCACCGCAATTTTGTCAAGGCAGGTGGCTGTTCTGCGAGAAATTGAAGGTCATAGCGCCCTGATTCTCAATCTTCCGGGCCAGCCTAAATCCATTCAAGAGACCTTGGAAGGCTTAAAGGACTCTGAGGGCAAAGTCTTAGTTCATGGGATTTTTGCAGCCATACCCTATTGCATTGAGCTCATGGGTGGGCCGATCATTGAAACCGATGAGGCCATTGTCAAAGCCTTTAGGCCCAAGAAAAAGAAGTAATTAATCGCTAGTTGGCGTGGGTAGCCGAAAGAAGTGCTCTCGGTAGTACTTTAGCTCCTCGATCGATTCCATAATATCGGCTAATGCCGTATGGGCCTGCTGCTTTTCAAAGCCCTTTACCAAATTGGGCTGCCAACGTTTTGACAATTCTTTAACGGTTGAAACATCAACATTTCGATAATGGAAATAGGCTTCAAGCTTAGGCATATACCGAGCCATAAAGCGTCGATCCTGGCAAATGGAGTTACCGCACATTGGCGCAGTATTCGCTTTTACATATTGCTTTAAAAAGGTGATGCACTGCTGCTCAACCTCCGACTCACTTATCAAGGAAGCCTTCACTTTATCCACTAGACCCGACTTGCTGTGGGTTCCTTTGTTCCAAGCATCCATGCCATTTAGGACCTCGTCCGTTTGGTGAACAACCCATACCGGCGCTGTGGCTATTACGTTTAAGTGAGCATCGGTGATGATCATAGCGATTTCCAAGATTCGGTCGCTGTCGGGCTTTAGGCCGGACATTTCCATGTCGACCCAAATCAAAGGATCATTCCCGTTGGGGGTGTGCTTCATTTGTTCGCTCATCTCTATAATACTTTCATGACCTTTACATTGATCTTCATTGCCGCCCTACTGCTAAGCGTTGGTATGCGCCACTGGTTGGCCATGCGACAAATACGCCATGTCGCCCTCCACCGCGCTAGTGTACCGAATGAATTTGCTTCGCGAGTTTCTTTGGCTGATCATCAAAAAGCAGCTGATTACACGATTGCTAAATTACGCTTAGGTCTTCTCGAAAATGCCTTTGGTGCATTTGTGTTGATCGGCTTTACCTTGCTGGGTGGCTTGGAGTGGCTTAATCAAACGCTCTTGAGCTTAGTGGGACCAGGCATTACCCAGCAAATCCTTCTTTTAGTTTCTCTGGCCTTCATTTCCGGTATATTAGACTTACCTTTTACCTGGAAAAAACAATTTGGGATTGAAGCAGCCTTTGGCTTTAATCGCATGACCCCGCGCCTCTTTTGGCTGGATACCTTCAAAGGAATTGCCTTGGCGGCTGCGCTTGGTTTACCGCTCTTATGGTTAGTTCTCGAGCTTATGGCCACTAGTGGCACTTATTGGTGGTTGTGGACATGGGTAGTTTGGACACTATTCAACGCCCTACTGCTATGGCTCTTTCCCACGGTAATCGCACCCTTATTTAACAAATTTAAGGCGCTCGAGGATGGCCCCCTAAAAACCCAAATCGAGCAACTCTTAAAACGCTGTGACTTTGCTAGTCAAGGTCTTTTTGTCATGGATGGGAGTAAACGAAGTGCCCATGGCAATGCTTATTTCACGGGTATCGGCAAAGCCAAGCGTATTGTCTTTTTTGACACCCTGATTGAAAAGTTAGAGCCCTTAGAGGTAGAAGCAGTTCTAGCGCATGAGCTGGGTCATTTCAAGCGTCAACATATCCGTAAGCGTTTACTGATCTCATTTGCTCTCAGTTTTGTAATGCTAGCTATTTTGGGATGGATTAGTTCACAACCCTGGTTCTATTTCGGATTGGGGGTAACCCCCGATCTCAATGGTTACAACGGTGGTCTGGCTCTTGCCCTCTTTATGTTGGTAGCGCCTGTATTTGGATTCTTTTTTACGCCACTGGGAAGTCTTGCTTCGCGTAAACATGAATACGAAGCAGATCATTTTGCAGCCCAGAAGTCATCTGCAAGCGCCCTGATCTCTGCCTTGGTGAAGCTGTATCAAGACAATGCTTCCACCCTCACACCCGATCCAATCTATACGGCTTTCTATAGTTCTCACCCTCCCGCCCCATTGCGGATTGCGCATCTTCAGCGATTTGCATGAGTGATATTCGGTAATGGGTCTTTTTCGTGCCCTTCTAAGCGCTTCGTATGGCAGACATTACTTAGCGCAACGGATTGAGGCTGATGGATCCCATCATGGGCCATTCATTCATGTGAGTGCTCCTGGTAAACAACACCTTGGGGCAGTTGGCGATCGCTTGATTCTAGAGAGCACTTCGGCGGATCAGGCCCGTATCCTTGAAATCGAACCGCGCAAGAATTTACTCTATCGCTCAGATGCATTTAAGAGTAAAAGCATTGCTGCCAATGTTGATCAGATACTGATTGTTTTGGCAACCGCGCCCGCATTCTCGCCCGATCTTCTCGGACGCGCAGTGATTGCAGCTGAACTGAGTCAAATTGATCTTCATATCATTTTGAACAAATGCGACCTACACGATAGGCTTGAAGCGGCACGTGATCAGCTTGCCCCATACAAATCGATGGGTTACGCAGTGCATGAAGTCTCTGCAAAATTGAATCCGCAATCGCTCGACGCACTTGTGCCACTCCTGAAGGGCAAAGTATCGGTTTTGGTCGGCCAATCCGGAATGGGTAAATCAACGCTTCTAAATGCCTGGATCCCCAATGCAGCGGCTATCACTCAGGAATACTCTCAAAAACTGGATAGTGGCAAACACACCACTACAGCCTGTCGCTATTTTGATCTACCCGAATGGGGTCGCGATGCAAATGGTTTGGGAGCAATTATTGACTCACCAGGCTTTCAAGAATTTGGCCTTGCGCATGTATCGGAGAGTCAGTTACAACATGCCTTTCGGGAGTTCAAACCCTATTTGGGTCAGTGTCGCTTTCATAATTGCAAACACGATAATGAACCTGATTGTGCAGTTCAAGCCGCCGTCTTGGCAGGAGTCATTGCGAGCGAGCGCTTAGCACTTTTTAAACAGCTGGTCTCAGACTCGAGAACAGCAGATATTCAGATCCAGGGGATTAGCCCAGCCAAAGAGCGATGGTCAACATTGCTAAAACCACCATACAAACGATAAGGGCCCGCCACACCAGACCGATTGCCGAGCGCATGGATCGCTCGCTAGGCTCATGACCGATTTCGTAAATCGGCGGCTCACCTGCTTCAGCTCTTGCCAATGCCTCATCGCTGGTTGGCTCCCGCAGAGGCTCTCCCAAGCGAACGCCTAGTGCTCCACTACCTGATGCTAAGAGAACAGCCGAGAGTGGATCTGCCCACTTACCGGTTAAGTTCCGCCAGGCATAAATCGCATCCTCAAAGTTGCCTACAATCGCAAAGCTGATTGCGCTGAGTCGGACAGGGACCCAATCCAATATGAAGAAGAAATGTTTAGCGGCCTCAGATAAATTCAAACCAAAGCTCTCCCAACGCTTACTCGCCTTATCTGCCAGTCGGTACAAAACGACTCCAGCGGGGCCAATGGGCATTAAGAACCAGAAAAATACCCCAAATACGTGGCGATGAGCCCCAATAATAGCTCGCTCGAGAGCAATCGCGATGATTTCGCTTTCAGATAGATGTGAGGTATCAAACTCATCACCCACCCACGCTTGCAGTGCTTGCCGCGCAGCAGGTAGATCATGGTTTTGAATTGCCTCATGCACTTCGGTAAAGGAGTGGCTAAATTGCCTAAAACCGAAGAACAGATACACGACGATGATGTTCCATACAAATGCTAACAGTGGGTTCACGATGTATGCAAATACATAGACTGCGAATACCAATACCGTTGGTAAGCCAAATCCAACTAAGCAGGCTAAGCGGGCGCCCACAGGTGTTGCACCCTGCTCGGATTTGCCACCAAACTCTTTAGCGACCCAATCGAGCCATGCGGCACTCATTCTCCGAATCCAATGCGATGCGGTAACGGGCCGGTATTGCTCGGCAATGAGAGCGAAAAGAATAGAGAAAAAGGTCATGCTTTTAATAAATGATATAGATTTCGTAACATTCCAGCAGTAGCGCCCCAAATAAATCGATCCGCATACGGAATGGCATAAAACCGTCGCGAGCCCTCATCACTATGCCACACCCGTACCTCGTGATTCGCTGGGTTCATCAGAAATGGTAGAGGAACCTCAAAAACATCCGCCACTTCAAATGGATCTGGTCGATATGCTCGAGGAGGCTCAACCAGAGCAACCACGGGGGTCACCCGATAACCAGAGACGGTCAAATACTCCGGCATGGTTCCAATCACATCAATATGATCGCTGGACAAGCCGATCTCTTCCTCACTTTCGCGCAATGCAGTGGAAATGATTGATTCATCGGCATGATCTTTTCGACCACCTGGAAAGCTAATTTGCCCGGCATGATCATGCAAATGATCGGTTCGCTGAGTTAAGAGAACATTTAAACCGTTTGGCTGCATCACAAGTGCTAACAAAATAGCGGCTTCTGTGATCAAGCCCTCTGCCTCGCGTTGCGCAATGATGTCACTGGCGATCACATGCCGATTTTCATCGGTAATTTCAGGAGTCCAGGCCGGTGGAGCAGCAAAATGCCTTCGTAGGGCCTTGGCATCAAACAGATGCTCAGCCACCCGCGCTTGATCCTCGCAGCGATGCGCAATTGGCACCCTTCGCGGATTAAAACTCGGTGGAGCAGCTAAGCTCTTTTTGATGGATGTGGATGAATGAACCATGCCATCATTTTAGGTGATTTAAATAAACAAAAAGGCGACCGAAGTCGCCTTGATTGCTGATATCAGATTAATTACTCAGCGCTTTGCTCAGCAACGACCTCTTTAGCACGGGCAGTGAGCTTCTCTTTGATACGCGCGGACTTACCAGAACGATCACGCAAATAATACAACTTGGCGCGACGCACATCACCGCGACGCTTCACCTCAATACTGGCAATCAATGGTGAGTAGGTTTGGAATGTACGCTCAACACCCTCACCCGATGAAATCTTACGAACAATGAAGCTGGAATTAAGACCGCGATTACGTTTGGCAATCACCACACCCTCAAATGCCTGAGCGCGTTTACGGTTACCCTCAACAACATTGACGCTGACAACAACGGTATCGCCAGGAGCAAAACTTGGAATCGTTTTGTTGGCAGTTAGGCGAGCAATTTCTTCTTGCTCAATCGTTTGAATCAAATTCATTTCAACTCCTTTGGCATCGTATTGACGTTAATCCCACATATAGGTGGACTCAATAGAGGATGCAGTTCAATTTTTGCCAAGCTTTTAGGGTTTAAGCGTCTTTAAAAACGCTTCGTCCTTCGGGCTCAGCAACCCATTTGCACGCGCTTTGATGATGAGATCTGGGCGGCGCTTGAACGTCAGCTCCAAAGACTTTTGCCGACGCCAATCTACTATTTTAGCGTGATGTCCGCCCAAAAGCACGTCTGGCACCGATTTATTTCCATAAACCTCTGGACGGGTGTAGTGGGGATGGTCCAAAAGGCCATTCATAAAGCTATCTTGTAGAGCAGAGTCTTCATCCCCTAAAGCCCCCGGAATTAAACGGATTACGGCATCCATGAGGATCATAGCGGGCAACTCGCCCCCCGAAACCACAAAATCACCGATTGAGATCTCAAAATCCACTTTGTCATCAATAAAACGTTGATCAATAGCTTCATACCGACCACAAATTAGGGTTAATTGTCGATAACTGATGATATCTGTCGCTAACTTTTGTGAAAATGGCTCTCCTTGGGGACTTAATAAACAAACCGGCCCAGGATTAATCCCTCGATTAAGGTGGGAGCGCCCCACAGCCTCAAGACAAGAATCTAGGGGTTTGGCCATCATTACCATACCAGGGCCACCACCATAAGCCCGATCATCGACCGTTTTTCGAGAATCCTCAGAAAAATCTCTGATATTCCAGGTAGTTACAGAAGTTAGCCTTTGCTCACAGGCGCGGCCGGTCACCCCATATTGCGTGAGAGCAGCAAACATCTCTGGAAAGAGCGTCAACACATCAAAATCCATCTTGGTTGAATCCATGCTCATTCACTCCAGTTGGGCTGCCAATCCACTACAACTTTGCCTAATGGAAGTTCTGCTGACCTCAGCTCAACTGATTTCACAATTGCAGGGACAAAAGGAACCAGCTCACTGCCAATCGTCATGACTGGATGAGCCCCAAACTCGGCCATATCCTCAATCATGCCCAGGTGAACTCCTTGCTCGTTATAGACTTCGCAGCCAATCAAATCGACCCAGTAATAGGCATCTTGCTCAGGCACTGGAAATGCCTTTCTTGGTAGCAAAACCGTCTGGCCCTTGAGGGCTAACGCAGCATCTCGATCACAAATACCATCCAAAAGCATCACCACGAAGCCAGAATGAATTTTTGCACTATGTACACGATAAACAGCGGGGGATGCGGCTGAGTGAGGGCCCCTCAAATAAGCCTCCTTGCACGCCAAGAGGGCGATTGGGTCAGGGGAATAGGGACGGACTTTGATGTGGCCTTTTAGACCCTGGGCATCGTAGACGATACCCAAATCAATCAAATCAGAGGGGGGTTGATGACCGCTCACCACTCCCCCTTCAGTCATGGCCAAGATTAGGCCGCTGGGTGATCCTTGATCAAACGCTTTACGGTTGGCGAAATTTGCGCACCAACGCCAGACCAATAAGTTAAACGGTCTTGAGAAAGGCGCATTGCCTGCTCTTTTTCAGAAGCTTGGGGATTAAAGTAACCCAAACGCTCGATGAAGTTCGAGTCGCGACGATTGCGTTTGTCGGTAGCAACGATGCTAAAAAAAGGGCGCTTTTTAGAACCGCCGCGGGCAAGTCGAATGACGACCATAGGTATTTCCTTAAAATCAAATGATTACAAAATGGTTGACTGAATCGTCTTCGCTCAAAAGGGTTTTTGACCAACGAGTGCGACGATCGCAGAAAACCTCATATTCTAGACGAAATGCTCTAAAAACTCCATCACTTCACCAAAGATTATTGACTGTGACCAATAAATATACATTTAAATCAAAGGCTTATATAAATAATCCTGTAGCAGGTGTCTCGCAACCTAAGAGAGGGCTAATGAGACTCATTAGTGCAACCCCAATTTTTTTGATTGCTTGCGCCAATATAGTGCCGCCGTGTCCCGGGAAAACGACCCCGCCCTACTCTGAACTGGTTGGCACTCAATGGGAACTAAATCGCTGGAATATGCCACCAAACAGTATGGGTGAGGTTCGCCTTCGCTCGATGCCCAGTGATGGTGGGCCAAAAATTAGTTTGCAATTTAGTCAGGGTCGCATGAGTGGTTATAGCGGCTGCAATCGCTTCACTGCACAAATTATCGAGGATCCTCGAGGTTTTGAGATCAACCAGATCGCCACTACTCGTATGGCCTGCGCTTCCAATCGAGAGGATATTGAACGCGATTTCTTATATTTGCTGCGGGATTACCGAAGCATTGCACGCGATGGTAATTATTTACTTATCATTGGACCCAACCGCGAAGTATTGGGCTTTAATTTAATTCAACGAACTAATCCATGAGCACCCCATTTCGGTCCAAATTAACATTCTCTGCACTGGGGCTATTTCTTCCTGGAACTGGATTGAATTGCTTTTATTTGCTCGGTATCAAAAGTTTTTGGGGGTGGATCCAGCTTGCATCCCTAATCGCGGGCATTCTGGGTTTTATGCTCTTAAACACAAGTCCAGAATCCTCTGCGGCAGCCTGGGTGTTAATTATTCTTGGGTTTATTGCCTTAGAAGCAAGTTGGTTAAGTACGATTGTTTTTGGATTACGTCCCGATGAGAAATGGGATGCGCAATTTAATGCTTCCTTTCAAGGCAAACAAAAAACGGAATCGGGTTGGCCTGTCGTAATTTGCGTAATCCTCTCGTTGGTGATTGGCGCAGGGGTCATGATGAGCTTTCTGGCTATTGGCTTTGAACAATTCTTCATCTACCAAATTGAAGAGGCCAAAAAGCTCAGTCAATAAGTTGAGCTTAGATCGAGGCAGTTAACTCGGGTACCAGAGTAAACAAATCACCTACGAGTCCGTAGTCGGCGACCCCAAAGATCGGTGCATCTGGATCTTTGTTAATCGCCACAATGACTTTAGAGTCTTTCATGCCAGCAAGATGCTGGATTGCCCCAGAGATCCCCACTGCAATATAAAGCTGAGGGGCTACAATTTTTCCAGTTTGACCTACTTGATAATCATTGGGCACATAACCAGCATCCACGGCAGCACGCGAAGCTCCCAAGGCAGCGCCAAGCTTATCGGCTAGGGGCTCAATCAACTCTTGGTATTTCTCGGCAGAGCCAAGCCCACGACCCCCAGAAACAATAATTTTTGCGGCAGCCAACTCAGGGCGGTCTGATTTGGTTAACTCGCGACCTACAAATTGACTGGCAGTAAATGGCTGTACTGGAGAGATTGATTCGATTGAGCATGATCCGCCAGTCCCGGCAGGATCAAAATTCGTGGTTCGTACCGTAATCACTTTTTTAGGGTCAATCGTTTGAACCGTTGCAATTGCGTTCCCCGCATAAATGGGACGCTCAAATTGATCGGCGGACACAACCTTAGTGATATCGGAGAGCTGGGCAACGTCCAGCTTGGCCGCAACCCGGGGCATCACACTCTTACCATGTGCCGTCGCAGGTGCTAAAAAATAGTCATAGTTTGGGGCTAGGGCAAGAATTTGCTCCGCAACTGCCTCCGGCAACTGATTCGCAAAATGAGTTGCATTGGCAGAGAGAACCTTCCCAACCCCCTCAATCTTGCTGGCTTCCTGGACTATCGCATCTACATCATGGCCCACTACCAAAATATCGACTACGTTGGCGCATTGCTTAGCAGCGCTTACCGCATGATGCGTGGCCATTTTTAATGATTGCTGATCGTACTCAGCGAGAACCAGTGCAGCCATTACAGTACCTTTGCTTCGTTTTTTAATTTATCAATCAAAGTTGCTACATCCGGCACTTTGATACCCGCTGAGCGCTTTGGTGGCTCCTCGACCCGAATGGTTTTCAACCGTGGGGTAATATCAATTCCTAGATCATCGGGCTTGACGATATCCAACTGCTTTTTCTTAGCTTTCATAATGTTGGGTAGAGTGACGTAACGCGGCTCATTTAAGCGTAGATCGGTCGTAATCACAGCAGGCAAAGAAACTGCGACGGTCTCAAGGCCGCCATCTACCTCACGCGTAACCGATGCCTGCCCATTACTAATTGTTACCTTAGAAGCAAATGTTGCCTGGGGCAGATTGAGCAAGGCGGCTAACATTTGGCCGGTTTGATTACTATCATCATCAATCGCCTGCTTACCCATAATGATGAGCTGAGGCTGCTCTTTGGAATAGATTGCCTGAAGTAATTTAGCAACTGCTAAAGGCTGTAATTCGATATCGGTCTCGCATAAGATGGCACGATCTGCACCGATCGCCAAGGCAGTTCTTAAGGTCTCTTGGCATGCTTGGGGGCCTGCTGAAAAAGCAAGAATTTCTGTAACAAGGCCTGCCTCTTTGAGTCGAACCGCCTCCTCAACAGCAATTTCATCAAAGGGATTCATGCTCATTTTGACATTCGCAATGTCTACCCCCGATTGATCCGATTTGACCCGGACCTTCACGTTGTAATCGACCACTCGCTTGACTGCGACCAAAACCTTCATGAAAGAGGACCTTTTTACGTATCTAAACCTCCATTTTATCGTGATTCAGATTAAATCTCGGCCAAGGTTTTTAGATGGGCAGCAACGCTTCGGCCTAACGCTGAGAGGTTATATCCGCCCTCAAGGCAACTCACAATCTTGCCATCGCAATAGCGATTAGCAACCTCCATTAATTGCTTGGTCATCCATACATAATCATCCTCAACCAAGCCCATTTGGCCTAAATCGTCCTCACGATGAGCGTCAAAACCCGCTGAAATGATAATGAGCTGGGGTTTGAATTCATCAAGTCGTGGAATCCAGGTTTTACTAATCATGTCGCGGACGATCTTGCCATTAGTGGTTGCCGGCAGGGGCACATTGACCATATTTTCCCCGCCATCTAAACCACTGTAGGGGTAAAAAGGGTGTTGAAAAAAACTGCACATGAGTACATGTGGGTCATTGATGAATGCGGCCTCTGTACCATTACCGTGATGGACATCAAAATCAATCACGGCAACACGTTCAAGGTCATACTTTTCGATGGCATAACGCGCGGCAATTGCCACATTATTAAATACGCAAAACCCCATCGAGCGATGAGGCTCAGCATGATGTCCCGGAGGCCGAATCGCACAAAAGGCATTATTGACCTCACCTTGCATCACGGCATCCACTGCTGCTATTGCTGCGCCGGCTGCACGCAAGGAGACTGTTAACGTTGCTGGGTTCATGATGGTATCGCCATCAATCATGGAGTAGCCGCTACTCGGAGCCTTACTCTTCACAAATGCCAAATGATCTTCGCTATGCACTCGTGTGATATCAGCGTCCGATGCAAGTGGGGGATCAATCCGCTTTAAATGCGTATCCAGACGACTCTGAATTAGCTGATCCTCAATTGCGGCAATTCGCTCAGGACACTCTGGATGATGGCGACCCATCTCGTGTTTCATAAAATCAGGATGGCTGATGTAGGCTGTACTCATATTTGTCTCTCATTGAATAACAACTAACTATACTTAATATGAATTTATATTAAAAATACTTTTTTTATTATCTTAGCGCGATCTTGAACTTTCTACCGTTTTTCTCCAGCCTGGTACTAGCGGTTCTGTTAGGCGCCTGTGCATCGCCCACTCCACCAAGCACAGCATCCAATCCTCAGTCCACAAAACCCAAAGTAGAGGTTCGTGCTGATAAGGCTACTGTATCTAGTGCTAAACGATATCCGTCTTCACTCAAGGAGCTTCTCGATCAGATCTCACGGCAACAAAACATTCCTTTGGCATTTCTGGATAGTGGCTTTAATGATGTTCAACATCTATCCCAAGTCAAAAAATTAGTTGCTCCCCCGCCTGTTAGCTTTCAAAAAAACTGGCGGGTATATCGTTCGCGCTTTGTGGAACCAGTCCGTATTCGAGCTGGCCTTGCCTTTATCGAGCAAAATCGTGCTGCCCTAGAAGCTGCCGAATCGGAATCTGGCGTTCCCCATCAAGTGATTGCGGCGATTATTGGGGTTGAGACGATTTATGGTCGTCAAATGGGAAACTTCCGGGTCAAGGATGTACTGAGCACCCTTGCTTTTGACTATCCAGAGGCGCCCAATCAAGCAGCGCGTGAGCTTCTTTTTCAGAATCAACTGAAAGACCTCATTATTTTGTGCTGGCAAGAAGCCAAAAATCGGCAAGATGCGTTTAATCGTTGCCTCAATCAAAGTAGCTCCTATGCAGGTGCCGTTGGACTTCCCCAGTTTATGCCTGGGAGTATTTTGCAATTTGCCACCGACGGGGATGGCGATGGCGTAATTGATCTTCGCAATAGTCGACGTGATGCAATCTTTAGCGTCGCCAACTTTCTCAAAGTTCATGGCTGGCAACCTGGTATGCCCATCTACTTTCCTGTCATTCAAAATGAGCAAACTCGGGCAAAAATTATTGAGCTAGCCGATGGCCAGCCGATTGCTAAAATTACAGTTGCAGAGTTAATTCAGCTCGGTATTTTGGAGCCCAGCAACGGCGATCTGCTGCAAGGCGGGGTTGAACCGGGTAGCAAAGCTTTGATTGTTGATTTGCCATCGCCTGGAGTCAATCAAGAGCCCGAGATTCTGTATGTTGTTGGACTCCAAAATTTCCTCAGTATTGTGAACTACAACCGTAGTTACTTTTATGCTCAAAGTGTTGCTGAATTTGCGCAGGCGCTAGGGTATCAAAACAAAAGTGTGTTTACACGTGACCAAATCGAGAAACCGGGGCCTATGCCCGCTAGTAAAAATCGATCCACGACAACTAAAACGGCAAAAAAAGATAGTAAAGTGAAAAAATCGAGCAAGCCACCAAAACCTAGTAACTAGGCTGGAAATACACCTGTCGATAAATAGCGATCGCCCCGATCGCACACAATGAATACAATCGTGGCGTTCTCAACCGTTTGAGCAACGCGAAGTGCAATCACTAAAGCGCCTGCAGCAGACACGCCACAAAAGATACCTTCTTCCTTAGCCATACGACGGGCCATTTCCTCCGCTTCCGCCTGACTAACATACTCAATTCGATCAACACGTTCAGCTTGGTAGATTTTGGGCAAGTAGGCAGGTGCCCATTTCCGAATTCCAGGAATCTGCGAGCCCTCTTCAGGCTGCCCACCAATAATTTGGATCTCTGGATTCATGGACTTTAGATATGTTGATACGCCAGTAATCGTTCCCGTAGTCCCCATCGCAGAAACAAAATGGGTAATCTGACCATGCGTATCACGCCAAATCTCAGGCCCAGTGGTCTCGATGTGAGCCCGCGGATTATCTGGGTTTGCAAATTGATCTAACAGTTTGCCGCGACCCTCTTTTTGCAATTGCTCTGCGTAATCACGAGCCAACTCCATCCCGCCTGAACTGGAGGTCAAAATAAGTTCCGCACCATACGCCGCCATGCTCTGTCGACGCTCAAGGCTTTGGTTTTCGGGCATGACCAAAATAATTTTGTAGCCCAACATAGCCCCAACCATCGCAATTGCAATACCAGTGTTGCCACTGGTAGCCTCAATTAGAGTATCGCCAGGTTTAATCTCACCACGCAACTCAGCGTGCTTAATCATGGAGAGCGCGGGTCGGTCTTTGACCGACCCGGCTGGATTATTACCTTCCAACTTACCTAAAATCACATTACCGCGGCGCTCATTCTCCACACCAGGAATACGCTGTAAGCGAACCAAGGGGGTATTACCAATGGTTTGAGAAATCGTTGGATAGAGTGCCGCAGATGGATTGAATTGGGTCATAGAGTTATTTTAGCGATAACTTCACCCAAAACTGCTGATTTCAGTAGCGGTGACGCGAACCTGTCGACCGCTCACCCTCCGCCGTAGACGCTTTAGTTTGATACTTGGAGTTCTTTTTTGTGGAACGCGCCTCTGAGCGTGGGCCACTTTTTGTCTCACGGTATCCACTTTGACCCTCGATTTTCAAACCATTCTCCATTAATTTACTCACCGAACGCTCGCCAATACCGCGAACCCGTGATTGCAGATCATAGGAGTCATAAAACGCACCGCCCTTTTCTCGCTCCGCAATAATTGCCTTCGCTTTTGATGGCCCAAGCCCACGAATACTCTCTAACTCGGTCTGACTGGCCGTATTGACATTGACTGGAGCAGCATTTGCAGGAGTTATCCCAAGAGGAAGTGCCAGTGCTAATGCCATCATGCCAATCATCGATCCTTTAGATACAGCGTTAGCAGATGTGTGAAACAGAGTCGATAAACCCATAATTTCTCCTTTGAGGTTGATGAATAAACCATGACGAATATGTCATGGCCTTCTTCAACGCCCAATGGTTGATTGGGTTGACGAAAAAAATAGTCTAGAGGGGATTGGCTAAAAAATCAGAATTTTCTGATAACCAG
This sequence comes from Polynucleobacter sp. HIN7, assembly GCF_030297595.1. Lineage (NCBI taxonomy): Bacteria > Pseudomonadati > Pseudomonadota > Betaproteobacteria > Burkholderiales > Burkholderiaceae > Polynucleobacter > Polynucleobacter sp. HIN7. Next base: position 458,536 of record NZ_AP028138.1, on the reverse strand, counting down.
GCAATGTATTGACTGACACCATGCTCAACATCTAAGAAGCTATCGGTATAGCCTGCCGCCCTTAATTGAGTTAAATCGGCTTGTGTGAAGCACTGATATTTGCCCCGCAAGTCATCAGGAAATGGAATGTATTGAATGAAACCTTGTTGTACTAAATCTGCCAATGCTAACGCTGGTTGATTGGCCAGTTTACGCATGGTATTTACAGTTGCTAGTGCGACATCATTAAAAGGTTGAGCGCGACCTGTGCCAAGGTTAAAAATGCCACTCTTTTCTGGATGATCCAAGAAAAATAGGTTCACTTTTATAACATCTTCAACCGATACAAAATCCCGTGATTGCTGACCGGGTGCATAGCCGCCATATTCACCAAATAATTTGACCGTTTGATTTTTTTTGAACTGATGGTAATGATGGAATGCGACTGAGGCCATCCTCCCTTTATGGGACTCACGTGGACCATATACATTGAAATACCGAAAGCCAACTACCTGAGCGGTCGGAGCCTTCTCAGCCATGCGTGCACGCATATATTGGTCAAACAGAAACTTTGAGTAGCCATAAATGTTCAAAGGCTTCTCATGCTGACGATCCTCTACAAACGTATCAGATCCCCCATAGGTTGCAGCCGATGATGCATAAAGAAATGGCACCTTTTGGTCGGTGCAAATCTCATAGAGATTGATAGAGTATTGATAGTTATTGTTCATCATGAAAACCCCATCGGTCTCCATCGTGTCCGAACAGGCACCCTCATGAAATACTGCCTTTACCTTACCAAACCAGCCCTCATGAAAGCCTTCTAAAAAATCATTCTTATCGATGTAATCGGCAATATCCAAATCGGCTAGATTGCGATATTTATCTGCAGGTCGCAAATCATCGACTGCAATAATATTTTTTTCACCACGGGCATTTAAGGCACGAACAATATTCGCACCCACAAATCCGGCGGCACCAGTCACGATATAGGTCACTGTAGCTCCTCTGCACAAACGGTTGCTGTTCCCAGTTTACCGACTACGATTCCTCCAGCGCGATTGGCTAGGGCCATCGCACGCTCCAGCGGCCATTTGGCTGCCAAGGCTACTGCTAAAGTAGCAATGACGGTATCGCCAGCGCCTGATACATCAAATACCTCGCGGGCCTGCGCACGTACATGACTTGCGCCCGCTGATGTAAATAATGTCATGCCTTCCTCAGAGCGAGTTAAGAGTAAAGCCTCAACCTGAAGCTGCTCTCGCAAGGCTTGCGCTTTTTGGGTGAGCTCCGCTTCGCTCGACCATGCGCCAACCACTTGCCGCAATTCGCTACGATTGGGCGTCAATACAGTAGCCCCCCGGTACTTCGCATATGCATCACCCTTTGGGTCGACCAGAACGATCTTATTTTTGGCTTTTGCTAGAGCAATCATGCTTGCTACTTGCTCAAGTGCACCCTTGCCATAGTCGGACAAGATAACAACATCTGCTTCGGGCAATAATGCCTCGAACTGCTTGAGCTTTTGAGCGAGCGAGCCTGGACTCGGAGTTTCCTCAAAGTCCAAACGAATCAGTTGCTGCTGCCGAGCAATCACTCTTAACTTAACCGTCGTGGGTACTTTGGGATCAGATTGTAAGTAGCTTTGTACACCACTATCTTGCAATAAGGCTTCTACACGTTTGCCAGCCTCATCCACTCCAATCACCCCTAGAAGGCTGGTTTGCGCTCCTAAAGCCGAGGCGTTGCGGGCTACGTTAGCTGCGCCCCCTAAACGCTCATCAATCTTGCCAACCTGAACCACAGGAACTGGGGCCTCAGGCGAGATACGACTAGTGTCACCAAACCAATAGCGATCGAGCATGACATCACCCACCACCAAAAGGCGTGCTTTGCTAAATTGTGTACGGTCAGCTTTCTCAGTCATCGCTCTAAATTTAATTCAAATGTTAATTATGCCGACCAATTCCGTAATACTCAAAACCGAGGTCGGTCATGGACTGAGGTTCATACAAATTACGCCCATCAAAAATGATCGGGTTCTTCATCGCCTGTTTTAGATGATCAAAATCAGGGCTACGGAACGCCTTCCACTCGGTCACAATGATTAATGCACTGGCCCCTACTAAGGCATCCTCAGGAGTTTTTACTAGGGAAATTTTTTGAAGCTGATCTGGTTTTCCTTGAAAATCGATCTCAAAGGCGTGTTGTGCCTCAGGCATTGCAACTGGATCATGAGCCATCACCTCTGCACCACGCTTGACTAACTCAGAAATAATATAGCGACTAGGAGCCTCACGCATATCATCCGTGTTGGGTTTGAATGCCAAACCCCATACTGCAAATCGATGCTTAGAGAGGTCATCACCAAAACGTTTGGTAATCTTCTCGATCAAGATTGTTTTTTGGCTCTGATTGACTGCCTCGACGGCCTCTAAGATTTTTAGGTCACGCCCATGCTGTAAAGCTGTTTTGGTCAAGGCTGATACATCCTTTGGAAAGCAAGAGCCACCATAGCCTGTTCCTGCGTATAAAAATCCATAACCAATCCGTGAGTCGGAACCAATGCCCTGGCGAACGGCCTCAATATCAGCACCAACCGCATCGGCTAAATTGGCAAGCTCATTCATAAACGAGATACGCGTTGCTAGCATTGCATTGGCAGCATATTTTGTAAGCTCGGCACTCTTTACATCCATGTAATAGGTACGCTCATGATGACGATTAAATGGTGCATAGAGTTTGCGCATCAGTTCTTTGGCACGCAGTCCCGCGGCATCCTGATTGGTGCCAATCACAATGCGATCGGGGCGCATAAAATCCTCAACCGCAGCACCCTCCTTCAAAAACTCAGGATTGGAGACCACTGAGCACCATGTGAGATCCAAATTGCGCTTTTTTAATTCCTCGGTAATGGCTTGAGTCACTTTATCTGCAGTACCAACTGGCACCGTTGACTTATCAACGATGACCTTGGGACCGTTCATATATTTGCCAATATTGCGTGCTGCCGCAATCACATACTGCAAATCGGCCGAGCCATCTTCATCTGGCGGGGTACCCACGGCAATAAACTGAATTTCACCATGCTGAACAGCCGCTGCCACATCGGTCGAAAATTGAATGCGTCCAGCCGCGCGATTACGGGCGATCATCTCTTGCAACCCCGGTTCGTAAATTGGAACTCCGCCCGAGTTTAAGATATCGATCTTTTTCTGATCGAGATCTAAACAGAAAACCGTATTACCGAGTTCGGCTAAACATGCCCCGGTAACTAATCCCACATATCCACTTCCAACAATAGTGACTTTCAATCTTTATTCCTCATTCAAAGTACTTACTAGATCATTTGAGTGATTGATTACATCGACGGGCCGCTCGGAACAGCGCCCTCAGTCCGTCGGGGTGAGTATGCCTCCCAATGATTACAACCAGGGCACTGCCAATAAAAACGCCTTGCCCGAAATCCGCAATTGCCACAGGTATAACGCGCCAAAGCAGTTGTCCGCTGCTTGAGTAACCCAAGGGTAGACTTAAGATCGGCTACCCGTGTCTCGGGACCCGTCATTTCTGCCAAGGCTAAACGCGTCTCCGCCAGTTTTGATAAAGCACTGAGTGTCGGAGAATGCTGCATGACATCAACTAACATGGCTTCGGCCGCCTGAGCCCCCCGAATTTGCATCATATGCTTATGCACGATGTCCAAGAGCTCCCCAATGGCTTGGGTTTTGAGAAGAACGAGTAATTGATCTAAACCAAGATCGACTTGGTTGACAGCATGATGTGCAGCCATCCACCGATCGGCTACTAAATGCATATAAGCGGGATTCTCTTTCGCCACAATTGCCCAGACATCAATCGCCTGTTGGGGGCGCTCATTGGCCAAGTAGTAATCACCCTGCAAGATTAAGGCTCTGGCATGGTTTGGAATTGCCGATAGGGCGTGATGGATGGCCCCATCTGCCTCAGGAAAATCAGCGCGTCTTAGCGCTTCTTGGGCAATCTCGCAATAAAACTGCGCAATCTCTAATTGATGGCTTTTATCCTGCAAGCCCTGAAGTTCATTAGCAGCAATAATGGCTTTTTTCCAGTCCTTCTCAATTTGATACATCTCGAGAAGACTTTCTTTGGCGGGTACGGCATATTTGCCAGCACCGACTTGATTGAGAGATGCCTCGGCTCGGTCTAATAGACCGGCACGCAAGAAATCGCGGCCTAACTCATATGCGGCATGATCTCGATCGCGCGGTTTCAAGTCTTCACGGTTGGCCAGATGCTGATGAACGCGAATCGCGCGCTCGGTCTCACCGCGACGGCGAAACAAATTACCCAATGAAAAATGCAGATCAACCGTTTCTGGATCCAATTGGGCAACCTTGACCAAGGTTTCAATCGCCTGATCTGGCTGCTCATTGAGTAATAAGTTTAAGCCCTTGAAAGTTGAGCGTTGCTGTTTAAGTCGTTCACGCTCTTCCTGCCTTGCCTCTAAGCGTAAATCCCAGCGAGAAGCTAGCCAACCCAAACCAAAAAATATGGGGATTAGCAGTAACCAACCAGTTTCAATTTGAATCATTTCAGTGGCAAATGAATAGACGTACTATTTTTAGATCCCTAAGAGATCTGCCACCACAGGATTAGGCACCCGAGCTACCCGAGTCAGAAGTAATTTTTTGATCAAGTGGCTTGTAATCAACGCGCTCACGGAGCTCTTTACCCGGCTTGAAATGCGGAACACGCTTTTCTGGGATAAGAACCTTCTCACCCGATTTGGGATTGCGTCCAGTCCGAGCGGGACGATGATGCAAAACAAAGCTGCCCACACCACGTAACTCAATACGCTTGCCTTCAGCTAAGGCTTGGGTCATGGTGTCTAGCAAGGTTTTTACTGCTAGCTCAACATCCCGAGGCAGGAGTTGCGGGAACTGCTCCGCAAGACTCTCAACCAGCTCAGAACGGGTTATCGCTTGGTGCTCTTGATCTGACATAGTCTAATTAGCCCGCCACCCAAAGGGTGGCGGAATCACCTTAGCTTTGATTATCCATTTTCGCCTTCAACAGGGCGCCAAGATTGGTTGTGCCAGAGCCAGCATCACCCTGTAACTTATTCATGGCATCTTGTTGATCAGCGCTATCTTTTGCCTTGATCGATAAATTAATCGAACGTGATTTACGATCAATATTAATGATCATGGCAGTGACAGAATCACCCTCTTTCAGAGCATTGCGCGCATCTTCAACGCGATCGGTTGAGATCTCTGAGGCGCGCAGATAACCTTCGACCTCATCAGCGAGGGCAATCACAGCACCTTTAGCATCAACACTCTTCACGGTACCGGTGACCATGCTACCTTTATCACTGGTCGATGTGAAGTTGTTAAAGGGGTCGCCTGACATTTGCTTGATTCCAAGAGAGATACGCTCCTTCTCAACATCAATTGCCAAAACAACAGCTTCCAATTCATCGCCTTTCTTGAAGGCCTTAACAGCCTCTTCGCCAGGCTCATTCCAAGATAAGTCAGAAAGGTGAACTAAACCATCGATTCCACCAGGCAAGCCAATGAAGACACCAAAGTCCGTGATGGACTTAATTGCGCCTTTGATCTTGTCACCCTTTTGATGGCTACGTGAGAACTCTTCCCATGGGTTTGCTTTGCATTGCTTAATACCCAAGCTAATACGACGCTTATCTTCATCAATGTCTAGAACCATCACTTCTACTTCAGTTCCTAAAGCAACTGCTTTACTTGGAGCCACATTCTTATTGGTCCAATCCATTTCAGATACATGAACCAAGCCCTCAATGCCGCTCTCGATTTCAACGAACGCACCGTAATCGGTCAGATTGGTGACCTTACCAAATAGGCGTGTATTGGGTGGGTAACGACGAGCAATACCAACCCAAGGATCATCGCCCAACTGCTTAATACCTAATGAAACGCGGTTCTTCTCTTGATCAAACTTCAGAATCTTAGCGGTTACCTCTTGACCCACAGTCAGCATTTCGCTGGGGTGACGCACACGACGCCAAGCCAAGTCAGTAATGTGGAGAAGGCCATCAATACCGCCAAGATCAACGAATGCACCGTAATCGGTAATGTTCTTAATGGTGCCCTGAACAACGCTACCCTCTTGGAGGTTAGACATCATCTTCGCGCGCTCTTCACCTTGGCTGGCCTCAACCACTGCACGACGCGAAAGAACAACGTTATTGCGCTTACGATCTAGCTTAATGACCTTAAACTCCATGGTCTTGCCTTCATAAGGGCTGGTATCTTTAATTGGACGGGTATCGACGAGCGATCCAGGTAAAAAGGCACGAATGCCATTTACCATGACGGTCAAGCCGCCCTTCACCTTACCGGTCACTGTACCGGTAACGATCTCAGCCCCTTCAAGAGCTTTCTCGAGGTTCATCCAAGACGCAAGGCGTTTTGCTTTGTCGCGTGACAAAATCGTATCGCCATAGCCATTTTCTAAGGCGTCAATTGCGACAGATACGAAATCGCCAGGGTTGACTTCGAGCTCGCCCTGGTCGTTTTGGAATTCTTCAACGGGTATGAATGCTTCGGACTTTAGGCCGGCATTCACAACCACAAAATTATGATCAATACGAACGACTTCGGCCGAAATAACCTGGCCGGTTTTCATATTAGAACGGGTTAGGGATTCTTCAAATAGTGCTGCAAAAGATTCAGACATGAGGTTCACTTTGTGCCGCCAATTACTGACGGGTTAGGTTAATAAAACTCAAGCTAGCGGTTTTTACCGTAGGTGCCAACTTAAGCGCCAAACTTCAACTTCTACTTCCACTTCTAATTTCTATTTACTTCTTGGTACCAAGACAGTACCTGCTCAACTGCCTGATCAATCGATAAGTTCGAGGTATCGAGCAAATGCGCCCCTTTAACTTGTTTTAGAGGCGCGGTTGCTCGTTGAATGTCTCGAGCGTCTCGTTCCTGCAAATCTTGCAAAAGGACATCCATTCTAGCAGAAATTCCCTTAGCGATCAATTGCTTATATCGACGCTCCGCCCGAGCCTGCACACTGGCCGTTAAAAATACCTTCAAAACAGCGTCTGTAAAGATACGGCTAGCCATATCCCGACCATCCGCCACCAAGCCTGGAGCCCTCCGAAACCCTCTTTGGAGGGCCAAAAGGGCATCTCTCACCTCTGAATAAACGGCAATTTGGGACGCCAAAACCCCAATGGATTCGTCTCGAATCGCCTCTGTGACATCCTCACCATCCAAGAAAATGAGTCCATTTTTAAACTCAATCTGTATAGTGAGGGCAAGCCCACCCAAGGCGCGGCAATCGGAAGGTGAAATACCCTTTTGCTGGCTAGCAAGCGCTACTAGACGATACAGGGCGCCGCTATCTAAATAATGGAACCCAAGACGGTTGGCAACTTGCATGGCCACGGTACCTTTACCTGAGGCAGTAGGTCCATCAATTGCGATAACCGGGGGAAGACTCAACCCAATACTCCTTTATAGGAAATTAATACGTGATTCGTGCTAACTCTGAAAAGTAATGCGGAAAGGTTTTAGCAACGCATAAAGGATCATTAATTAAGATTGGCTTTGGACCAAATGCTGCTAGAGAAAAACACATCGCCATCCGATGATCATCATAGGTATCGATTCCCTGCGGTGGAGTCTGCCATTGCTCATCAGTTAATGGATGAATCTCAATAAAATCCTCGCCCTCATGAACCACTGCCCCTAATTTACGCAACTCGGTTGCCATGGCCGCAATTCGGTCTGTTTCTTTGACCCGCCAGCTGGCGATCTTCTCTAAGCGAGTTTTTCCTTGAGCAAATAATGCCATCATAGCGAGAGTCATCGCTGCGTCTGGGATTGTGGTGCAGTCAATCGTAATCCCTCGCAATCTTCCATCGACATGAATAACGCCGCTGGTCTCAAGAAAATCATCGCCACGTAGCACTCTTGCTCCCATTTGTTCGATGGCATCTGCGAAGGCAATATCCCCCTGAATGCTATTTTTACCAACCCCAAGAACGCGCACTGGACCACGGCCTAGAACGCCGGCAGCCAAAAAATAAGATGCGGAGGATGCGTCGCCCTCGACCCAGAGTGTTTGAGGGCTTTTGTATACGGCCCCAGCTTGAGTGGGCGCAATCACAAACTGATTGGGCGTTGGGTTGCTTACCTCAACCCCAAACCGGGCCATCAATTGAATTGTGATGTTGATGTATGGTCTAGAAATTAATTCACCGATCACTTCGATCTGAATTGGTTTACGGGCTACGAGAGGCAGTGCCATCAATAAAGCCGTTAGAAATTGGCTGGAGACATCGCCCCTAACCCGAATCACCTCTGGCAAGACAAGCTTGCCTGCATGGATTTGAATCGGCGGATAACCGACCACTTGCTCATAATCAATCTGCGCGCCAATTTGCGAGAGTCCGTCAACTAAATCACCAATCGGTCGCTCGTGCATCCGCGGTACTCCAGAGAGTCGATACTCGCCCTCTTGCATGACTAATGCTGCAGTGAGCGGCCGAATGGCAGTTCCGGCATTTCCCATAAATAAGTCGGCGTGCTTGACTGGGAAAATGCCAGCGCAACCTGTCACCTCACAATCATGACCATGATCCTCAGCCTTTACGCCCAATTGACGCAAGGCGTTGCGCATCACCTGAGTATCATCGGCATCAAGTAATTGCTTAAGAGTAGTCGTACCGCTTGATAACGCAGCAAGCAACAAGGCGCGATTCGAAATACTTTTTGATCCAGGCAGGGTCATCTGACCCTTGGCGCCTTGGAAAGGTCCAATCTGCAATGACTCGCTCGCCATTACGACTCTTCCCACCGTTTGCGAGCTTCACTGGCTTTCAGAAAAACCTTCTCGAGCGCTTGCGAATCCTCCTTGGCAATCAGGTCACGAAGAGCATTTGCAATCACGAGATACTGGTCTAGCTCTTTCAAAATCGCTGATTTATTAGCAAGGCAAATATCGCGCCACATCTCAGGGCTCGAAGCGGCAATCCGCGTGAAATCCCGAAATCCAGCCCCAGCGTGGCCAAGCTTTTGCTCAGCATCTTCGGAGTTCAGCACGCTCGTCATTAATGCGTATGACAGCAAATGAGGCAAATGCGAAACCGCTGCGTAGATTGCATCATGCTGAATCGCCGATATCCTTTTGATACGCGAACCCAATGCCTGCCAAAAACTCTCAACCAGAGCCACATCTGCTGCCGAGTTCTCTTGCAACTGACAAATAATGGTTTGTTTTCCCTGAAATAAATCGGCCTTCGCTGCCACCACACCATGCTGCGCACCACCTGCAATGGGATGGGCCGGAACAAATTGACAGACCTTCTTACCCAAAACCTCTTTAGCCGCCACAATCAGATCACTTTTAGTACTACCGGCGTCAGTAATCAATGTGTGCGGATTGAGATGTGGCTCAATCGTTTGAAAACATGCGCGCATTTGCGCAACAGGCACGCACAAAATAATCCACTGGGCTTTTTTACTTGCGCCCACAAGATCATCGATGCGATCAATCGCCCCTAATTTTTTGGCCTCTTCAAGATTGCTTTCACTTCGACCGACGCCGATCACTTCAGTAACGACCCCTGCCTTTTTGAGCGCTAAGCCGATCGATCCACCAATCAAACCAACGCCAACAATGGCGACTGTTCCAAACTGATTTTGGCTCATGCAGTACCCTGTGGCTTACTTAAAATGGCGCCAAGCGCTTGAATGCAAATAGTATTCTCTTCTGGTAAACCAATCGAGATTCTGAGCCACTGAGGTAGCCCATAATTACCAACGGGTCGTACAATCACACCCCTCTTTAATAGCTCACGGTTGACGCGTGCACCCGCTTCGTCATCATCGCCCACCCTCACTAAAACAAAATTTCCAGATGAGGGCAGATAGGTTAAGCCCATTTGCTCAAATGCCTGTATCAATTGTTGATAACCGGCTCGATTTAGTTCATAGCCTCGCTGTAAAAATGCTTCGTCACCTAGAGCTGCAATAGCAGCGGCTTGCGCCAAACTATTCACATTAAATGGCTGTCGAATCCGGTTTAATAAATCAGTTAAATGGGGTTGCGCGATACCATATCCAATACGTAACCCTGCTAATCCGTAGGCTTTTGAAAAGCTGCGTGAGACTACTAAATTAGGATATTTTTTTACCCAAGCAATCGCGTCGTAGCGCTGCTCTGGGGCAAGGTACTCGTTATATGCCTCATCTAACACCACCACGACATGCGCAGGCATCGCAGATATAAATGCTTCAATCGCTTTTGGCTGCAAGTAACTACCGGTTGGATTATTTGGGTTCGCTACAAATACCAACTTGGCAGTCTCCCCGAGTGATCGAATGGTCTGCAGCATGGCCGGCAGATCATGCCCGTAACTTGCATCAGCAGCAACCTCCACTGCTTTTGCGCCAATCGCTTGCGTTGCCAAAGGGTAAACTGCAAACGCGTGTTTAGAAAATACGACAGCATCACCAGTGTGTGCTACCGCTCTAGCGGTAAGCTCCAAAATATCATTGCTACCATTTCCCAAGGTAATCCAGTCTTCTGGAACCCCCAGCCGCTTGGATAAAACGCGCTTAAGCTCAAAACCATTGGAATCTGGATAGCGGCCTAGATCATTGGCGGCCCGCAACATTGCTTCCTTAGCCGACGTTGGCATACCCAATGGATTTTCATTGGAGGCCAACTTCACGATCGCGCTTTCTTCTAAGCCAAACTCCCGCGCCACTTCGCTGATGGGTCTACCACCAACATAGGGTGCAATTTCATGCACATGATCTAAGCCAATTTTTTTGGTCATGAATGAAAGTCTTAATTTTTAGCGCGCGGATAGGAGCCCAGGTTTTTATAAAAGGCAGCAATCATTTTTAACTCAGCAATTGCCGTGGCTACTTTGCCATTACTCGCATGCCCATCAATATCGATATAAAAATGGTATTCCCAAGACCCATTGCGGGCTGGTCGTGATTCAAACCGCGTCATGGACACTCCATGTTTTGCTAATGGACCTAACAAATGATGAACGGCTCCAGGTTGATTGGCGACCGATAGCACCAAAGATGTCTGATCATGACCGCATGGTTGACATGCATATTGGCCGATCACGACAAACCGTGTACGATTGTTTGGATCATCTTGAATCTGCGCTGAAACAATTTGCAAACCATAAGCCAATTGAGCCGGCTCACCAGCAATCGCGGCAATACTTGGATCTTGACTGGCCATCCGTGCAGCCTCGGCATTACTACTAACAGCCTGCCGATGCAATTGAGGCGCATGCATGCTTAACCATTGTTGGCATTGAGCCAAGGCCTGAGCATGAGCGCAAACTGTTTTTACACCATCCAAACTTCCATGCTTGGTTAAGAGGTGATGCCGAATGGGCAAGACTATCTCACCACTAATTTGCAATGGACTTTCTAGCAATAAATCCAAGGTACGCGAAACAGCTCCTTCACTGGAGTTCTCAACAGGCACTACCCCAAAAGTAGCGACCCCTTTTTCAACCGCCTTAAACACCTCATCCAAACTCGCACATGGCAAGCCGTCAATCGACTGCCCAAAAAATTCATGCGCCGCCTGTTCCGAGAAGGTACCGGTTGGACCCAAATAAGCGATAGTTTGCTTGGATTCAAGTGCACGACATGCTGACATGATCTCGCGCCAGATCGCAGCAAGACCATCTGGCAGCAACGGGCCAGGATTCTTTTGTAAAACATTCTGGATTACCTGGCTCTCTCGCTCAGGACGAAAAATAGGGGCTGATGACTCATTTTTAATATGACCAACCGCTTGGGCCGCCTTTGCGCGCTTCGATAAAAGCTCCAAAAGCTCTTGATCGATCGCATCAATCTGGGCACGTAGCGGAGCTAAGCGCTGATCATCATTTGACATTAGGCACGCCTTTCGAACTCACGCATGAACTCCACCAAAGTCTCAACGCCAGCAATTGGCATGGCATTGTAAATACTAGCGCGCATCCCTCCTGCAGCCTTATGACCTCGGAGGGCTGCCAAACCTGCAGCACTGGATTGTTCCAAAAACTCTGCATTTAAACCTTCATCTTTCAGAAAAAATGTGACGTTTGTTCTCGAGCGACATATTGGATCCACGCGATTTTCATACAAGGAGCTTCCATCAATCAACTCATAGAGCATGTTTGATTTCAATTGACTACGGCGCTCCATCTCTTCTACCCCACCTTGCCGCTTGATCCATTCAAATACTAAGCCCGAAACATAAATTGGGAAAGTGGGTGGAGTATTGAACATCGATTGATTAGCCGCCTCCTTGGCCCAATCCCAGATTGAGGGGGTAATAGACATCGCATGCCCCATCAAGTCCTTGCGCACAATCACAATGGTGACCCCCGCGGGACCAATATTCTTCTGTGCGCCAGCGAAAAGTACGCCACACTCGCTCACATTCATCGCTTTTGAAAGAATATTGCTCGAGATATCAGCAACCAATGGGGTCTTGCCAAGCTTTGGAAACCCAGAGAACTCAACGCCGCCAATCGTCTCATTAGCACAGATATGCACATAGGCCGCATCTTCGGACAAGGTCCATGTTCTTTGATCTGGAATCGACCGAAACCCCTGCGCCTGGGAACTCGCAGCGATGTGAGCTTCCCCATATTTTTGCGCTTCCTTGACTGATTTCTCAGACCAAATCCCGGTCACCACAAAATCTGCCTTGGGTTTCTTGGCTAAGGGCATCAGGTTCATCGGAATCGCCGCATTTTGACCAATTCCCCCACCTTGCAAGAGCAAGATTTCGTAATCGTTTGGAATGCGCATAAGCTCGCGAAGATCGGCTAAGGTTTTTTCATAGACCGCCATAAACTCTTTGCTGCGGTGACTGATTTCCATCACACTGGCACCGAGGCCCTGCCAATTCAACAGTTCATCGCGCGCTTGTTCCAAAACCTCACTTGGCAAGGTTGCTGGGCCCGCTGCGAAGTTATAAATGCGGCGGTCAAAACTCATCATGAAGTCCGGTTAGTCGAAGCTTTGCTTAGGCATCAGGCGCTGTGTCGGATTCGCTGTTACCTTGCTCATCGCCTACGTCGTCGCCCTCCTCATCCGAATCACTCTCTGCGATGCGCTGCAATCCGGATAAATGGGTTCCCTCATCGACATTAATTAGAGTGACGCCTTGTGTGGCGCGACCCATCTCCCGAATCTCAGAAACCCGAGTACGAACGAGTACTCCACCAGTAGTAATCAACATAATTTGGTCTTCTGGGGAAACCAGAGCAGCCGCAACTACCTTACCATTGCGCTCGCTGGTCTGAATCGCAATCATGCCCTTCGTGCCGCGCCCATGCCGGGTGTACTCGGCAATCGGGGTGCGCTTACCGTAACCATTCGCGGTCGCAGTTAACACACTATTTGGTGCTGCGGCATCTTCAACTGCTTCCACTGACCCCTCTGCAACTTCGGCAGGAGCGACTAGCATCGCAATCACTTCTTGCCCATCCGACAAATTCATGCCGCGGACACCACGCGCGGTACGACCCATGGGTCGTACGTCATTCTCATCAAAACGAACAGCCTTGCCTGCATCGGAGAACAACATCACATCATGCTTACCGTCTGTAATGGCTGCTCCAACCAAAAAGTCGCCTTCATCCAAGTCAACCGCAATGATTCCGGCCTTACGAGGATTCGAAAAATCCGATAAACGGGTTTTCTTTACGGTGCCTCGACGAGTTGCCATAAATACATAGTGATCCTCTTGATAGCCCTGAATCGGCAGAATCACTGTAATCTTTTCACCCTCAACCAGTGGGAACATGTTGATAATTGGCTTACCGCGCGAAGTCCGACTTCCTTGGGGAACCTCCCAAACTTTTAACCAATACATCCGACCTCGGTCAGAGAAACACAAAATCGTATCGTGGGTATTGGCGACAAACAGAGTATCGATCCAGTCCTCATCTTTAGTAGCCGCAGCTTGCTTACCTCGACCCCCACGCTTTTGCGCCCGGTATTCGCTTAACGGCTGACTCTTCATGTATCCAGCGTGCGAAAGCGTGACCACCATATCGGTTGGAGTAATTAGATCTTCAGTAAACAGCTCTGTGGCGTTCATTTCAATATAAGAACGACGACCCGAGTCGCTACCTTCTGAACCAAACTCTGCCTTCACCTCAAGTAACTCAGTTTCAATGACTTTGGTGACGCGCTCAGGCTTTGCGAGCAGATCCAATAAATCAGCAATCTGATCCATCACCTCTTTGTACTCATTCACGATCTTGTCTTGTTCAAGACCAGTTAAGCGCTGCAAGCGCATTTGCAGAATTTCTTGGGCTTGATCATCCGACAAACGATATAGTCCGCTATCTTGCATGCCATATTCTGGCAAGAGGCCCTCGGGCCGGAAGGCATTGCGACCACCGGGAGCCTCGCCCTCAGCACGGGCCAGCATCTCACGCACTAACGAAGAGTCCCAGGCCTGCGCCATTAACTCCTGTTTGGCAACTACTGGATTAGCGGCTGCCTTGATGATGGCAATGAATCGATCGATATTGGCAAGGGCAACCGCTAAACCCTCAAGCACATGACCCCGTTCGCGGGCTTTACGTAACTCGAAAATGGTGCGCCGAGTAATCACCTCACGTCGATGCGCTAAGAAATACTCGAGCATTTGCTTGAGGTTAAGGAGCCTTGGCTGATTGTCGACCAAGGCGACCATATTCATACCGAAGTTATCTTGAAGCTGAGTACTCTTGTATAAATTATTGAGAACGACTTCGGGCACCTCACCGCGCTTGAGCTCAATCACGACTCGCATTCCCGACTTGTCAGACTCATCGCGCAAATCCGAGATGCCCTCAATTTTTTTCTCATTGACCAACTCGGCAATGCGCTCAAGCAGGTTTTTCTTGTTCACCTGATAAGGTAACTCGTCCACAATAATGGCTTGACGCTGGCCTTTGTCCATATCCTCAAAATGGGTCTTGGCGCGCATCACAACTCGGCCACGCCCAGTACGATACCCCTCACGAACTCCCTGAACGCCATAAATAATTCCGGCAGTTGGGAAATCAGGCGCCGGAATGATCTCAATGAGCTCATCGATCGTGCAATCCGGCTGATGCAAGACATGCAGACAGGCCTTGATCACCTCATCCAAATTATGGGGAGGAATATTGGTGGCCATCCCCACCGCAATACCAGAGGAGCCGTTAATGAGTAGGTTAGGAACTTTTGCAGGCAGGATAAGAGGTTCTTTTTCGCTGCCATCATAGTTAGGGCCAAAATCAACGGTTTCTTTATCCAGATCCGCTAATAGCTCATGGGCGATCTTACGAAGACGAATTTCGGTATAACGCATCGCAGCGGCATTATCGCCATCGACCGATCCGAAGTTACCCTGACCATCGACCAACATATAGCGCAACGAGAAATCCTGGGCCATGCGGACAATCGTGTCATAGACCGCGGTATCGCCATGGGGATGGTATTTACCAATCACGTCACCCACGATACGGGCCGATTTCTTAAAAGCCCGATTCCAATCGTTGTTTAATTCATACATGGCGTACAAAACCCGGCGGTGTACGGGTTTTAAGCCATCCCGTACGTCTGGCAAGGCTCGGCCGACGATTACGCTCATGGCGTAGTCCAAATAGGACCGCCGCATTTCGTCTTCTAGGGATATCGGGAGAGTTTCTTTAGCGGCTTGTTCCATCTCGAAATAATATCATTTCACAGGCCCATAACCTGTGCTAATATTCTGATAGTTGGTAACTATTTATGTTGTAGCGCTTTGGGCTTTTTTGGGCTTTTAGGCGATTCGGTTGCATTAATTTATTAAATGTTTTTTGAGGATAAAAAATGAACAAAACCCTAAAACTGATGCTTGCTGCAGTGATTACGATTTCTGCCGGTTCAGTCATGGCCCAGCCAAAGAATGTTGATAACTGGGTAAACTCCACCGGCACTCCATGGAGAAACGGTGACGGTACACTCTGCTGGCGTGACGCTAGCTGGACCCCAGCAACCGCCGCTCCAAATTGCGACGGCTGGCTCGCCCCTAAGCCTGCTGCTGCTCCTGCAAAACCAGCTCCAAGTAAAGTAACTCAGAAGAAAATCACTTTACAAGCCGATACTTTGTTTGACTTTGATAAGTCGACTCTCAAGGCGGAAGGTGTTGCAACCCTGAACAAACTCGCTCAAGACATCAAAAAGATGAAGCTTGAGGTGGTCATCGTTGTTGGTTACACGGACAGTGTTGGTACTGATGCTTATAACATTGCCCTCGGTCAGCGTCGTGCCAATGCTGTTAAAGCGTTTTTGACCAATGCTGGAGAGGTTGATCCAACCCGCGTTTACACCGAAAGTAAAGGTAAAGCTGATCCAGTCGCTAGCAATGCAACTGCTGAAGGCCGTGCCAAGAACCGTCGTGCTGTAATCGAAGTAGTTGGTACACAAGCTGTTAAGTAATTTAGTCCACTGGACACTAAAAGCCCGGCTCGCCGGGCTTTTTTATTGCTTTTTTTGTATAGTCTTACTTATTCCTTTAAATGGTATTTTCAATGAGCAATGTTGACCAAGGTGAGATTGATAAATTTAGCGCCTTAGCGCATCGCTGGTGGGATCCGACCAGTGAATTCAAACCTTTGCATGCGATTAACCCCTTGCGACTTGATTGGATTAAATCGATCACCAGTTTAGAAGGCAAACAAGTTCTCGATGTCGGATGTGGTGGCGGTATTCTGGCTGAATCGCTCTCCAAGTCAGGGGCAACAGTAACTGGTATTGATTTATCGACCAAAGCGCTCAAGGTCGCTGAATTGCACCAATTAGAAAGCGGTACTACCGTGCGATATCGCTCGATTTCAGCGGAGGATTTAGCAAAAGAAGAGCCCCATTCATATGACGTGGTCACCTGCATGGAAATGCTTGAGCATGTACCCGATCCAGCCTCCGTGGTGCAAGCGTGTGCAAATCTCTGTAAACCTGGTGGGCATCTCTTCTTTTCTACCCTCAATCGCAATCCAAAATCCTACCTCTTTGCAATCATTGGCGCGGAGTATATTTTGCAACTCCTCCCCAAAGGCACTCATCAGTATGGGAAATTTATTAAGCCATCTGAACTGGCACAATTTACTCGGACTGCCGGCCTAGAGGTATTGCAACTCAAGGGTATGACCTATAACCCCATCACACAAATTTATCGCTTGGGTAGCGATACGGATGTGAATTACATGATGGCAACCCGCAAGCCTCAATAATGGGCACGCCAGTATTTGAGGGGGTCTTTTTTGATCTCGATGGCACGCTCGCGGATACCGCACCAGATTTAGTTGCAGCAGCCAATCGTCTGCTGATTGCCAATCAGCGTCCGCCCATGGCCTATGAGGTCCTCCGACCCATGGCATCCGCTGGAGCGCGGGGACTAATCCAGAAAAGTTTTGGAATTGATCCCGATCATCCTGAGTTCATTGCCTTGCGCGATCGCTTCTTACACTTTTACGAGGAAGCGCTCTTGGTTCACAGCAAACTGTATGAGGGCATGGAAGCGCTTTTACAAGAACTTGATGAGCAAAAAATTCCTTGGGGTATTGTCACCAATAAACAACAACGATTCACCCAACCGCTCACGGAGCAAATGGGCTTACTAAAAAGAGCCCATTGCGTGGTCTCAGGCGATACCACGCCCCACTCCAAGCCCCATCCAGAACCGATTTTGCACGCCGCTCGCTTGGCTAAGGTCGATCCAAAGAGAGCCATTTATATTGGTGATGATATTCGTGACATTGTGTCTGGTAAGGCTGCTGGGATGCAGACAGCAGCCGCTCTCTATGGCTATTGTGGGTGCGAAGAGCCGCCGCACGCCTGGGGTGCAGACTACCTGATTCATCGCCCACAGGATCTGCGCCAAATTCTGTTTGCCAATTAGGTGTGCAAATTACTCCACAAAGACTTAAAATAAATGTCCTAGTGTGAAAATAATTCGGGGTCGACATGGTTTCGACGTGGATTACAAAGCATCAAGGGCATACCGAGGACCCGTTATCTCGTAAATCAATGGGAATGCAATAACTGCTAACGACGAACGTTACGCACTAGCCGCTTGATTGCGGCTGCCCCTGAACTGATTCTCTCTTGGGTCAGGTAGCGCAAGCTACGTCAGGGTCATATACAAGAGATAAGATCAGCCCGCGTCACGAGAGTTGATACGAAAACTGAGTGAATCGCTAATGCAAAGCGTGTCGATTCGCGTTGCCTTGGTTAAATTAAATAATTAGACTAAGTATGTAGAACTTGTTGTAGCGTGTTTGCGGACGCGGGTTCGATTCCCGCCGACTCCACCAATTTAAGGTTGGAACTGTTTAAAACAGCTGCCAACTTAAGGTGTTTGTAGAACACTCTCCATCTGCGTGGAGAGCTTTTCGTAGTGGCTGAAAGCCAATTTCGTTGGGAGGATGTGCTTTTTGCGAGCATCGGCTTTATCAATTGACAACTTGATGTAACCCATCGCCTGCAAATTTTTGATCCGTCCATGAAGTGTTGCCTGAGAGCCAAGCTCATGGGCAGCTAATAAGTCTCCAACCAAGATCGTTTGCTGGCGATCCCAGGCTAACATCGCCCGATTTAATAACTGCTCCTCAATGGAATCTAATTTTTTTCCAGGATTGATCCGATCCAAAGTATCCAAACAGTTGAGAAAACGTAAATACGATAGAGAGCGGTGTGACATGAATTTAATTAGAATTGGTGAGTAACATACAAATGTGAACCATATACCAAACAAACTCGAATCGCAATAATCGTTGTCAATTTTTCATGAGCCAAGCAAATTATTCAAAGGAATCAATCCTTTCTGCAAAGACAATCATTGCTTGCGCTCTCGTTTATAGCCTTCTTTTTTATGCCAATGATTGGCTTACCTCATTTTTAGAGGCAGCCCCTGGTGTCAACTGGATTTACCTTCCCGCAGGACTCAGGCTATTTTTAGTTCTTATTTTTGGTTTGTCTGGAGCACTTGGGATTGCGATTGCCTCGACCTTAATCACTTTTGGTCGCGATCTTGGTGATGACATGATTAGCATTCTTGGCATCGGCCTTATTTCAGGATTTAGTCCCTATTTAGCCCGCCTAATCGTGATTCATAATCTCAAAATTAATCCGGATTTGAGCAACCTCAATATACAGATAATCGCTATTAGCGTTTTGGTCTTTGCTCTTTTGAGTACCGGATTACATCAAGTGTGGTTTGTAATAATGGGCATCCCGAGTGGTAGTCTCTCCAATGCGATTGCGATGCTCATTGGCGATATTTTAGGAGCCCTGTTATTTATTTCCATCTGTAAATTTGGAATTGATCTTTATAAGAAATTTGTTAAGAGAGAATCGCTCCCTTAAACGATTGCTCCATTTCCATACGAATTTTGTAAGCATCGGTGGTTTTATCGATTAGTACATCATCCCAACAAAGACTTTGTCCTTTTTTCACCGGTCTGATGACTTTAATCTGATGCGCTAAGCCCAAAGGCAATCCGCCCATGGAATGCGATTTCTTAGCGGGTAGTAATTTCCCCCAAACGGTATACCCACCCTCACCATCTAATTGATCACCCGGATTTAGGTCGCGCTTGGCGGTTGCGATGACATCGGCATTCCAACAATAGGGCACCCCGGTTGCTTCTTTACGGAGAGCAACGCTGGCTACCGACAAACCAACCTCTAGTCCGATTAAATGCCAGCGCTTATACAGCGTGAAATATCGTCCACTTGGATCGGTATGGGCTTTGTACTCTTCAAAGCAATTCTTGATGTAATCAGTCTCTGCTTCAACCGTGACCCAAACCCCCATGCGAATGTCATAGGGTATTTTTCGGCCATCCTTTTCTAAAGAAGAGATCACTTCAACCATCCCTTTACGTTCTAAATGGCCACCCTCTGAAATCGGTCGTGTTACGACAGGAATATCTTCAACACTGGCTGGAGGGTATAAAAGACCGTTACTTGGTACAGCTAATCCCGTCGCATTGGCGACTGCAGTGGATTCGATTGCAGGTTTTGAACCATCCAAAAAACTATTAAACATTTTGGGATTGAGACCACCCCGTTTTGCCTGTTCAGTAGTTAAACCGTAGTAATTCCAGACCGTTTCTGGGGTTGAATCCGCATAGTGCGGCAACCACTGATGACCTCTACCAGCAGCCACGACTGGGAAGCCACAGGTGCGAGCCCAATCTACCAGATCACAGATTAAGGCCGGCTGATCGCCAAAAGCAAGGGAGTAAATGACGTTCGCATCTCTCGCTTTTTTGGCTAACAAGGGTCCACAAAAGGCATCTGCCTCCACAGTGACATTCACAACGTGTTTACCCTCTGAAAATGCCCGCAAACAATGCTCAACTGCTGCAATCGGATTACCTGTACATTCCACAACAACGTCAACCGCTGGGTGCTGCACAATCGCTTGCCAATCATCGGTCACATAGCATGTACGCTCACGAAGCGCCGAATCAATTGATGAGGCCTCTAATTGAGTTGCGTCCCAGCCAACGTTACATAAATTCTGTTTAGCAAGCGCGGGCATCAAATCTGCCACCGCGACCAATTGCACCCCAGGGGTTCTAGGAATTTGGGCTAGATACATCGAACCAAATTTACCGGCACCAATTAGTCCAATCCGAATCGGTTTTTGTTCAGCAGCACGCTGGAGTAGTTGTTGATAAAGACTCATGGCTTGCTCTTAGGGAGTAGTTAGTCGATTCTGTTGATAGTCTGCAATTGCCTGCATAATCTCTTCTTGGGTATTCATGACAAAAGGGCCATGCTGAATAATCGGTTCATGGAGTGGTTTTGCAGCAAGCCAAATAGCTTTAGCCCCCTGAGCGCCAGATTGCATAGTCACTTGATCGCCCTCACCCAAAACGAGCGCCGCCTGACGTGGTACTCGCTCCACTTGACCACCAAGGGCTAAATCACCTTCGTAGACATAGAGAAAGCTATGGTGCGAGACTGGTATTGGATGACTAAACGTCTCATGACCCAAGAGGTGAATATCAAAAAATAAAGGTTCGGTACTTAATCCATGAATCGGGCCCTGGATCACAGTGCCATCAGGTAACTGGCACTCCCCAGCAATCACCTTAACTAATCCACCTTTCGGTAAATGAACTCTTGGAATGGATATATCTTGAATATCTTGATACCCTGCGGGCTTCATTTTTTCGCGAGCGGGCAAATTAATCCAAAGCTGAAACCCGCGCATCGCACCACTTTCTTGCTGGGGCATTTCTGAATGAATTATTCCGCGACCGGCCGTCATCCATTGCACGCCACCACTTTTTAAGTGGCCACGATTACCCAAGTGATCCTCATGCAACATGTGACCCTCGAGCATATAGGTCACGGTTTCAAAACCGCGATGCGGATGGGGTGGAAATCCAGCAACATAATCATTTGGATCGTTGGATGAAAACTCATCGAGCATCAAAAATGGATCTAGGCGCTGCCGATCTTGACCGCCCAAACTGCGACGTAAGCGAACGCCCGCCCCATCAGAGGTTGCAACACTTGGAACCACCCGAATAATTTGACGATCCATTACTTAAGCCTTGGGAGCCTGATCTTCGGGATGAATATCTAAAGCAATCAGAAAGCGTGACACCATGTTGTACGCTGCAATCACCGTTACCAACTCAACTAATGCAGTATTACCTAAGGCTTCTTGCAGGCGCTTCATCAATGCAGGATCAACCTGAATGGCTCGGGTCATTTGTAAGGTTAGCTCGAGAGCGTCTCGCTCTAATAGGCTAAAGGAGCTAGGGTCAAAGTTGTTACCTCCCAAATACCTCATTGCATCGACTTGGGCTTGTGTGCCTCCCGCTTTCAGAAAAGGTGGGGCATGATGGAAGAACTCATACTCGGCACCATTGAGAACTGCAACACCACACATTCCCAGTTCACGTAACTTGGGATCGAGTGAGAGTTGCTGGCGCACATTACCAATAAAATGATTCCAGCCGCGGGCTACTGGCTCACTATGCAACAGCATCCGATCCAGATTAATCAGCTGGCCACCGCGACGTTTGCGGATCTCGGCAACCAGATCTGCGGGCTCCGCTAAATCTAGGGGTTGGTAGGGAATTAAACGATCGTTTTTCATTAAATGATGGGGTTGGTATCAGTGCTATAAGTGTACCGATAAACTTGGTCGATAATACAGGCATGAATCATGAGCGTCCGGGCTCAAACGCCCTTTCCATCCTCAATATTGCTGGCTATCAGTTTGTCCGTCTAGGCGAGCTTGATCAACTAAAAGAATCACTCTATCAAGTTGCCTCAGAGCTTCACCTCAAAGGAACAATTCTGCTATCAGAAGAAGGGATTAATTTATTTCTGGCTGGTCTCGAGACCAACATTCAGAGTTTTCTGGCCTTTTTACGAGATGATCCACGACTGGCATCGTTTCAAACAAAGGACAGTTGGTCAGCAACGCAACCATTTCGTAAGCTTTTAGTTAAGATCAAAAAAGAGATTATTCGCATGAATCATCCGACGATCGCCCCGGAAAAAGGTCGGGCGAAGTTTATCTCTCCGCAGAAATTAAAAGAATGGCTTGATCGGGGCCAAGATGATCTGGGGCGCCCTGTAGTGATGATTGATACGCGCAATGGATTTGAGGTGGAATACGGAACATTCAAGAATGCATTGCATTTCAACATCAATAAATTCAGTGAATTTCCGCAAGCAATTGAGGCGCATCTCCCGGAACTAAGTGATAAGACTTTGGTCAGTTTTTGTACAGGTGGAATCCGCTGTGAAAAATCAGGGTTATATTTGCGAGAACGTGGTCTTGAGCACAGCTATCAATTGGATGGTGGGATCTTGCAATACTTTGAAGATATTGGTGGCGATCACTATGTGGGCGATTGCTTCGTTTTTGATGAACGCGAAACTCTAGAGCCCAGCCTTGCTGCTAAGCCCCAGGGCAGACTCAAGCCCAAGAAAAATCAAGCTTAGTTGAACCTAGTCGGACTTACCGACTAAATTGAAATGCTCAACAGCAGGCGCTTGGGTAAAAAATGGGCCCACAATGCTGCGCCACTCGGTAAATGCTGGAGATCCCCGAAAATCCACCATATGGTTCTCGAGGGTGTCCCAATAAATCATTAGCAAGTAGCGATCGGGTGACTCAATGCTGTGATTAACTTTAAAGCCCCGAAAACCCTTTGCAGGGGCAATGGTGGTACGAACTCCTCGTAAAATTGCCTCATTAAATTCAGCTTGCTTACCTTCATCGATACGAATATCAACTACTTCTAGAATCATTTTGTTTCCTCAAGATCACGGTTAAACATCAATTATCATCGATTTATTCATTGATTCTGCGAATTTCTATGCATACCAAACCGATTATTGCTGTCTTAGGAGACTACGAGCGCTGCTTACAAAGCTATGCGGATTGGTCGCGGATTCAAGCGCGTGCCGATGTGCGATTTTTCCATGAGCCCCTTGATGGTGAATCCCTCTTCCAGGCCGTGCAAGATGCGCATGCCATTGCCTTAGTTCGTGATCGGTCCCCATTTGATGCATCGCTCATCAAGCGCCTACCAAAGCTCAAGTTGTTTGTTTTTACTGGGGTCCGTAATGGCTTACTTGATCATGCTGCACTCCTCAATCAAGGGGTCACGGTCGCTTGTACACGTGGCGGGCCATCCAAAGAAACTACCGCTGAGCTAACTTGGGCCCTCATTCTGGCTGCCAGTAAGCAGGTGGTCGATCAGTCTCAGATGATGAGTGACGGGCAATGGCGTAATGCCCACTCGGTCTTGCCCATACTTAACGGGCAACGTCTTGGGATTATTGGACTAGGCGGCATCGGCAGCATAGTCGCCAAAGTAGGCGCTGCATTTGGAATGGAATTGGTTTGCTGGAGTCCGAATATGACCCACGAACGCGCCAAGGTAGCCGGTTGTGAGTTCTTGCCACTAGAAACCCTTCTTCAAACCTCAAAAATTGTGAGTTTGCATTTGGTTGCCAGCGAGCGCACCAAAGGCCTCATTCATCGGGATCGCTTAGCGATGATGCGAGCAGACTCTATCTTGGTAAATACCTCGCGCTCAAGCCTGATTGTGACCAATGATCTGATCGCGGCTCTCAAATCCGGTAGACCAGGTCAGGCTGCCCTCGATGTCTTTGATCAAGAACCACTTCCAAAAGACTCTGAACTGCATCGCATCCCAAATTTACTAATGACCCCCCATTTAGGCTTTGTGGCTGAGCCTATTTTTCAGGGTTTTGCCCAAGGTCTTGTCGATACGCTTAATGCCTGGCTCAATGGCAAGCCTGTACCGATGCCCTACCCTGCCAATTCATAAGCCATGCGGCTCAGCCCAGCTCATTTATTCATTACTTTCACATTCATTGGTTTATCGGGCTTTGGTGGCGTTCTGCCGTGGGCCAGGAGAACCTTGGTGGAGCAAAAACAATGGCTCAGCTCTCAAGAGTTCAATGCGCTCTTGGGAGTCTGTCAGTTAGTTCCTGGTCCTAATATTGTTAACCTTGCGGTGTGTGTAGGCGAGCGTTTTGGGGGCGTACGAGGAGCATTCGCCGCTGTTGGTGGGTTGATGCTGGCTCCCATGACCGTTGTGATTTTGCTGGCCTTACTCTACGACCATTACGGAGAGTTTGAGCGGGTGCAAGGTATTTTGCGAGGCATCTCTTCGGTGGGGGTTGGCTTAATCGCTGCTACAGGATTTAAGATGCTCAAAGATGAATTGAGTTACCCACCAATGCTAATGGTGATTTTGATTAGCATCGTGATTGCTACGATCTATCAGTTAGCGCTTGGCTGGGTCGTTGCCATCACCTTGCCGCTTGCGCTATTGGTTGCTTGGAGAAAAGCGCGATGATGATCGGCCTCTTAGGACTGTTTATCAAACTGTCGTTGTTCTCATTAATTGCATTTGGCGGGGTCAACGCTCTCCTCCCAACCTTATATGACATTTCGGTCAACCAAGAGGGTTGGATCGATCCTCAAACCTTCATTCATTACTTTGCGATTGCGCAAGCGGCACCGGGGCCTAATCTATTAACCGTTACCTTAATTGGTTGGAATGCCTTTGGCTTAGCGGGCGCCCTCTTAGCAACTTTAGCCGTTTGCTGGCCATCGTGTATTTTGATTTTTTATCTACAGCGGGTGATCGCAAAACTGCAACATTTGCAGTGGAAAAAAACCATTGAGTACTCAGCAAGCGCCCTTGCAGTTGGCTTAGTGCTTTCATCTGCCTGGCAAATTGCCATTCGCATTAATGGCAATTGGGCAGCCTATGCATTAACCATCTTTAGCATTCTGTTTGTCTTGCTCAGTAAGCGTCATCCTCTCTATCTAATTGGACTCGGTGCAATCCTGGGATTTTTTGGTTTTATTTGAGAGCATGGACAGTCCAAATCCCTAGAAAAGTTAGTAATAAGGATCCGCAGACATGCATGAGGGCGAGGCCTAAAGCGAGCATCAATTGATCTCGCTGCATCAACTGCACAACCTCTGCCGAGAAGCTTGAGAACGTAGTCAGCCCACCCAAGAACCCGGTGATGATAAAAAGTCGCCATTGTGGAGAAATCGTTGGTTGATCCATGTAATACGCCAAAGCAATACCTACTAGATAGGCGCCAAGGAGATTAGCGATTAAGGTTCCCGCGGGGATCGTAGAAGAAAATGATTCGGCAAGAACATTAAACCAGGCGCGTAAGAGCGCCCCGAGGCCGGCTCCAAAAAAGATGGCGGCAATGGATACAGAAGTAGTAGACATTCCCATAACTGGGATTATGAGGGATTAGAAACTGGGACGATAGCCCAGATAGGTTTGCTGGCGTTCGCGCTTAGTTAACACCAGTTGCCATAGTTGCCCTTGGCCAGAGCGGAAAAATCCAGCGCAACAGCACAGGTAATAGCGCCACATCCGATAAAAACGCTTGGAATACTGGGTTTGTAACTGCGGCCAAGCGCGCTCAAAATTACTTAACCATGCCATCAGCGTTTTGTCGTAGTCGTGTCCAAAGTTATGCAAATCCTCGACCAAAAACCGGCGCTCTAATGCTTGCGATAACTCCACTAAAGATGGTAAATGCCCATTCGGAAAGATATAGCGATCAATCCAAGCATCCGTTTTTTTAACCGTTGCGTAACTGCCGATGGTGTGCAAGAGAAAAATTCCTTGATCACTTAACAAGCGATGAGCGATATCAAAGTACTCTGCATAATTTTTTTGCCCAACGTGCTCAAACATCCCAACTGAAACGATCTTATCGAACGATCCCGTAAGATCTCGATAATCAATTAAACGAATTTCAACTGGAAGACCTTGGCAACGTTCGATAGCTAAGGCCCGCTGCTCGCTCGATACGGTGATACCTAAAACCTTCACACCATAGCGCTCCGCCGCGAATTTAGCCAACCCACCCCAACCACAACCAATTTCTAATAGCGACTCACCTGGCTTTAACTGGAGCTTCTTACAAATCAAATCAAGTTTATGTTCTTGTGCCTCGGTTAAATCCTTTGCATGAGCCCAGTAAGCACAGGAGTAGATCATGCGTGGATCAAGCATGGCCTCAAACAGATCATTGCCCGCGTTATAGTGCTGCTCACCCACCTGAAAGGCTCGATCTTTGGATTGCAAATTAAATAGTTTGGAGCGGGCGATTTCATAAAGAAGGCGGACTTTAGCGAAACCCTGCACGCTCTCATCTAATTCATCACGCATTAAACGATAAAAGAACTCGTCTAGACGCTGGCAGTCCCATTGCCCATCCATGTAGGACTCACCAAGGCCCAAAGACCATGTTTGTAAAATCCGATCAAAAACCATCGGGTCATGAACTTGCATGTCCCAAGCTTGAGTACCGTTAACGACAATGCCGGCTTGCTGAAGAATTTGTTGGAGTGCAGCAGGGGCTTTGATACCCCCGGGAGGTGAATAACTTGCGGAATTACTTGACATCATGGCAAGTGATACCGGCTTACATCATCGTGCTAGAAGCACTGACATTTAACCAAATACGTAACCCATATGGGCTGCAACCAAGGCAAACAAAATCGCTAGGCTGGTAGCGGCTGCCAACATCACAATTAGGGTAATCATCTTTTTGTTGATGACGTCTTTGCTTTCATTTTGCCATTCGTTCATGGTCTGCCCCTTTATCTAAACGATATAGTCAATATTATCCACACTTTAGGTGATTATCGGCCCCGACCAGCTTTTCGCATCATGCCCTTACCACCCCCAAATCCTTGTTGTGGCTTGCCCCCCATACTTTGAGGGCCCTTCCCGACCGGTGGGCGGGCTGGAAGCTTAGGTGCCTTCACGGCGGATTTAACTAGGGGTTTCTTCTCATCGGTCACAATAGTCTCCTCTCGATATGATCTTAATATGATTTCTGACTATTCTATCCAAGCTATTGCAATTAATGCGATTCCCTTGGTTTTTGCCATTACGATTCATGAGGCTGCTCATGGCTATGCAGCCAAACGCTTTGGCGACAACACTGCTTTCTTGCTTGGTCGTGTCACACTTAACCCCCTAAAACATATTGATCCGATTGGCACTGTTTTAATCCCGATTGCACTGATTTTGGCAAACTCCCCCTTCTTGGTTGGTTATGCTAAACCGGTTCCAGTACGCTTTGATCACTTGCGCAATCCTCGAATCGATATGATTTGGGTCGCACTCGCTGGGCCTGGTTCTAATTTTTTTCAGGCGATCGCTTGGGCTATTGCTTGGATTTTGCTTCAAGGGTCAGGTATTAATGAGCCGTTTTTGATCTCCATGGCTAAGGCGGGGGTCTTTTGGAACATTGGACTCTTGGTCTTTAATTTATTTCCCCTCCCCCCATTGGACGGTGGCCGCATTTTGGCAGGCTTGTTACCGTACCGCCAAGCCCTGTTATTAGGTAAATTAGAGCCCTGGGGCTTTTTTATTGTGTTGGGACTCGTGTTTACCGGAATTATTTCTCAATGGTGGATGGTTCCCTTAAGTGAGTTCTTCATTTCGATCGTGCGGGGCCTCACCTACCCAATAAGAATGCTTTTTGGGTCCTAACTTTTTGGGCACCCCTGAAATATGGGCTTCACAGAATTGGAGTATTCTTGAACTAGGATTATTTCTAATCAGTCTCATGGAGGATTTATGAATACTCAATCACTTCGCATTTCCATCAAAGCTCTCATTCCGGTACTTGCCCTTACCTTGGCCGCGCCAGCGATGGCTCAATTTGCTAAGCCAGAGGATGCCATCAAATATCGCCAAAGCGCATTTGCTCTGATGGGCGCCCATATGGGGCGATTGTCTGCAGTGGTGAAGGGTGAGGTACCCTATAACAAAGAGGATGTGGCCCGAAATGCCGCCATTATCAGTACGCTCTCAAGCTTACCTTGGCAAGCATTTGGTCCTGGGACAGAAGGTGGTAAGGCTGAACCAGCCATTTGGAAGGAAAGTGCCAAGTTCAAGACAGCTGCTGATCGTATGCAAGCTGCTGTAGCGGAGTTAAATGCTGCCGCTCAATCAGGCAATCCGGAGAACTTGAAAAGGGCCTTGGGGGCAACGAGTCAAACCTGCAAAGCCTGTCACGACGATTTCCGTAAGAAGTAATTATTCGCCACAACTCGGCCTATATTCTCTGATTAAGCAATCAGGAGATATAAGCCGAGAATAATCAACAAAAATATTGCCAGTGCCATCATGCGTTGGCGGGATGTATCAACCGTCTCTTGTAAGTTTAGAGTAGAGGTGATTAATTTATCGCCAGTGACCATAGGTCGGACTAAGTTTTCTCGTTTCACGAAATAGTAGTACGAGATTGCGGCAATATGCAGTCCGACCAAAGCAAATATTGAGTATTGGTTGAAGCGATGAATACTAGTGAGTAGTGCGACCGTACTATTTGATACATATTTTGCAAGTGGTCCCTGGAAAAAAATATCATCATCGGCAAATAGGCCTGTCAGAGCCTGAATTAAAACGACAAGTAATAAACCGATGACGGATAAGGCGCCGAGCGGGTTATGACCAAGTCCGCCATCGACTTGACCCCGAAGAAAAGCAATTAGCGTTGCGGGGCTGGGAATGAAATTAGCAAACCGTGCATACTGCGAACCCACAAAACCCCAAATGATGCGAAACAAGATCAGTGCCAGCGCAGTATAGCCACAATAGGCATGCCACTGAATAGCATTACCGCCGATTTTTACAAACACAATACCGAGCACAATACAGATCGCCAAAGCCCAATGAAATAGCCGCGTTGGCAAATCCCAAATGCGAACCGGCGTGCTCACTTTATTTGATTTCAGGAAGTTCTTTTTGTAAGAGTTTCAAACCGGCACGAAGCAAATCATCATACCGCTGGCGCTCTGCTTTGATCGCCTCGGCATCCCAGGAATAAAACCCTTGGCCTGTTTTCATTCCCAGATTTCCAGAATCTACTTTTTCCTTAAGGCATTGTGCAATCTCACCTTTGTTATTCAAGGAGGGGTAGATACTGGCTCCGGCCGCGGCATGAACCTCAACACCAGCATGATCACGCTGTAATACTGGGCCTGCAGCCAAGTAACGAAACCCGAAACCAAAACGTACTGCTTTATCAACATCCTCGGGGGTTACAATCCCCGCATCGATCAGATCAAAAGCTTCACGAGAGAGTGCATGTTGCAAGCGATTGGCCAAAAACCCTGGCAGATCTTTTTTGACTGTAACGGGAATCATGCCACACGCGGTCATTAAGCGACTCAAACTGTCTGCTACCAAACGTGATGTTTTTTCACCATAGATCACCTCCACACAAGGAACCAAATGTGCGGGCATAAAAAAATGCAAACCAATCATGCGAGCAGGACTTTTTAAACCTTTGGCAATTTCACTAATAGGAAAGCTAGAACTATTACTTGCTAGAACAGTTTCAGGGTTAACCACCTGCTCGAGTTGGGCAAATAAATCCTGCTTGACTTCGAGTTTTTCTGGAACGCACTCAATCACCAAGTCAATTTCTGACCAGTCAAAATGATTGAGCGAATCAACGACAGAGAGTAAGTGGAATCGATGCGAATAGCCAATTTCTTGCAATTTAGTTTCAAAATAATTGGGCAATAGAGCGCGACGTTCAGCGCTCGATTCAAAAACTTGGGTTGCGCACCCTCCACGAGCACAGACTAGGGCAACATCAGCCCCCATGGTTCCACCACCAACGATTAAAACTTTAGTCTCGGCTGGATTAAATAGCATCTCATTTTCCCTTTAGAAGTGGTACCACGCCATGTGCAGAGGGAACCATAAAGTCAAAATCACACCCAACATCTGCTTGCGTAACCGTCGTTTGATAGAGATGACGATAACCTGTTTCTGGAATATTCAAACGCTTTGCTGGTGTCTCAAGAGCAGCGATGCGACGCGCAATTTCTGCATCATCAAGCTCTAATTGCAATAAACGTTTTTCAACATCCAAGGTAATCATGTCGCCATCCTGAACGATGGCAAGCGGTCCATTCTCGGCCGATTCTGGGGTGACATGCAACACAATCGTGCCAAAGGCGGTGCCACTCATACGCGCGTCTGAAATCCTGACCATGTCTTTGACCCCTGCTTGAGCCAGCTTTTTGGGAATTGGTAAATAGCCAGCTTCAGGCATACCCGGCGCACCTTTGGGGCCAGCATTTTGTAAGACCAAGATATCTTCTGCCGTGACGTCTAGATCTGGACTGTCCACGCGCAAGGCTAAATCCTCCAAAGATTTAAAGACTACTGCGCGACCGCGATGTTTGAGCAAATTAGGGCTAGCTGCTGAATGCTTAATGACTGCTCCACGTGGTGCTAAATTGCCCTTCAAAACAGCCAAGCCACCGACAGGGTAAATTGGTTCGCTCGCAATCCGAATGACCTTACGGGCTTTGGTCACTTTTGCTGCGTCAATCTCCTCGCCCAGTGTTCTGCCAGATACTGTTAAGCAATCGAGGTACAAGTGGGGTTTTAGCTCTCGCAAGACACCCATCAAACCACCGTCTTCGTATAAGTGCTCCATGTAGTGCGAACCACTGGGCTTTAAATCAACCAGGACCGGTATATTTCGGCCCAAGCGGTCAAAGCGCTCCAAATCCAGTTTGATTCCCAGACGTGCTGCGATCGCCGTGAAATGAATCAAGGCATTGGTTGAGCCCCCGATTGCATGCAAGACAACAAGCGCATTCGTCAACGCTTCGGTACTTAAGATGGTTCGTGGTGAGAATTTACCTTCACCAGCTGTTTTGCCAAGCTCAACCGCTCTGCGACCGGTGAGCTCCGATAAACGAAAGCGTTCTGCAGTGACTGCTGGAGCTGCTGCTGTGCCAGGCAAACTCAAACCAGCGGTCTCAACCATGCAGGCGATGGTGCTGGCGGTTCCCATTACCATACAAGTACCGGTCGTTGGAGCTAATTTGCCATTGATCTCATCAATTTCTGCTTGGTCAATTTCCCCAGCCCGAAACTTTCCCCAATATCGACGGCAATCGGTGCAAGCTCCTAAACGATCGCCCTGATGCAAGGTGGTCAGCATAGGGCCCGTTGGAATTGATAACACTGGCACATCAAGACTAGCCGCAGCCATTAATTGAGCGGGGATGGTTTTATCGCAACCACCGACCAGCACCACGGCATCCACCGGTTGCGAGCGCATCATCTCTTCGGTATCAAGCGCCATCAAATTGCGCAAATACATGCTGGTTGGAAATGCAAACGACTCGTGAATGGAGATGGTTGGAAATACCATCGGCATCCCACCCGCCTGCATCACACCACGCTTAATCGCCTCAATCATTTGCGGCACATTGCCATGGCAAGGGTTGAAGTCACTGTAGGTGTTCGTGATTCCAATAATGGGTCGATCAAGAGCGCTGTCACTAAATCCCATCGCCTTGATAAAGGCTTTGCGCATAAATAGAGAAAATTCAGTATCGCCGTAGCGAGTGAGGCCCTTGCGAATTCCTGTTTGGGGTGTGCTGTTCGATGCAGCTTTAGGATCGTTATTAGTGCTCAATGGGTGGTATCCAAAATGTTAAAAATATCGACTTACAATGTCACATTATTCCAATAAAAATAGAAACGAGACATGATTCCAGTCAATAGCGTATTACAAGTGGGATTTTTCCCTGAAATCATGCAAGATGAGGTCTTACGTCGCCTAACACCAGTGATGATGCCTGACCCTCAGGGTCCCATTCCACAACAGGATGTTCAGGCGATTTTGACAAGACCCAGCTATCCAATCACACCCGCTCTTTTAGATCAATTGCCCCGGGTCGAAATGATTGCCTGCTGTGGCGTTGGATATGACAATCTTCCGCTCGATTATTTAAGGCAAAAAGGGATCATGGCATCGAACACGCCAGGGGTACTCAACGATGCAGTGTGCGAACTCACGATCGGCATGTTGTTTGCCCTACTGCGACAAATTCCGAAGGCGCATGAGTTTGTAATTCATAAAAATTGGAGTAAAGGGGCCTTTCCGTTTACAACTTCCTTGGCAGGTAAAACAATCGGGATCGTAGGCATGGGACGAATTGGTCAAGAGCTCGCAGCGCGACTAGTGCCTTTTAAGGTAAAGATTGCCTACCATGGCCCACATGACAAGCACCTGTCCTATCCATACATTTCCTCATTAATTGAGCTAGCAAGAATGAGTGATATCTTGATTCTGTGCTGCCCCGGCGGCAAAGAAACCGAGCGCATGATTCATCGGGAGGTGCTTGAGGCTT
Organism: Polynucleobacter sp. HIN7; assembly: GCF_030297595.1. Taxonomy (NCBI): domain Bacteria; kingdom Pseudomonadati; phylum Pseudomonadota; class Betaproteobacteria; order Burkholderiales; family Burkholderiaceae; genus Polynucleobacter; species Polynucleobacter sp. HIN7. The sequence continues at coordinate 425,779 of NZ_AP028138.1, read as the reverse complement.
TAGGTCCCTCGTCCTACTTGATTAATGTCGCCCGTGGCACTGTCATCAACGAGTCCGATTTATTGGCCGCACTTCATGGCGGGAAGATTGCTGGAGCTGCCTTGGATGTATTTGAAAACGAACCCAATCCTGATCCACGATTTTTAGAGCTCCCCAATGTCTTACTAACACCCCACATTGGCAGCGCGACCCAGGAGACTCGTCAAGCGATGACGAATCTTGCGATTGATAATCTTGATGCTTTTTTTAATCAGCGCCCTCTACCAACCCCTATTGTCTTGTAATTGGAGATTGTGATGCCCGTTCACCCCTCAAGTTTTTCATCAGTCCTGTCACCGGTTCTAACCCCATTTAATGCCGATGGTGGTCCGAATTCCAAAAAACTCCTGCGACAATGTCAATGGCTACAAAGTCATGGAGTAGGTCAAGCGGTCTTTGGAACGAACTCTGAAGCCAATTCCATGTCCGCACGCCAAAAGATCATGGTGCTAGAGGAATTGATTGATGGTGGACTCAACCCAAATAATGTGATGCCAGGGACTGGTGCATGCTCGGTTGATGATGCAGTTGCCATGACACGTGCCGCAGTGAATGCTGGTTGTGCCGGAGTATTGATGCTCCCGCCCTTTTATTATAAAGACGTCGCTGACGATGGCTTATTTGCGTTTTATGCTGAAGTCATTGAAAAAGTGGCTGATGCAAACTTAAAAATCTATGTCTACAACATCCCTCCGGTCACCAAAATTGGTCTGAGTATTCCCCTGTTGGAGCGCTTGGTGAAGGCTTATCCCAATACTGTCATCGGGATGAAAGATAGTTCGGGAGATTGGCCATATACCGAATCTGTGATTAAAGCGTTGGGGGGCTCAGGATTTCGGGTCTATGCAGGTAGTGAGGTATTTTTACTGCGCACCCTAAAAGCTGGGGGCGTGGGTTGCATCTCAGCCACCGCGAATGTCAATCCAAAAGCAATTGCCCAACTAGCAGCCCGCTGGCAAGAATCAGGGGCAGATGCCCTCCAAGAGTCCCTATCGGCAGTACGGGCCATTTTTGCCCAGTTCCCGATGATTCCTGGCATGAAGGCAGCGGTCGCTCACTATAGCGGTGATCCTGATTGGCTTCGCGTGAGACCCCCTCTGCTATCCCTCGATGCAGAGCAGCAAAACAGACTGGTTCACGAACTTCAAAAAATTAACTTCCAGATGGAAGGGCTTTAAGACGATTAAATTGGTATAGACTTACGGCTTGTAGTAACAATCAATAATGATTACAGGAGATATCTACATGAAACTACTTAAATTGTTGCCTCTGTGCTTTGCACTGCTTTGGGGCAGCGTTCAAGCTCAAAATCTTTCGGTCGCGACTGGCGGTACCGGCGGTGTTTACTATCCCATGGGTGGCGGCCTAGCAGCTGTTCTGTCCAAAAAAGTGCCCGGGATGTCTGCGACTGCTGAGGTAACTGGCGGCTCAGTGGATAACCTCAACCTGATCGGCACTGGTAAGCCTTACATTGGCTTCTCAATGGCCGATGCCGCTAAAGATGCACAAACTGGTCAAGGCAAGTTCTCGGGTAAAAAAATTGACCTCAACACCTTGTTAGTTCTCTATCCTAATCGGATGCACATTGTGACCACCGAGGCATCGGGCATCAAAACGATGCAAGATCTCAAAGGCAAGCGTGTGAGCACAGGAAGCCCTGGCAGCGCTACTGAGGTGATGGCCTTTCGCGTGATTGAGGCTGCTGGTCTTGATAAAGATAAAGACATGAAGCGTGAGCGTCTTGGTGTTGCAGAGTCTGTCAATGCTGTCAAAGACCGCAAGATTGATGCGTTCTTTTGGGTGGGTGGTTTACCAACCGCTGCTGTAACTGATCTTGCCAATACTCCCGGAACTAAGATTGTGATGATTGATCACTCCAAAGAAGTGGATGCCATGAACAAAAAATATGGCAACCTTTACTTCAAGGACGTGATTCCAAAAACTACCTACAAGGGCATGGATAAAGACAATAATGTGATCTCTGTTGCCAATATCTTGGTCACAAGCTCAAAGATGTCTGAAAAAGAAGCCTATGACATCGTGAAAGCCGTGTTTGATAACAAGATCGACTTGGTTCGTTCACACTTTGAGTACATCAATGTGACCCCCGAAGGTCAAAAAGCTGCCTCAACACCAGTTCCATTTCATCCTGGTGCTTTGAAGTACTTCAAAGAGAAAAACATTAAAGTCAATTAATTCGTTTCTTCGTTTTGTTTGAATGGCCGCTAATGCGGCCATTTTTCAGTAAAGACCTATACCATGAGCCAAAGTGCAATTGATAGCGCAACCCAAGAAAAATTAGATGCGCTGATTAAACAAGAAGAGGGTGACTCCAATAATTACAAAGGGATCTTTGCGATCTTTTTGACCTTGATGGCGGTTGGCATGTCGCTGTTTCATTTGTACGCCGCTTACTCCATTGTTCCAACCCAAGTGCTTAGAACAGTACACGTGAGCTTTATGCTCTTTTTGGTCTTCTTAAGTTTTCCGATGTTGGCTCGGTACAAGAATCAAGTGAAGTGGTGGGATGTGATTTGCGCCCTGTTGGCGATTTATATTGCCTATTACGCAATTGCCGGTGGAGATGATTTTGGCGATCGCAATACTGCGCCCGACCGCATGGATGTGGTTTGGGGCTCCATACTGATCCTATTAATCCTAGAGGCTGTGCGTCGCACCAGTGGCGCTATTTTGGTATCAGTGACCATACTATTTTTACTCTACGCACTTTTTGGAGACTTGCTTCCAGCCCCCTGGACCCATAAAGGCTACTCAGTAGACCGTCTGGTTGGGTTTATGTATATGACCCTAGAGGGTATCTACGGTACCGCAGTTGATGTATCCGCTACCCTCATTATTCTCTTCACGATCTTTGGGGCATTCTTGCAATTTACGGGTGCGGGCAAGTTTTTTATCGACTTCTCATTTGCTGCCATGGGCGGCAAATCATCTGGCGTAGGACGCACCATTGTTTTATCTTCATTCTTGCTGGGCGGCCCCTCTGGGTCCGGCGTAGCCACCACCGTCACCGTCGGCTCAGTAGCAGCCCCAATGCTCGATAAGGTAGGTTACGAGAAAAACGCGGCTGGTGGCCTCTTAGCAGCTGGTGGCCTAGGGGCGATCATTTCTCCGCCGGTATTGGGTGCAGCAGCCTTCTTGATTGCCGACTTTTTGAAGATTTCGTATCTCGATGTTTTATTAATGTCGATTATTCCGACCATTTTGTTTTATCTCGGACTTTTTACGATGGTGGAAATCGATGTTCGTAAGTACGGCATGAAAGCAATGCATTTTGAGGCGGTCGAGAGTGCCTGGTCCCTCAGCAAAAAATACTGGTTTCATTTCTTCTCGCTGATCTCAATCGTTCTATTTATGCTGATGGGCTTCACGCCCGTCATGGCTGTGTTATGGGCAACAATTATTTCCGCATTGACCAGCATGTTGCGCCGGGATACGGCCATCATCCCCTACGAGTGGTTTATGGGTAAACAGCCCATTCTCAAGGGTCTTTATGAATCCAATTTAACCAAGGCGCTCGCTTCTGGCTCAACCGGTGTTCTGGCGATTGCGGCAACCTGCGCTGGTGCCGGCCTGATTGTGGGTACCGTGGTATTGACTGGTTTAGGCCTCAAGTTCAGCTCGATTGTGATTCAGTATGCGGGCGGCTCTTTATTACTCACCGCCATATTTACTGCCTTCATTGTTTGGATTGTGGGTCTAGCAGTACCAGTCACTGCTTCGTACATCATTTGTGCTGTGATTGCAGCTCCTGCGCTCATTAACTTGGGCGTACCCGCATTTGCAGCACATATGTTTATCTTTTACTATGCAGTGTTATCGGAGGTTTCACCGCCAACCGCCCTATCGCCCTTTGCGGCGGCAGCGATTTGTAAGGGTAACCCATACAAAACAACCTTACAAAGCTGGAAATACGTGGCGCCTGCGATTCTGGTGCCCTTTATGTTCGTGCTAGATAAATCAGGGGTTAGCCTCTTGCTGATGGGCTCTACCACTGCATTGGCCGAGGCAAATTGGATGGAAATCGTTTGGTCAACACTAACCGCCATCGTCGGAATTGTGGCACTGGCCGGCGGTCTGCAAGGTTGGTTTATTGAGAAGACCAATATTGTGGAGCGTACCCTGATGATTGTTTCTGGGGTCGCGCTGGCCTACACCTCACCAACCGCCGATATGATTGGCTTTGCTGGATTTGGCTTGGTACTCATCCTGCAGTTCTTTAAGTACTTTAAGGCCAAGCCTAAAGCCAGTGCCTAAATGGTCATCAACTAAAAAGCCGCTTTCATCAAGCGGCTTTTTTGATTCGTTTCGTACTATTTTTTGATCGTAGTCCAGGCTGATTTGCCGGCGTATTTCTTAACCGCAGCTTCATCAAACTCAAATCCCAATCCTGGTGTTTTATGCAAAATCAGATCACCGTTCTTAAATGCCAACTGCTTGTTAATAAGGCGTCTGAAGTTTAAGACTTGGTTGTCAGGGAAAAACTCCACAAAGCGAGCATTGGGTGTTGCCGCAACTAAGGGAGCATGCAAATCATGGAACCAGTGGGGGCAAACTGTAATCCCTTTAGAGTCAGCATACGCAGCAATCCGCCTGAATTCGCTAATGCCACCGCACACTGCCGCATCCGCTTGCAGGATGGTTGCGCCACCGGCATCAACCAGCTCACGAAAACGCCAACGGCCTACCTCAATTTCGCCAGTAGCGATCGTGATGGAGGTATTTTTTGCCAAGCGGGCATGCAAATCAATAGCATCCGGGGAAAATGGCTCTTCCAACCAATAGGGGTTGTATTTCTCAAAACGACGGACATACTCCATCGCGGTTGGTAAATCGCGCCAAGCATTATTCGCATCGAGGGTTAAAAGGACATCATCGCCGACTGCACTGCGAGCGGCTTTGACTCGAGCCTCCTCCTCACGGGGGGATAGGCGGCCCACTTTCATCTTCACCGCCTTAAAGCCAAGCTTCACAAACGATTCCATTTCCTTGCCCAATTTGGCTGGAGTTTTACCTTCCAAGTAGTAACCACCGCTGGCATAGGCAGGGACACGATCATCTACCACGCATCCCAAGTATTGATGGAGAGGCAAACCAACTGAGCGGGCGTTGAGATCCCAAATTGCAGTATCCAGAATCGAGATGCCACGCATCACAGAGCCAGAACGACCTTGCAAAATCGATTCCGCATACATCTCCGACCACAGACCCTCGCTACGATGGCTATTCTGACCAATCAATTTAGGAGCCAACAATTGCTCAACGGCGACTTTGGCGATACTGCCGGCGGCAGATCCGACGTAACAGAAGCCAACCCCCTCGTGACCATCTTTACTGCGAACTTTAACGATGCAGTAATGGCGCTCGCTCACGGTTCGAGTCGCAAACGATGTTACAACATCTAAGGGAACTGGCACGCTGGCCACTTGAACAGATTCAATAATCGGCATTTTTTCCTCTTTTGGTTAACCAATCAAAGAAAATGATTGTAGCGATTATTTGCCGATGGATTCTGCAAGACAGCGTTTCATAAAACTCTCTTTAGCAACGTCGATCAATTTACGATCTCGTGCCGTCCGCTCACAATCGATGCGAGCCTGCTTGACACAATCGTCATAACTCATGGGCTTGGATCCTGAACGAGCAGAATTTTGTGGGGCCAATTGTTCTGAGCAACTCTTGGCCGACGCCTGCGAAGAAGGGATACTAAATACACAGGCAGCGGTCATCAAACGAATCATCACAGCTTGCATCGATTACCGCTCCCTTGAAGTCAATGCCTGATCATACCTAGTTTTTAGATACAAAAATGTTGCACTACGGAATAAATACCTCGATTACCCCTCTTGATATTGGATAATCGAGGTGTGCATCAAACCCATACCTCTCGATTCAGTGTTCAATCTTTGGCTCTTTGGGGCAAAGTATGTCTTGGAGTTTGCCTCATACTTTGCAGTCAGATCGCGCTCTCTCAATCTAATCAAAACACCAAATCGAATGTCACCAACAAAAAAGTGACTGCTCCCCAAAAAGGAATTCAGGTTAATCAACGCACCCAAAGTAAAGCAGGGAGTGGTGGCTCGGGCTTGCAAAGTAAACCCTTAGCAGAGCAAAACCAACAGCTGACCGATCCTGGCAATGAAGAGTACAGTCAGTTTGATGCGGTACCTGATTTTCAGGTACAACGTGGCTGTCTAAAGCGAGGATTTCGAGATAGCAATCTTCCCAGTCGAATTGGAATCAACGATCCTGAATTTTTAGATTATTTCAAGAATCAGACGGGTCGGTTCTTCGACTCCGCAAGTGGCCCATGCATCCCTTATGTCGTTGCTTTCGGAAAACGGGGGCGCTTTGAGTCGCTGAGCATCATGAATGGGCCAAGTAGGAATGAAAAATCGCAGATTTTGACCTTTACTGCCTCAGGGTTTGGGGGATACCTCATTCAAGAAGAAAACCTTGCTGACCAAATGCAGTTTTGGACAGAGTTATTTATTCCGTTGCAAGAGGTACTCTATGACCCCCAACGTTTAGGAGATAAATTACCTGTTGAGCTTGCCTGGGAACTCAACTCGATCGTGAAGCAACTTTATCCAGATGACTCCGCCTCACTTGGAAATAGCCCAAAGCAAGTGCGCGTGATCGTTGATTTTGGTACTCGGGATCGTTGGGCACAAATTTGGGCAGTTGAGATTCTGAACCTAGCAACCAATCAAGTACTAGCCGATGCATTTTGGTTGGATCGCGATGATATTCCTGGATCATTTTTTACTGCCAACGGCGACTCTATTGAGCGTAGCTTTTGGACCAATCCTCTTAGCTATCGACGGATCTCTCGAGGTGTTGGGCAGGTTCCGATTCGCTCCCGAACCAATCCTAATAATCCGCAAGCCCAAAGCAAAGACCGACGCTATCGAACCCATATGGGGATTGACTATGCAGCCCCTACTGGTACGCCAGTATTTAGCGTTGCGAATGGGAAAGTGGCTTTTCTTGGTTACAGCGGCGCGTACGGCAAACTCATCATCATTGACCATCCAGGCAACTATCGAACCTATTACGCCCACTTGAGTAATTACAATAATGAATTAGTAGTCGGAAATGATATTCGACGCGGTATGGAGATCGGCTACGTTGGCTCGACCGGTCGTTCCACCGGCCCCCATTTGCATTACGAATTACGAAAGAATGGTATTTATGTGGACCCCTATAACCCAAAAATCCAGCTGGATTTGTGGACCATGCGCCCAAGCGATAGCGGCTCGTTCACGAAGCAGCTGTTAATGTTAGGTAGCATCCCCAAAGAATGAGTACGCATGTCTAAATCGTTACGCCTTGAGTCCATTGCATGCGTACGCGGGGGTCGTACCTTATTTGAAGATCTCCGCCTTGAAATTAGACCGGGATCTATTCTACGCATCTCTGGGGATAACGGTTCAGGCAAATCCAGTCTTCTGCGTATTCTGTGTGGCCTACTCTTACCCCATGCGGGACAGATATTTTGGGGACCAGATCCAATTACCGAGGACCGGGATCAATTTCATAGCGAGCTGATTTATCTTGGGCATATCCCCGCCCTGAAGTCAGACTTTAGTGCGATCGAGAATTTAATGTCATTGGCATTACTGGGTGGACAATCGATCTCCAACGATGAGGCTATGTTCGCTCTGCGTGCAGCGGGTTTGGAGCGCCAAGCCCATCGTTTTATTCGCACCTTATCCCAAGGTCAAAAGCAACGCATCGCGCTCAGTCGCTTGCGCCTTCCTCAAGCAAAAACAATTTGGGTTTTAGATGAGCCATTTAATGCCTTAGATCGAGAGGCCAACCTTGCGTTACAAAGCTTATTAATTGAGCATGTCAATCATGGAGGAATCGTAGCACTTAGTAGCCATCAAGAGCTACAGATCGATAGCGAACCTTGTGTGATTCGATTAGAACTATGAGTCAAAGCGCATCCGGATTTGTGATCTTCCAAGGCGTGATTACGCGCGACCTGCGCCTCGCTCTGCGACGCAAAAGCGATAGCCTTGCGGTCATCATTTTTTTTGCCGTAGTTACGAGTCTTTTTCCATTGGGTATTGGGCCAGAGCAAAACTTGTTGATGCAAATTGCACCAGGCATGCTGTGGATTGCCGCCTTACTAGCAGCCATGCTATCGCTTCACAAAATATTTTCAGAGGACTTTATCGATGGGTCTTTGGACCAAATTGCATTAACCGCCTTACCCTTGCCACTCGTGGTGCTTGCTAAAACCATTGCGCATTGGATGAGCAGCGGTCTATTACTTGCCCTCATCTCACCAATCCTTGCCTTGCAATTTAATTTACCGATGGATACGGTCGGTGTTTTGTTTTTATCCCTTCTACTGGGAACACCTCTATTGAGTCTAATCGGCTCTATTGGTGCCGGCTTAACCTTAGCCAGTCGTGGTAGCGGGACCCTGTTGGCCCTGATCATTTTGCCCCTCGTAAGCCCCGTCCTCATTTTTGGAGCCGGCGCAGTCGAGTCCTACCAGACTGGCCTTGGAGTGGCGGCCCATTTTTCTTTGCTTGGCGCCATGCTCGCACTCGCATTATTTTTAGCCCCCCTTGCCAGCGCGGCTAGCATTCGGATTGCCTTGGAATAAAAGACGATCACACGCAATCGACTTACAATACTTTTCAGTTTATTAATCTGTTAGGTTTTATTACTTTGTCTTTACTCAATCTAAATTGGTTTAAATACGCTGCACCACAACGTTTTTATGGGCTTGCTGGATCACTAATCCCATGGTTTGTGGTGAGCGGCGTGATCCTGACCATCATTGGTTTAGTGATTGGCTTAGGTATTGCGCCCACTGATCATCAGCAGGGTGACTCGTATCGCATCATCTTTATCCACGTTCCTGCGGCCTGGATGTCAATGCTGATTTATTTGGTTATGGCATTTTGGGCGGCGATTGGTCTCATTTTTAATGCACGCTTGGCTAGTATGCTGGCGCTTTCTCTTGCACCCACAGGAGCCATCATGACCTTTATTGCTCTGTGGACGGGTGCGGTTTGGGGCAAGCCAACCTGGGGTACCTGGTGGGTCTGGGACGCTCGCCTCACTTCAGAGCTCGTATTACTTTTTCTGTATTTTGGCTTCTTATCATTACACGCCTCGATTGAGGATGTGCGCAAGGCCGACCGAAGCGCAGCACTACTGGCAATAGTGGGGGTGATCAATGTCCCCATTATTTATTTCTCAGTGAAATGGTGGAATACCCTTCATCAAGGGGCCTCCGTTAGCCTCACCAAAGCCCCTACGATGGCCACTCAAATGTTGACTGGCATGCTCATCATGGTTTTTGCTTTTTGGATGTATTCGATTGCAGTTGCCCTATATCGCTGTCGCAATCTCATTCTGGACCGCGAGCGCCACGCCGACTGGGTGAAGGAGGTGCTGTAATGTTTTATTGGTCGAGCTTTTCTGACTTTCTTCACATGGGTGGCTATGCCCTCTTCGTTTGGGGGTCTTACCTGGTCACGATTTTGGCTCTAGTCATTGAGATAGCCCTATTACGAAGTCGGAATAAGACCCTCCGAAAAACCCTAATTTCTGAAATTCGCGAGTCCCAAAGAAATTAGGCAAAATAGGGGGTTATGAAACCCCGTACAAAGCGCGGTCTTGCGATCGCTGGTGGTCTGGCCTCATTAGGTGTTGCAGCCTATTTGGTATTGCAGACCTTCCAAAGTAATTTAGTGTTCTTCTTTAGCCCATCCCAGGTCTATGCCAATGAAGCACCGAAGAACAAATTATTTCGGATTGGCGGCTTAGTGAAAGAGGGCAGCATTGTTCGTGACCCAGGTGGCTTGAAGGTGAACTTTATCGTGACCGATACCGCACACGATGTCCCCGTTCAATACGAAGGTCTTTTGCCAGATTTATTCAAGGAAGGTAAAGGCGTGGTTGCTCAAGGTCAACTCGATCAAAACGGAATCTTTCAGGCAAAGCAAGTGCTTGCTAAGCATGATGAGAACTATATGCCACCAGAAGCTGCTGAGGCTCTTGAAAAAGCCAAATCAAAAGACCCTCAAGCCGCACCTACTCTAAAAGAGTATGGGGGTAAAAAATGATTGCAGAAATCGGCCAATACGCGATGATCTTGGCGCTGGTGACTGCGCTCATCCTCTCTGTGCTTCCAATGGTAGGCGCCCAGAGTAATCGCCCTCATCTCATGGCCATTGCTAGGCCTGCCTCTTGGGCCCTCTTTATTTGGGTCGCAGTTGCCTTCGTTTGCCTCACAGTGAACTTCATTCAAAATGATTTCAGTGTGCTGTATGTGGCACAAAACTCGAATTCCAATCTGCCTCTAATTTATCGAATTTGTGCCGTCTGGGGTGGCCATGAAGGGTCTATCTTGTTGTGGGCATTAATGTTGGCGGCCTGGACCTTAGCCGTGGCTGTTTTCTCAAAACACCTTCCAGACAAAATGATTGCGCGCATTTTGGCTGTGTTGGGTATTTTGAGCGTGGGTGTTTTGCTATTTACCATCCTGACCTCCAACCCCTTTGATCGACTCTTTCCTCCCGCTCCTGAAGGGCGTGATCTGAACCCTCTGTTGCAAGACCCAGGGATGATTATTCATCCGCCGTTTTTATACATGGGCTATGTGGGTTCAGCAGTCGCTTTCGCATTCGCAATTGCTGCTCTTTTATCTGGTCGACTCGATGCTGCCTGGGCGCGCTGGTCGCGCCCTTGGGTTACTACCGCCTGGTGCTTCTTAACCATTGGTATTGCGCTTGGAAGCGCTTGGGCATACTACGAACTCGGTTGGGGTGGCTGGTGGTTCTGGGACCCCGTTGAAAATGCGTCCTTTATGCCTTGGCTAGTCGGTACCGCATTGATGCACTCGCTTGCCGTTACAGAAAAGCGTGGTGGTTTCAAAATGTGGACCGCCCTCTTAGCGATTTTAGCTTTCTCACTATCGCTATTGGGAACCTTCCTAGTTCGCTCAGGTGTGATTACTTCGGTTCACGCCTTTGCTACCGATCCTGAGCGGGGCGTATTTATTCTGGGCTTTTTAGGTCTGATCGTTGGTGGCTCCTTATTGCTATTTGCATGGCGAGCTCCGAAAGCCAACATTGGTGGTAACTTTGAGACCGTCTCACGCGAAGGCATGCTCCTCGTCAACAATGTTCTCTTATTGGTTGCCGCCGCCGCAGTGTTACTAGGCACTCTCTATCCACTGATCTTAGATGCCTTAAACCTTGGAAAGATCTCGGTGGGTGAGCCTTACTTCGAAGCAGTATTTGTGCCACTCATGACGCCTGCATTATTTTTAATGGGAGTTGGTCCAATTGCGCGCTGGCGCCAATCGCCGCCAATCGAACTGGCGACTAAATTGAAGTGGGCACTTGCAGCAAGTGCGATCTCTGCGATTATTGCCCCCCTAATTCTGCGTTCCTGGACGCCAATGATCGGCTTTGGACTTTTGATTGCTGCCTGGATTATTAGCTCTGGTATTACGCAATTAATCGATCGTGCCAGGATTAACCCAAGTAAGACCTGGTGGCAAAACCTACGGATTCAACCAGCTGGTTACTACGGCATGCTACTGGCACATTTTGGGGTTGCAGTATTTATTATTGGCGTGACCGCAGTGCGTGGCTTTGAAACCGAGCAGGATGTGCGCATGCAAATTGGTAGCGTATCGCAGTCCGGTGGCTACGACTTCAAGATGGTTGGCTTAAAAACCATCAATGGCCCTAACTACGCCGCCATTCAGGGTCAATTTGATGTAAGCAAGAATGGCAAACCAGTAACCAGCTTGTTCCCTGAGAAGCGGATTTACACCGCAAGCCAAATGCCGATGACCGAGGCAGCAATCGATTCTGGCCTGACACGCGACCTGTACGTATCTCTAGGAGAGCCAATTAATGAAAGCGAATGGAGCGTAAGGATTTATCACAAGCCATTTGTTGATTGGATCTGGGGCGGATGCTTCTTGATGGCTCTCGGTGGTTTCTTGGCGATTACCGATCGTCGCTATCGCAAGAAAGAAGCTTAAGATGCGACGTTACCTGATTCCCTTCATCATCTTTTTGGTGCTGCTGGTTTTTCTGGGAATCGGCTTACAGCTGAAGCCGCGTGAGGTTCCCTCGCCATTTATTGGTAAACCTGCTCCGATGTTTAATCTACCAGTGCTTGGTAAAGAACAAACAAGTTTTTCTCCTGATCAGATGAAAGGACAGGTGTGGATTCTCAATGTCTGGGCATCTTGGTGTGCTGCCTGTCGGGACGAACATCCTTTACTAGTTGACTTTGCAAAAACTCAGAGCACACCTCTGATTGGGCTTGACTACAAAGATAAGCCTGAGGCGGCGCAAGCGTGGCTCAAGCAATTCGGCGATCCGTACCAACTCTCAGTATCGGACATTAAAGGTCAGGTTGGAATTGATTATGGGGTCTATGGGGTTCCTGAAACCTTTGTGATTGATCGCTCTGGCGTGATTCGCCTCAAACACATCGGGCCACTCACCAAGGATGCGATCGAGAAAAAAATTATCCCCTTGATTGCCAGCCTCTAATCATGAAACGCCTCTCTATTCATTTAACTGGACTCTTGCTTAGCTTTGCTATTCCCGGCCTGGGTTTTACACAAAGCAATACAGCCCCCTCGGTCTCCGATAACCCAGCGCTTGAGAAGAAAGTTCTCGAGGTCTCGAATGAACTGCGCTGCCTAGTTTGTCAAAATCAGACGATTGCGGATTCCAATGCCGATCTTGCGGTGGATCTCAAAAACCAAGTTCGCCAACAGCTAAGTGAGGGGCGCTCTAAACAAGAGATTTTGAAATACATGACCGAACGCTATGGGGACTTTGTGCTGTATAAGCCCCCCTTTAATGCAGCGACCGTAATGCTTTGGGTTGGTCCATTCTTGCTGATGCTACTTGGTCTCATCTTATTGGTTCGTCAGATTAAGCAACGCAAACAAGAGTTGTCCCAAGAAACGTTTTCGGCTCAAGAAATTGAGCGCGCTAGACAACTGCTAGACCGCAAACTAGGAAACCAGTAATGACTCTTTTCATCCTGATTGCTGTATTGATGACCGTAGTTGCGGTTTTACTGATCATTATTCCGTTTCGTAAAAGCAAGCTTAATACTGAAAAAATTAGCCTCGAGCAAGATGAGAATATTGCCATTCTTCGAAATCAATTGCGTCAATTTGAGCTTGATCACCAAGAAGGTCGAATCACCAAAGAGCAACTAAATGAATCACGTCTAGACATTGAAAAACGCTTACTCCAAGAGGAGCGGGCGATCGCGGCCGATCAACTTGTTTTAGATGGCGAGTTACATCAACGTAAGAAAAAATGGTCGACCATTTTCATTGCCACCACACTACCCATTGGGGCGATTGTTTTATATCTCTTGGTCGGCTCCCCATTGGCCCTGTACTTGCCAGAGGCTAATCAAGGCCAACCGCAGCTGACGCAACAAGATATTGAAGGCATGGTTGAGCGTTTAGCTCAACGACTCGAGAAAGAGCCTAATAACGCTGAGGGCTGGCAAATGCTGGGGCGCTCTTATGCTGCATTAAACCGGATGGCAGAGGCTCGGGCGGCTTATAAGAAGGCATTGGAACTCAACCCCAATAATGCCCAGCTCTTAGTGGACTATGCCGATCTCTTAGCGTTTGAGAATAAGAGTATTCGGGGTGAACCGATGCGCCTGGTGCAAAAAGCCCTGCAGATCGACCCCAATAATCTCAAAGCCCTTGCTCTTGGAGGCACCGCTTATTTTGAGATGGGCGACTATAAAAAGGCTGAAGAATATTGGGCGAAGGCAAAAGGCTTGGTTCCTGCCGATAGCGAGTTTGCACGTGGCATGGATGAAAACATCGCTGCAGCCCGCGCTGAGGCGGGCCAACAGAAAAAGAAGTAGAAACTAGCCTAAAACCAATACTGGTAATTTAGTGTGCACGATCACTGCGTGGGTTTCACTGCCGAGCATAATCCCTTTGAGGCCAGTATTTTTGTGGGATGCCATCACAATCACATCGCCTTTTGATTTCTTGGCAGCTTCAATAATGCCTTCGAACAGATTGACATGAAAAACATGGCGGGTATCAACCATTAATCCTTTACCTAATTTTTCAGTGGATTTAGCCAACACTTTTTTTGCAAAGGCCTCGCAGGTCTTTTTATGCTCGGTATCGGTAAACGCAACGCCCATCGTGCTATCGGCATATGCAATCGGAGGCAATGGATCAGACACGTAAACTAAAGTCACTTTTGCGCCATCTGCTTTTGCTAACTCAGCTACTTTCTTGAGCGATTTCATGCTGACATCGCTGCCGTCAACGGGTACGATTAAATTCTGAAACATAGAGGCCTCCAACGAAATAATTGAAAGATATATACTCGAAGTACTATGTTAAGTCCGATTGACGTTCTGTGCGACTGGTTCTGACCAAAATGCTCAAGTATTTCATCCCCTATTTTGCCTTCCTGCTTTGCCTCTTAGTGATTGATTTAATTTGGTTGTTAGGAATTGCCAAAGGCCTGTATCGCAGTGAAATGGGCACCCTCATGTCCCCCAATCCCAATCTGATGGCCGCTTTAGGCTTTTATCTGTTGTACGGACTTGGAGCCCTAATTTTTGTGATTTATCCCGCCCTACAAAAGCAGGTGTGGCTTGATGCACTCATTTATGGGGCGCTTTTTGGACTCTTTTGCTACATGACCTATAACCTCACCAATCTGGCTGTGATTCGTGATTTTCCAAGTAAGCTTGCTCTGATTGATATCGCCTGGGGCAGTATTCTGACAGCAACATGCTCAGTGTTGGCCTATGGGATTACTCAGTGGTTGGGGAATTGGTTTAAAACCTAAAAACCTACAATGGCTTTCTTTCGACCAGCCATCCTTGATTCGTTTAGCAAGTATTCGCGTCAACAATTCTCACAGGATATATTGGCTGGTATTACGGTTGGGGTGATTGCACTGCCACTAGCAATGGCGTTTGCAATTGCTAGCGGCTTAAAACCCGAGGCTGGAATCTTTGCCGCCATTATTGGGGGATTGATTGTCGCCCTATTTGGCGGCACTAAAGTTCAAATTGCAGGGCCTGCTGGTGCCTTTATCGTAATCGTTTATGCCATTGTTGATCGCTATGGGGTTGCCAATCTCTTACTAGCCACCACCCTATCAGGTGTTTTTTTATTTCTGATGGGACTGTTTCGCCTAGGAACTCTAGTTCGCTTTATTCCGATTGCCGTGATTGTTGGCTTTACGAATGGTATTGCGGTTCTCATCATTCTTTCGCAAATTAAAGATTTCTTTGGTTTGCAAATTCCACAATTACCATCGCAATTCGTTAGCATGGTACAAACGCTCATTCATCAGGCCGCTACCTGGAGCCTAACGACCTTAGCTCTATCACTCTCAAGTCTGCTCTTTCTGATTCTATGGCGACTCTTTCATAAGCGCCTCGGAAAACTGGGGATCATGCCAGGGACCATTTGGGTTCTGGTACTTGCAACTCTGGTAACCACCATTTTTTCATTACCAGTGGAGACGATTGGAACGCGGTTTGGTGGAATTCCATCCGGTCTTCCAAGCCCTCAATGGCAAGGAATTACTTGGGAGAGCGCTCAATTGGTGATTGCCCCAGCGATGACCCTAGCACTATTAGGCGCCATTGAATCCCTGCTCTGCGCTCGTATTGCCGATGGCTTGACGCATGAGCGCCATCGCCCCAATCAAGAGCTCATGGGCCAAGGAATTGCTAACTTTTTCATGCCTTTCTTTGGGGGTATGCCAGTTACCGGTACGATTGCCCGCACGGTCACTAATATTGAATCTGGCGCTAGAACACCAATCTCAGCGATTGTTCATTCAGCCACTCTACTGCTCATCATCGTATTAGCATCACCATTGGCAAAAAATATTCCATTGGCATGCTTAGCCGCGATCCTCATCTTTATTGCTTGGAACATGGGGGATTGGAAAAAATTCATCGATGTCCAACAATTTCGTCTGCCCTACCGCATCACCATGATCAGCGTGTTTTTACTCACTGTCACGGTGGATTTAACGGTTGCTGTGCAAGTGGGATTAATCTTGGCGTTCATCACTTTTGTATATCGAATTTCAAGTCTCTCACGAATTGAAAATGCGCCGATCACTGACTTTCCATTTCTTGAGGGTCAAGAGGATAAAGTGGCAGCGTATCGCATTTATGGCGCCCTCTTTTTTGGAGCTATTCAGCTGCTTGAGAAAATCGAGCAGCGGCTTCCCCAATGTGCAGTGGTATTAGATTTTAAGAATGTAATTTATATGGATACCACTGGGATGGATAGTTTGATGGAGTTCATGCACCATTGCCAAACCCAGGGTGTATCGGTCTATATCTGTGGCTTAAATCATCAAACTCATGATATTGCCCTGCGCTCTGGTCTTTACGACAAGATGAGTTCGGAGTATTTCTGCCATGACCTTGCCAGTGGACTTCAAAAAGCCAGAAATGCATTTTTGATATCTTAGTGGACCCAACCCTTGCGACGTTCATAGATCACAAATAAGACTCCCCAAACTACGATCGAAGCATAGGCCCAAATCCAAGAAATCCGATCGGACTGGGATCCGGTGAGATCAAGCACAAAACCAAAAATGGCTGGGCCCAATAATCCACCCCCAAAACCCATCAGTGAATGTAAGCCCATTGCTGCTCCCTTGAGCTTCTCATCAGCACTCGTCACCAGCCCCGCGGTTAACGTAGCAGAATCTGCCATGATAAAAATGGCATGACCAATTGCCAGTGCCAAAATAATCCAACTGGCATGGCCCATGGAGTAAGCGAGCGCCACTCCAAAAAAAGCACTGGTGATCATCACAATACACACCCATTGTTGGCGACCCACCTTTAAGGCAAGCTCGTTACCCAAAATCGAGGCAGGTACCCCAAAGAAATTAATGACTCCAGCAAGTGTCGTAGCCGCCAGAATAAATTGCTCGCCCGAAAGCTGGGTGCTAAGGATAAAAAAGGCAACTAACCAACTGCGCGAGGCAAAGAGCTCAAGTGAATGGACGGTATATCCGAGGATGTATCCTGAGGCATTGCGATTTTGCAAAACTTGTTGCCACTTCCGGATCGGGAAAATATTGCGCCAATCAATCCTTATATTGTCTTGCCAATGAGAATGACATGTTGGCTGAATCAGCACCAACACGATCAGGAGCGAGCATGCTGGACCCAAAGCGACCCAACGGTAAACATGATGCCAATCACCCAGATCGAGGATCCACCCTGAGATGACGTAGGAGAGGCCCGTCCCAACCCCAAAGAACGCCGTATAAAACGCAATATGGCGGGTGATTTCCCCTTGAATAGCTCGATCGGAAAGGATTTTGAGACCTGGCATATAGGTAGCTGCTAACCCAGCGCCGCTCACCATCATACAAGCGCAAGCGCTGATAAAGCCACTGGCGATAAAGCCCATTCCCAATTGACCCGCAATCGCCAACAAACTTCCAGTCATATAAATACGCCGCGCATCCATCTGATCGGTTAGCGCCGTGGCAAATGGCACCACCGCGATATAACCTACGAAGAATGCACTGGCAATTAGGCCGGATTCAAAATTAGAGAGGCCCCACTCGCCTTGCAAAGTGGTTAGTGTCACAGCATATGCAGCAAAGCCTAATAGAGCACCGACTTGGGCTACCAACATCCATGGTGTATTCCCTTTCAGAATGCTCATGACGATTTAATTATTGATCTTGCCGGTTTGAAGGCTCTTGAAAACCGTTGTGCCGAAAGGTAATCACCAAGGTGTCTCGATAGCCATGGGCTCCGATGGGTTGAATTGGTGTGGTCTCATGAATCATCTTCGCATCATTCAAAACTAAGGCTGTCCAAGAATCCCGTAAGGTAAACCGCAAACCAATCGAGCCTTGTGCTTCAAAAATACGGGTCTCCCCGCCTTTGACACCCACTCGATCCACCAAAATCACCACGACATAATCGACACCGTCGCGGTGAGCCCCTTCAGGCGTAGGGCGCCCAATACCATCGCTGGTATCAATCCGAAAAGGATGGGCCTCGACAAACCATTTTGGAGATACCGGAAATAATTGCGAGATCCCCAACATTAACTGTTGCCAGCTCAAATTGCTCTGCAATGCGGACTCTAGAGGCTCGAACCAGCGCTCGATCCCGCCATGAAGCGCGTTGTAATCAAGCGATTGCCAATGCGCACGATGGGGAGCTAATTCAAGAGCTCCTTGATGAATCAGATAGCTAGCATGGCGACGAAAGCGATAACGCCCGCCATCCTTTAAATACGGATCACGCGGCAAATTATTCCAATAGGTCTTCAAGCCCTCCAGATCCTTGAGGGGAGTTTTCACCAATTGGCTCAGGCTATCAGGGGATATCACCGCATAGCCCCGCTCTTGCAAGGAAAGTTGCAGTTGATCAAAGGGGGTAAATGGGGGAAGCAGCATCAAATTATTCTTAATACACTTGATTGATTTAATTCAAAAATAACTATTTAATTACCATTTTTTTGAAACTCTATTATTAGAAAAGAAAATAGTTTTAATGAGCATCAGTTTATTATTCAACTTTCAACTATTATGCCCTGATTAAATCCATGCCAACGAACTCAAACCCCCTGCGTGTTGCTCTGGTTACCGGTGCTGGAACTGGTATTGGTAAGGCTGCTGCCAAAGCCCTGCTATCGGATGGATTCTCGGTCGTGCTTACTGGGCGTAATCTAGAACGTTTGCAAAAAGCAATTAACGATATTGGTGGAAACGAAAGTAATTGTCTAGCAGTCGCCTGTGATGTAGGCAAACCCGAAGATGTAAAAGCGTTGTTTGGGAAACTAAAAGATCAATTCGGCCGCATTGATGTGCTTTTCAATAACGCGGGGATGGGCGCACCGGCCATTCCCATGGATGAACTTAGTTATGAGCAGTGGATGAATGTCGTCAACAGCAATCTGTGTGGCGCCTTCTTATGCGCCCAAGAGGCTATGCGGATGATGAAAGCCCAGTCACCACAAGGTGGTCGCATTATTAATAATGGCTCAATTTCAGCCCATGCGCCTAGACCCAATACCGCACCTTACACTGCAACTAAGCATGCAATTACCGGTCTAACCAAATCCATCGCCCTCGATGGCAGGCCATTCAATATTAACTGCGGTCAAATTGACATTGGTAATGCCGCTACTGAAATGACCGAGCGCATGGCCGCCGGAATTATGCAGGCTGACGGCTCGATCAAAGTCGAGCCGCGGATGGATGTCGATCATGTTGGACAGGCTGTTTTACAGATGGCCAAACTGCCGCCCGAAAGCAATATCTTGTTCATGACCATCATGGCAAGCAAGATGCCATTTGTTGGTCGCGGTTAGTCGTCTAGCGATAGCCTGCCTGATCCAAGATACGCTGCGCCGCTACTTGATTACGGCCAATGGCAGCGATCGATACTTTTTCGACTTGATAAGGTCCGAGCGCTTTTAAAGCAGGATTATCGACTTTTACGCCCGCTACCACCGGCCATTCGTTATTACCATCGGCCAGATAGACCTGCGCCGCATCGCTGGCTAGATACTCTAAAAACTTAACGGCTGCTTGCGGATTGGGAGCGTTCTTGGCTACCCCTCCCCCAGAAATATTGATGTGCACACCACCGGCATTTTGATTGGGCCAAATATGACCCACTTTAGCAACCACCGCGATATCCTCAGGCTTGGTCGAGCGCATTAGGCGCGCTAAGTAGTAGGAGTTGGTTAAAGCAACAGCACACTCACCAGATGCAACAGCGCGGATTTGATCGGTATCGCCACCTTTCGGTGCGCGCGCCATGTTGGCAACCATGCCTTTAGCCCACTTTTCAGTGGCCGCAGAGCCATCACGCTCAATCAGAGCACCCACCAATGACAACATATAGGGGTGTGAGCCCGAACGAGTGCATACCTTACCTTTATTGATTGGATCGGCTAACTTTTCATAAGTGTTCACATCCTCCGGCTTAATACGATCTTTGTTGTACACAATAATGCGCGCCCGAGTTGAAAATCCAAACCAGGTGGTTCCATCCGGATCAGCCTTAGCACGCAGATTGGCAGGTATGCGCTGATCCAATACCTTCGACTGAATCGGCTTGAACATGCCATTGACTTGAGCGCGCCACAATCGTGCTGCGTCAACAAGCAAGATCACATCGGCCGGGCTTTTGGCACCTTCGCTATTCAAGCGCTCAAGCAAAGCATTGTCGTCTGCCTCAATTCGGTTAATCTTGATGCCAGTACTTTTTGTGAAGTTGGCATAGAGCGATTCATCGGTTTGATAATGACGCGCGGAGTACAAATTAAGAACTGTATTAGGCTCAGCCGCATGGCTAAGTGGGGCACTAATTGCAAAACCCAAACCAAGTATGAGAGATACCTTCTTGATTGAAGATGTGAATCCTGAGCGAATTCCTTGCATATCAAACCATTCCTATCAGCAATTACAAAGATTACATTGTAATACGAATGAGAATGATTATCAATAATATTGGTACTTATGTGGTTTTTTAACGTTTCTGAGCAATGGCCCTAGATAGCAAGATCACCGGTAAAAGACCAACCAAAACAATGCTTAAGGCAGGTAAGGCTAATTCGGCCAGACGCTCATCAGCTGCTAATTGATAGGTAGCGACTGCCAAGGTATCTAAGTTAAATGGTCGCAATAGTAAGGTGGCTGGTAGCTCTTTCATGACATCAACAAACACAAATAACAAGGCTGTTAAAACACTGCGTCTTAATAATGGCAGATGAATCCGCCAAATCATCTCTATCGGCTTGGCGCCCAAGAGCGCAGCGGTCCCATCCATCGCTGGGGTAATACGGGTCAGGCCAGTCTCAATACTTTGCAAGCCTGCAGATAAAAAGCGAATCAGATACGCGTAAACTAATACTCCAACGCTTACCGACATCAACCAAGCAATATCCAATAAACCCAATAGAGACAAAATACCGACACCCAAGACTGCTCCCGGCAAAGCATAGCCAACCGTAAGCAAGCGATTAACCCCTTGCAACGTTTTACTTTGAGTAAGGCGTGCCGCATACGCCAAAAAGAGTGCGCAGAATACAGCCAATATCGCAGTGAACGCGGATAAGCTTAAGGAATTTTTTAACCACCCCCAATAGCGCGGATCAGCCTCTAGCCCCTGCTCGCTTAGAAGATCAAATAAAACTGCCATTGGCAAAACAAATGCAAAAAATAGGGTTAAGGCGCAGAATAAAAATGCGTAGAGCGCATGCGAACCGACTAAGCGCTTTGGGATCGCAGGTCGGGTATTCGTGTTAGCGAGGGCATAGCGTTGCCTGGCTCGATTGTGACGCTCCCAATAGAACACGATGAGGACAAAACTTAAGAGCATGAGGGATAGATGAACTGCAGCACTGCGGTCCCCAAACGATAACCAAGCTTTAAAAATGCCGGTCGCAAAGGTTTGCAAGCCAAAGTACGATACTGCTCCAAAATCGGCTAAGACCTCCATCAGTGCCAACGCAATACCGGTAAAAATTGCGGGTCTAGCCATGGGCAATACTAGCTTCATGAATGCTTGCACACTGGTGTACCCCAGAGTCTCGGCAACCTCCATAAATCGTGCACTTCGATCTAAAAAAGAGGTGCGAGCCACTAAGTAAACGTATGGATATAAACACATGGAGAAGGTCCAAATCGCACCTCCCAAAGAACGCGGATCAGGCAATGCCAATGAAAGACCTAAATTCTCACGCAACATAGTTTGCGCAGGCCCTGCGTGCTGCAAAAAATCCACAAACAAATACGCCATCACATAGGCAGGAACTGCAAGGGGCAGGATCAAGGCCCATTCAAAGATTGCCTTTCCTGGAAATTGATAGTTCGCTACTAACCACGCATTACCAACGCCCAATACAAAGACGCCGATACCAACGCCTAAACACAACAAGATCGTCGTAACAATGTAATCGGTCAGCACGTAGTTCCAGAGGTGGGTTAGCGTACTCTCGGCGACTATCCCATCGGATAGGATGGGGCTAGGTTGACCCAATAAAGCTGCCAAGATCAACCCTAGAATCGGAAGACTGAGGGCGAGGGCTAAAAGAATGGAGCTAGTGCGCATCGACTGCGGTGAAGGATCAAATAAATAGGTAGGTTGTGGTGTTTTTATGAATTTTTATGATTCAATGCGAAAATTATAGGGATGAATTCCAATCCAGCCCTGATTTCCCTCGAAAACATTGCCATTGAGTTTCCAAAGCAGGAAGGCTCAGGCTTTATTCGGGTTGTGAATGGTCTCAGTTTCCAACTTCCCAAAGGGGATATTGCCTGTCTTTTGGGCCCCTCCGGCTGTGGCAAATCTACGGTTCTACGCGCCATTTGCGGCTTTGAGCCTGTGCAAATGGGAAAAATCAAGATTTATGGCAAAACGGTGAGCTCACCAGGTATTCGAGTTCCACCAGCAGAGCGCAAAGTGGGGATGGTTTTTCAAGACTTTGCCCTCTTTCCACACCTAAGTGTTCTCGAGAATGTCATGTTTGGACTACGCACGGGTACAACAGCAGAGCGTGAAACTGTTGGGATGCAATGGTTAGAACGCGTAGCACTTGCCGATAAAGCAAGCGCTTATCCTCATGAGCTCTCGGGTGGACAACAACAACGCGTGGCTCTGGCACGTGCAATGGCTCCCGAACCCGATCTCATTTTGCTCGATGAGCCCTTCTCCAACTTGGATATTGATTTGCGTGAACGTCTGGCTAGTGAGATGCGCGACATCCTCAAGGCCAATGGAGTTACCGCTCTTCTCGTCACGCACGATCAATTTGAAGCGTTCGCAATTGCTGATCACATTGGGGTGATGAACGAGGGCAAAATTATTCAGTGGGATACACCTTATGACCTTTATCACAAGCCTAATACACGGTATGTCGCTGAGTTTATCGGTCGCGGGGTATTTATCAAAGGCAAAACCCAAGATGGTGGTGCCGTTGAAATTGAACTCGGTCAGTTACAGTTAGACCCAGGTGACGAACTAAGTCCTGGAAAACAAATTGATGTGCTCTTACGCGCTGACGATATTCAGCATGATGATGAAAGTCCGATGCAAGCTGAGGTGGTACGCAAAGCGTTTCGGGGAGCTGATTTTTTATACACCCTCAAACTTAGCTCAGGCCAAGAGGTTTTTGCCTTTGTTCCCAGCCACCATAACCACGCTATTGGTGAAAAGATTGGTATTCGTTTGGGCGCTGATCACGTAGTGACATTTAAAAGCTAAGCAACTACTCCGTTGGGGTTGGGTTTTGATTGGGCTTGTTGCCAATTGATAAAAGGATCGCAATCCCAATTAACACTACGGCAATTCCTGCAAGTTGCAAGGCGCTCACTGGTTCATTCAGAAAATACCATCCTAAAAATGCCGTTCCCACGGGGCCAATGGTACCTGCCTGAGCGGTCAAGCTCGAGCCAATACGATTGACGGCCATCATGATAAAGAGCATGGGCATGAAGGTACAAAACAAAGCATTGACGAGAGCAAAGTAATACACCTCGGGCTGTTGTACAAAAAGTTGATCGGCCCCCAGAACGAGGGATTGAATACAGGTTGCGACCGTGGCTGATGCACTTGCAAGCGCTACTAATCGGATGCTGCCCACGCGTCCAACTAACTCGCCAGCAAAAATTAAGTAGATCGAATAAACCACAGCCGCTAGAAAGACCAAAATACTGCCCAAGACAACGGCGCCATGCTCATTCAATTGAATATCGTGCATAAATACCATCACAATTCCTAAATAAGCAACGACCATTGCCCAATATTGCCTGCGAACAATCTCTTTTTTAAGAAAGAATTTTGAAAGCACTAAAACAATGGCTGGGGTCAAGTACAAAATGACCCTCTCTAAGCCTGCTGAGATGTAATGCAATCCTAAAAAGTCTAGATAGCTCGATAAAAAATAGCCTAATAAGCCAATCGCACAGACTTTAATTACATCCTGTCTCACCAAAGGTATAGGGGATGTAACTCGCTGATTCCACCAAACTGCCAACCAAAAGATGGGTAGCGAAAACACCATCCTCAGGGTGAGAACGACATCCGCAGTGGCACCATATTGGTAAGAAAATTTCACCACAATTGCTTTAGCAGCAAATAGGATGGCTCCTAGACTGGCAAGAATGATGGAGAGGTAAAAGCCTGACTGCACTAGCGCTTTCTAAAAATAGTCACCTATTCTTCCCATGGAAATCGTTGGCGTGATAACTCTTCCATGATCTCGCGCTTACTCATGGTGGGCTTGGGCTCAGATTTGATCTCAGCCTTGAGTTGGCTTGAGGATTGATCTTCCTCCTTTGCTTGATCAACTGAATTTGTATTGTTTGGCTCAGATGAATTCATGATGCTTAGATTGTAAGGTTATATTGGTAAGATGCCGCTGATCTAAAAATAAGCTGTCATCGAAAACGATGAGTGCTTTGTATTTCATAGCTGAAGCAGTTCATCTAGTGGATTCAAAATTTACTTTTTATTGCGCTTTCTTTTTGGCAAAATACTGTCAAGTATTTCTACATAAATAATATGTTTCTTAAATTCAAATTTTTTGCGTTTTTTATTATTTTATTTAGCATTGCTGAATCCAGCAACGCAATACCGCTCTTCTCGAGACAAACGGGTCAGAACTGCGTCTCATGCCATGCTGGCGGTCAATATCCTGAACTAACCCCTTATGGCAGATATTTTAAGCTCACCGGTTACACGTTGGGCACCCGTCAAGATTTGCCCATTTCGATTCAATTTGTAGGTGGTGCTGCTACCAGTACCAATGGTAATAATGGCACTGGGCAGACTCAGCAAAGTGGCAAACTAGAACCAAATTATCTTTTTCTTAATGTAGGTGGTAAGATTTTTGATAACTTCGGTGCTTTTAGTCAGTGGTACTACGCATTTGATGAGCAAACTAGTGGTGGAGGCTCAGTCAAAAATCAAAACAGTTTTGCTGCCGATGTTCAGGATTGGCGTTATGCTGACCGCTTTGTGGGTGGCGATGGCATCATTAAAGATATTATTTGGGGTGCCTCACTTAATAATTATGCGGGCGTTACTGATGTCTGGAATTCTTCTCCAATGTGGATGTATCCCTACATGGGCTCTAACAGAAACTCGTCAACATATGGACTTCCCTTCAACACCAAACTAAGCGCTTATGGCATCAACGCTCCCGGCTATGGTGTTTATGCGTATATTAATAATAATTTTTATGGTGAACTTAACCTATATCAATCAGGTGGTTCGGGACCATTGTCTTGGATGACTTACCCCGCATCAAATAGCAATCCGAATAACGCACCAACATACCTTCAAGGACTTAATCCTTATTTTCGGTTTGCCTATCAAAGTAATGAGCGAAACGGCCACAATTGGATGATTGGATTTCTTGGATCGAATATTAATCAATATCAAAGCTGCTCGACCGTTGCCAATAGCGCTCAATTCACTGGCAACATCCCATCGTGCTTGGCAATAAACTCGCCCGCTCTGGGCTCAGGCACTGTGCAATATCAGGATCGAGCAGTTGATGGGCAGTATCAATACTTAGTGGATCCTCATACTGTTACTGCGCAAGCCCGCTTTACTCAAGAAAATATCACTGATGCAAACAATATTCTTTACAGCAATACAAATAACAATCTCAATTCATTGATTGCTAAAATCAGCTATGTCTACAAAGCAACTTATGGTGCTGGCCTTGGCTACTTAAGTGTTTCTGGTTCAGCAGATGCTCGATATGGAACGAATGCCATTAGCGGTGCAAACTTACAGCCAAACTCAGTCGCCTGGATGCCATCTATTTGGTATCAACCACTCCAAAATATCCGAATTACCTATACGTATACAGCATTCACTCAGTTTAATGGTGGCAATAAAAACTACAACGGATTAGGCACCAACGCAAGCGCAAATAACGCATCATGGTTTTACGTTTGGATAGCAATGTGATGTTAGTGAGATACAAAAACATTAACAAAATTAGCGTCTTAAGGATATTCCTTGGCTTACTGATATCTGGAATATTTTCAGGCTGTACATACTTCAATTCGACCCCCCCTATAAGTACTCTTGAAAACCCATTACGGAGTAGAACCATTGGTGATTATCCAGTTTCTGGAAAAGTTCTTGCCGTTCAGATTTGCTCATCTTGTCATGGGCTTGATGGCTACTCAAACACTCCGATCATGCCCAATCTTGCTGGACAGCAAAAAGAGTATTTAATAAATCAATTAAATGATTATCGAGATCAGACTCGTCGAAATGAATATGGCGTGATGTATATGTGGGGCATGGCTAGAGGACTATCCGACTCACAAATTAATGAGCTTGCTGAGTACTTTTCTCAATTAAAGATTAAACCTCAGAAGATCCCTTATACATCTGAGTCGATAACTCGAGGAAAAGAAATTTTCGAAAAGGGAATACCCCAGCAATCTGTTTTACAGTGCAACTCCTGTCATGGCAATGAAGGTCAGGGACAAGGCTCAATACCTCGAATTGCTGGTCAGAAAGCTTTCTATAACCAAAAACAGCTTAACCTTTGGAAAAATCCTGATCAAAAAAGATTTATGGAAATTGGCGGCACAACATGGTCGGCGAAAACTATTCACTTTGAACGTCCGCGAGGCAATCTCATGCAAATGATTTCAAAAGGACTGTCTGATAGTGATATAAAAGCAGTTACTGAATATCTTGAAACAATGAATTAATCCGATATCTTTTAGTTAATTGCTAATTACAAATTTTTACGTATACATAATTAAAGCAGAGGTAACCTCTACTTCAATCAATTTTTTGATTGCAACCCTCTGAGTGCTGTTTATCAGTCCCATGGGAATTTCTGTATTTCAAGCGTGGCTTTTTACGTCTATTACGTCGGTTTCAGGAAGAAATCAATGGCCAAGGCAACTACTGGTGGCTCGATGCGGTGCGGGCCTTTGAATTCTAAAGAAGTTACGTCATAACCTGCGGCTTTAAGTTTGGTTACGTGAGGACGTGAACTAGTTTCAATTGACAATTGCTCATCTTCCAAACCGTGGGCGATGAAAATGCGGGGTGCGCCATTTTGTTGAAGGACCGACATAAAGCCTCCAGAAAATACGATCACATGACTTACAAAGTCGCCATTGGTCAGACCTACTGATAGTGCATAGCTGCCTCCGTCTGAAAACCCAGCAAATCCCAAGTGGGATGGATTAATAGAAAAACGTGAGGCTACTTCGTGCAATGCTTTGTCTAGCCGCTCTAGGTCTGGGCCATTACCACCCACAACCAAATCCCAAGTCGGAAACTGAGACTGCGGCAGCAGAAGTAAAAAGCCATGCTGACGCGCATGCTCGATCAAAAATGGCAACACCTTATCAGCGCTGCCACCAGCACCATGAAACATCACAAGCAGAGCAACTGGAACTCCAGGCTGGAGATCTTCCGGCACGATCAATACTGCATCGCGCTCGCTAGCAATACCCAGGTTGTGACGACCAGCGGGCAAGGCTTGCCTGTCAGGCACAGTACCAGGCCGAAAACTGAGCCGGCCCAGCAGCAAATCTCCAAGGAGGGATGTGTCAAACGTTGCCATCTTAGACGGATTTGCTGATACTGCGAAAAGCCGCGCACTGAGCAAATGCATCTTCGTTCAGTAACAAATTCCTACCCTTGCAGAATTTGAGCGTCAGCTTGAGCAACTCCTTGATATCGCGGCCGCTGGCAGCTGGGTAAGTTACTATCAAGCGCTCAACTAGGTCATCAGACAGCTCGGTGTTGAACTGCTGCGCGAGCGATTTCCATAATTGTTTCGCCTGCTCTTGTGTCGGCGTCTCGAACTGGATGATAGCGATGCAGCGCGATAGGACAGCGTCATCAATATCGGCTACGCGGTTGGTGGTCATGAACAGCAAACCGTTAAAGTACTCGAGGGTCCGCAGAAACTCGGCCACGATGGCGTTATGCTCCAGATCATTGTCGCGGCGGCGAATGTAGACGTCAGCCTCGTCGATTAATAGCACCGAATCCCAGCGCGCAGCACGCCGCAGGATTTTCGAAAGGTTAGCCTCCACTGAGCTTGCCGTCACCCCGAGTTGACCAGAATGTACCCGGTATAACGGTTTCTCCACGACTTCGGCATAGACCTCTGCTGTCAGCGTCTTGCCAAGTCCAGGCGCGCCTTTACACAGAATGGTTGTACCGCCTGACTTACCCTCGACAATGTCTTCCATTAGGAAGTTACGATCAGCGGTCAAGATATCAATCAAGTCGCGATGAGTATTTGGCAGAACGAGCTTGTCACGCAATTCTGGCTTATAACGATAGGCCTTCACATTTTGCACATGAGCCCATATGCTGCGGTGGTAATCCAGGTGAAATAGGTGCAGATAGCAATGCTGGGGAATCCTCTCAAAACCCTCGCTGATACCGCTTGCTCGCCAGAAGATTGCGTCAGCGGTGGTATCGAAGTGGCGTTCCAGTAGCTCTTCATCATTGACGCATCGAGCTGTTGTACCGGCCTGCAGCCTCAGGCATTCGAGTTGTGGACGAGACCCTTCGCTCGACATCCAGACAGTGCCAGAAACAGTAAATTGCGCACCAAACTTTGGTTGCATTTGCATGAAATGTTTCAAGTGTGTCTCGTATTCGTTTTTGAATTCCACACATTCTTTGAAGTAACCATAGCCCGTCATCAATTCAGGAATCGTGCAATCCTGAATATCTTCGGCGTAAAAGGTGATACTGTTAGTCATGCCGGTGCGCCTTAACCTCGGATCGTTAATTGGCTCACGATCTGCGGCCTGCAAGGTATTCGCCAGAAGGCCGATGATGACGTAAGCTGCGCCATCGACAGGCTGCACATAGCGCATTGAATGGACCAGCCAGGGTAGCAACACACCATCCTTGCCAAGTTTGTAGAGCCAGCCATCGATCATGTCGCGCGACAGCCAAGCGATCAGACCAGGGATCAGATGCTCCAAGCTTGGGATTTTTCGGGCAGCCGGCGCAGCATGGATATTGTCCAGCGCAATCATTTGGAACATCAGCTCACGCTCGTCGGCCGTGCGGCACAGGCCGTAGAGCGTGTTCAATGAAGTGGCATCGAAAAGACGGCTAGATACCACACGTTTACCACGGGAAAGGCCGTACTCGCTAAGCCGCTTCGCAAGGAGCGTATCCCCATCGATCATTCCAAGAAGCGTATTGGCTAGGGTTTCTGGTATTTCGAATTCCATGTGTTCTTTTTACTCTTCTACTCGTTGAATAAATCATAGAAAGCAAAGTCTGAAACATGATTGACTGCAGTCAATGCGAGTCAAAATTGGGTCTATTTCAGGCATGATATACGCATTAGTAATACTCAAAAGACAAAAACCCCAACCATTACTGGTCAGGGTTATGTATTCTGGTGGGCCCACCAGGACTTGAACCTGGGACCAAAGGATTCCGGTTTGTGTTAGTTTCCTAACTCCCTGGACTATGCCTTCACCGTATAAAGATTTATAAATCCTTACTTAGGTGGGTGCCGTCTAGTCTCTACACCTTCAGAATCTTGCGATTCCGCTTGGCTCGGCGTTGGCATATGTAGTTTTTAACTACCTTTAGCGTTCACCGAATTTGACACCATTCACACAGCAGCTTTCGCTATCTGGTGCACAACTTTCGCTATGAGTCCTCTGCTCTAACCAACTGAGCTATGGGCCCTACTTAACTTGTTTTACTACACAAAAACCACATAAAAACCCTATTTACTACACACCATGAAAAACCCGTTGGTGTGTAAGCGGTGTGTAGTGAATTTAAACCACTCATTTCACCACTAACCGCTTGAAATCATTGAGGTCTTTACTGCTAGACCTCATGGTTAAGTCCATTATGAGTCCTCTGCTCTAACCAACTGAGCTATGGGCCCCTGAGACTTCATCAATCTTCTTCAAGGAAGGTTTTCAACTTATCACTGCGGCTTGGATGACGCATCTTACGCAATGCCTTGGCTTCGATTTGACGAATGCGTTCACGCGTCACATCAAACTGCTTACCAACCTCCTCGAGGGTGTGATCGGTGCTCATCTCGACACCAAAACGCATCCGTAATACTTTTGCCTCACGCGGTGTTAAGGAATCAAGCACATCCTTCACTACATCGCGCATCGAGTCATGCAGTGCGGCCTCGGCAGGTGCCAAGGTATTGGAATCTTCAATGAAGTCGCCCAAATGTGAATCCTCATCATCGCCAATCGGGGTTTCCATAGAAATCGGTTCTTTTGCGATCTTCATGATCTTCCGAATCTTATCCTCTGGAATCTCCATCTTCTGTGCCAAGGTTGCAGCATCGGGCTCATGACCAGTCTCTTGCAAAATCTGGCGACTAATGCGATTCATCTTATTGATGGTCTCAATCATGTGTACTGGGATACGGATCGTTCTCGCCTGATCTGCGATCGAGCGAGTAATTGCCTGACGAATCCACCAGGTCGCATAAGTCGAGAACTTGTAACCGCGACGGTACTCAAACTTATCGACTGCTTTCATGAGACCAATATTGCCCTCTTGAATCAGATCCAAGAACTGTAAGCCACGGTTGGTGTACTTCTTAGCAATCGAGATTACCAAGCGTAAGTTTGCGACCGTCATCTCGCGCTTCGCTTCCCTCGCCCGCTTCTCACCGGCAATCATTTGCTTATTCACTTCTTTGAGCTCATTGAGCGGTAGAACCACTTTGGTCTGAATATCGATCAACTTTTGTTGTAGCTCTTGAATCGCTGGGACATTGCGCTCCAAGAGAGCGCTATACGACTTTGGCTCTTTGAGAAGATTTGCGGTCCAACGCAAGTTCATGGCCATTTTTGGAAATGCTTGTAGAACTTCGGCACGCGGGATCCCAATCTTATCAACCAGAATACTCACAATGCCGCGCTCGAGTTTCCAAACTTCATCGACTTGGGCACGCATGGTGTCGCAGAGCTTTTCAACACTCTTTGCTGTTAAGCGAAAGCCAAGTAACTCGTTTCGAATCGCGTCTTGCGCTTTTAAATAACCTGGTGAGTTATAACCATCGCGGTCGTGGGCGCGACGCATCTTGTCAAACTGCGTCCGAATCACCGCAAACTTTTCAAGGGAACGTTGCTTTAGCTCTTCGAGTTGCTTCGCACTAGCAGTACTCGCGCCACCACCGCCACCTTCATCATCATCGCCCTCTTCGCCCTCATCCATCATCTCCAGATCCTCGGGCTCATCGGCAGCCATCGGAATATCTTCAGCATTAGGATCTACTAGGCCATCGACAAACTGATCGATTTCCATCTCTCCGGAAACAATCTTGTCGACATTGGTGAGGATCTCTGAAATGGTGACGGGGCAAGCAGAAAGAGCCATCACCATATCTTTGAGACCGGCTTCGATCTTTTTGGCGATCACGATCTCACCCTCGCGGGTTAAGAGATCGACGGTACCCATCTCGCGCATATACATGCGCACGGGGTCAGTAGTACGACCGAACTCTGAGTCAACGGTTGAGAGAGCAGCTTCAGCTTCTTCTTCCGCCTCTTCTTCCGAGGTTGCGGTAGGGCCATGTTCATTTAAGAGTAAGGTTTCTGCATCGGGAGCTTGCTCATAGACGGTAATCCCGATGTCATTAAGCAGACCGATCAGAGTTTCAAGGGCGTCCACCTCTGACAATTCATCGGACATGACATCGTTCATCTCGCCATGAGTTAAGTAACCCTTGGACTTACCCATTTTGATAAGGGTCTTCAAACGTGCACGGCGTAACTCTTGCTGCTCTTCACTACCCAATTGTTGTGCAGCAAACTCTTTGAGGAGTGCTTTTTCTTTTGCTTTTCGATCGCGTGCTTTTTGGCGATCGGTGCGGTTATCAACACCAGGCTCGCCCGCTACTTCGACCTTTGGTTTACGACCACGCGTCTTTTTAATCGGCTGACCATTTTCATCCAACTCAACCGCTGCCTCTTTGGCTTTTAACTTGGCGGCTTTTGCTTCCGCCTTGGCTTGTTCCTTCGCCGCCTTCTCTTGCGCTTTCTTCAGGGCCTTCTCTTCGGCCGCCTTTTTTGCCAACTCTTTGGCAGTTAATTTTGGTGCCGCTTTCACTGATTTAGCACTTGGCTTGGCAGTCTTTGCTGTCGGCTTTGCAGTTTTGGAAACCACTTTTTTAGCTGGCGCCTTTATTGCCTTACCCGCAGGTTTGCTCACTTTTTTTACTGGAACCTTGGCGGGCTTCTTAGCAACCGCTTTTACTGACTTCTTTGCCGGAGCAGCAGGCTTTACTTTTTTAACCGGTGCCTTAGCTTTAGGTGCCGGTTTTGCTAATTTTTTAGGAGCGACTTTGGAAGCTGGTTTTTTCATGGATATCTGTGCAATCGATCAATCTAATAAGTTAGTAAATACTCACTTAATCCATATTTCCTGATGATCTGGTTCATTTGCCCGCATCGATCATCCAAAGGTACTCAGGCCATGGAGGTAAGTGGCTGATTCAAATAGTTTTTTCTGGAAGTGCGTATTATACTCGATTGAGCCAATCAAGACCTACAAAAGCTTAAAAAATATCGATTTAAGCCATTTATTTTCTGATTTTCCTACTGCCTACTCAAACGCTGACTAATTTCCCGGTAGCGCTCTAAATCCTGTGTATTTGCAGTTCCCTGAGTCATTTTTTCGGTAATTTCAGTCATTTCGGCTTTCAAATGACCAAGTTCTAGCTTATTTAAGACTCCCTCCAGATCCTCTTTTGCTCCAAGATACTCAATCTCAGAACCCAAAATGCGTTGCCTGAGGATTTGGTACAAATCGGCCAATGGACTGGTTGCTAACTGATCCTGAAAAACCGCAAAGGAAGAATTTGGATTTTGAGTATTGATCTCCAAAATGTCGCACTGATGAATCAGGTCGCTCATTAAATCATGCGCCTTATCTGATCGTTTTTTGGCGACCTCCATTGCCAATTGACGTTGATCGGGGGTCATGTCTTTTCCAAGAATCGGGAACTGAATCAGTAAACGCATGATGTGTTCTGACAAATCGGTTGGCCTGGGTGGTTCAACGTTAGGACGGGACTGCTTTGCCGATCGTGCGGCGATCGGTTTTGTAATTACCGGTTTGATATTCTGCGATTTGGTTTGGGCTTGAGTGGTAGGGAGCGGAGTTTTAGTAGCAGAAGTCAATGCACAAAATTGCTCAAGCTCACTCACACTCGATGCGGTACGATTCGCAAGCTCACGCAGCAATTGAGAGCGCATGGCAATCGCTGGCATCGATTGCAGCCATGGTTTGGCTATGTGATGGGTTTTAGCTCGACCCTCTGGAGTTGCTAGATCATTACCCTCGCTCGCAAGCTTGAAAAAGAATCCGGATAAGGGCATCGCCTGATGAATTGCTTGCTCAAACGCGGCAGCGCCATATTGACGAATATAGCTATCGGGATCATGCTCGCTGGGCAAAAATAAAAAACGAATTTCTTTATCGTCACTCAAGATGGGTAGGGTTGCCTCCAGCGCACGCTGCGCCGCACGCTGACCGGCTGCATCCCCATCAAATGAAAATACAATCCGATCGGTTTGGCGCAATAAAGTGCGCACATGAAAGGGTGTGCACGCAGTCCCCAAGGTGGCAACCGCATTGGCAAAGCCTAGTTGGGCCAAAGCCACCACATCCATATAGCCTTCACAGACCAAGACAAATCCGCGATCCCGAATCGCTAAGCGTCCCTCAAATAATCCATAAAGAGTATTTCCTTTGGAAAACAACGGGGTCTCTGGAGAATTTAAATACTTAGGCTCCCCTTGATCTAAGATGCGGCCGCCAAAGGCAATCACTTGTCCTTTGGGATTTCGAATGGGGAACATGATCCGATCACGAAAGCGGTCATAACGTTTGGTCTTGCTCTGACTGTCGGCACCCTCTCCCTGGATAATCAAGCCAGCCTCGATCAGTAACTTGGCAGTTTCATCCTTGCTATACGAATCAAATACCGCCTCGAGTCCCTGCCAGCCATCAGGTGCATACCCAAGGCCATAGCGCTTGGCAATCTCGCCGGTCAAACCACGCCCCTTCAGGTAGTCAATGGCCCGCTGCGATCCTTTTAGTTGCTGAGAATACCAATCGCTCGCCATAGTCATTACTTCGCCAAGGGCCAGGGCTTGCTTTTGCGCAATCACATCACGAACATTGCGCTCTTCACGGGGAACAGACAGGCCCACCGAACGGGCGAGATCTTCAATCGCATCCACATAAGACTGTCCGGAGTACTCCATCATGAAGCCAATTGCCGACCCATGCGCCCCGCACCCGAAGCAGTGATAGAACTGCTTGGTGGGGGATACTGAAAACGAGGGTGACTTCTCTTGATGAAAAGGACATAAGCCTTGATAGTTCGCGCCCGCCTTTTTGAGTTTGACGTGCTTGCCCACCACATCCACAATATCGACCCGATTGAGTAAATCGGAGATAAAGGATTGGGGAATCAGGGCCATAAACGAATCACTACTTTGCGAGAGCGGCCTTGACCATGCCCGAGACCATTCCCATATCGGCTTTCCCAGCAAGTTGTGCCTTGAGTGCTCCAATCACTTTGCCCATATCCTGTGGGCCCGCAGCTCCCAAGCTCGAAATTGTCTTTTGAATCGCCGCCTGTACTTCAGCCTCTGATAGTTGGGCTGGCATATAGGCTTGCAAGATGCCTAACTCTTTTGATTCTTGGTCAACTAGGTCCGTGCGACCTGCTTTCTGAAACTGCTCAATTGAATCTTTGCGCTGCTTGATCAGTTTTTCAACAATGGCAATGATGCCGGCATCGTCTACCGTAATACGCTCATCCACTTCGCGCTGTTTAATTGCAGCCAACAACAAGCGAATGGTGCCCAGCCGCTCGGTCTCTTTAGCACGCATAGCTGACTTCATGTCTTCGGTAATTTGCTCTTTGAGAGTCATTTAAGTTCTCCAAATCGTAGATGGTATTGATCCATTATCCAAGAGATTAACGAATACGCATGTAAGTGCTTTGATTGTGTTGATAAATGCAACAGCAATTTTTTGCCCTTGCCCAATGATAACAAATTTGTTATCATTGTTTGATGAAATACTCTATCATTTATTACAGTCAAGAGGTTCAGGAAGCAATCATGAATTTACCAGTTACGCTTCAAGCTCGATATATCGGCTTAACTGACCGAATGATGGAGCATGGACCCAACTTAGGCTTACCTCATACCGATGCATTTGGAGGTGGCCTATTTGAACTAAGGCTTAAAGGTGCAGAGGGTATTGCGCGCGTTTTCTTTTGCTTAGCTGTAAAACAAAAAATTGTCATGCTCCATAGCTTTATAAAGAAAACTCAAAAGACCCCCGATAAAGAATTAAAGCTTGCCAAGCAACGCATGAAGGAGTTTAAGAAATGACAACCAAATCGACTAAAGCGCTGACCCACAAACAAATGGTCAACAAGATGCTTAAGAATTCTGCTGTTAAAGCTGAACTTAATCGACTTAACCGCGAAGAGCTATCAATTTTGGATGAGATTCTTGCTGCCAGAAAAGAAGCGGGGCTATCACAAGCTCAGGTTGCAAAACGCATGGGCACCCAAGCGCCAGCCATTGCAAGGCTAGAAAGCGCTCTGGCCTCTGGAAAACATTCTCCAAGCCTTAGCACGCTGCGCAAATATGCTGCCGCCTTAGGTAAGCGCATTGAGCTTCATTTGGTTTAGATTTAACCTAATTAGCCAAAAACAAAAGCCCCGACAACCGGGGCTTTCACAGTGTTGTATTAGATAAAAGAATTAATACAACTTTTTAGGCAACATCTGGCTACGAATGCGCTTGTAATGGCGTTTTGCAGCGGCTGCTTTCTTACGCTTACGCTCGGCAGTGGGTTTCTCATAGAACTCACGAGCACGAAGATCGGTCAATAGACCATTCTTCTCAATGGTGCGCTTAAAGCGGCGCAATGCCACTTCAAATGGTTCGTTTTCGCGAAGGCGGACTGTGGTCATGCTGTTTTTACTCGCTTTTACTCTTTGATTGCTTGAAAATGATCAAAATTTACTAAAACACGGATTCTAGCACGACCCTGCCACCAATGATAGTCCTCGGTATTGAAACCTCCTGCGACGAAACCGGCCTAGCCATCTATGACACAGGGGCCTGGGAGGCTGGAAGACCTGCCCATCATGGCATCTTAGGTGCCGCTTTACACTCCCAAATTGAGATGCACCAAGATTATGGTGGGGTGGTTCCTGAATTGGCCTCACGAGACCATATTCGCCGCTTAATTCCTTTATTAAACAAGGCGTTAAAAGATTCTGGCCGCACCTTCCAGGAAGTCGATGCCATTGCCTACACCCAGGGGCCTGGTCTGGCAGGCGCCCTGCTGGTGGGATCAGCCTTTGCCAATGCACTAGCCCTGGCAACCCAAAAACCCCTGGTCGGAGTTCATCATTTAGAGGGTCATCTGCTATCCCCTTTGCTGGCAGATGGATCCTCGCGCCCACCTGAATTCCCCTTTGTTGCCCTATTGGTCTCCGGTGGGCATACGCAACTCATGCTCGTAAATCGAATTGGGGACTATCAACTGCTTGGGGAAACAGTGGATGATGCAGCCGGTGAGGCGTTTGACAAGACTGCCAAATTATTAGGTCTTGACTACCCAGGCGGGGCAGCGCTCTCAAAATTGGCAGAGTCTGGAAAGGCTGCCGGATTTGATTTACCCAGACCGATGTTGCATTCCAAGGATCTGGATTTTTCGTTTTCGGGACTAAAAACCGCAGTGCTGCACCAAGTCAAAAAAGTGCAATCCACCAATTCTGATACCGAGTCTTTTCGTGCCAACCTCGCCTGTGCATTTGTTGAGGCCGTGACCGATGTCTTAAGTCATAAAGCAATGGCAGCACTCGAGCAAATGGAGTGTCGTGATTTAGTGGTTGCCGGAGGTGTGGGTGCCAATACCCAGCTTCGGAAAAAACTCACCGCAATGGCAACTGCATGCGGGTATCAGGTTCACTATCCACCAATCGAGTTATGCACTGATAACGGAGTAATGATTGCATTTGCAGGAGCACTTCGACTACTACAAAGTGGTTCGACCACGAATGGAGCGTTTGATATCAAACCCCGTTGGGATCTGAGTTCTTTAGATCGCTCCAATCATTAAGGAAGGTTGATACGGGCGAACGCACTGTGGTTGTGGATGGACTCAAAGTTTTCAGCTTCGACCATCAAAGACAGGATTCGTTCATCGTGCTTTAACCGGGTAGCAACATCACGTACTAAGTCTTCCACAAATTTAGGAGTCTCATACGCGCGCTCTGTTACCCACTTTTCGTCAGGGCGCTTCAAAATAGCCCATAACTCGCTTGAGGCTTCGGTCTCCGCAATACGTAATAGCTCTTCAACATTCAGATTGGCGGCAGGATCGACTTTGACCAAAATGGTGACATGCGAGCGCTGATTGTGGGCGCCGTATTCCGAAATCTCTTTTGAACATGGGCATAAGCTCATGACCGGTACGATAGCCTGCAGATACAAGTCAATATCGACGCTTTCATCAGGCATTTGTTTGGCCTCGACACGATACGTGACCTCGTAATCCATCCAACTTTCTACCGAGGAAACGGGTGCGCTTTTCTTTTCAAAATGGGTGTATTGCATTTGAATACGGCCCTGCTTCGCCTGCAACAGGGGTAACATTTTTTTTGCCATCCCAACGATCTTTGAGCCACTGTAAGCGCCTTGCTCATCGTGCAAAAGATGGACAAAGCGCGACATATGGGTCCCCTTTTGGTCAGCTGGGAGTGCCACGTCCATTTCAAACTGAGCAACAGTTGGAAATGATCCAGAACCACTTTGAACATGAATGGGATGCTTGATGCCACGAATTCCAACACGCTCAATCGCAAGAGCGCGAAGGTCATGACCACCTTGAATGTCAGGTAAGGCAGTCGTGTTCAGGAAGTGGGTGTTTAAATCATTCATACCAGTATTTTCGCTCAAAACAATCCAACTGGCTCAAGGAGCGCCTGTACAAACGCTTTACTTACCGACGGGGACCTGATCCGATGGGGTCTTAAGATTGAATGGGGCGGTACCCAAATCTGGGAAGCGGGCAAGAATTGTTCCCTCGATTCCTGCAGCATCCAATCCACACTGAGCCATGAGCAAGTTGTAATCTCCGTGCTCAATAAAGACATCGGGTAATCCAAGAGTTAATACCGGCTTGGTGATACCCAAGAGGTTCATGGCCTCCATGCAAGCGCTACCAGCACCACCCTGAACACAACCGTCCTCAACGGTCACAAAGTAATCATGATTACGGGCAAGCGTTTTGATCAACTCAATATCCAGCGGTTTTACAAAACGCATATTCACTACAGTAGCATCCAGTTTTTCGGCGACATCCAAAGCAGGATAGAGCAGCGTT
This sequence comes from Polynucleobacter sp. HIN7, assembly GCF_030297595.1. Taxonomy (NCBI): domain Bacteria; kingdom Pseudomonadati; phylum Pseudomonadota; class Betaproteobacteria; order Burkholderiales; family Burkholderiaceae; genus Polynucleobacter; species Polynucleobacter sp. HIN7. The sequence continues at coordinate 387,253 of NZ_AP028138.1, read as the reverse complement.
CCGAATGCCAGAATAGCGAGACGTTTACCCTTTGTTTGCGCCTCACGACGAATCTCACCATGCCCGAGTGGTAAGGAGCGCAATTCGGCAGATGGCGGATTGCCAATACCTGCGCCGCGGGGATAGCGAACTGCGCTTGGGTGATTTTGATGATACGCGGTCGTTAATAAATCACGGCACTCCGCTTCATCCGCCGGAGTCATGATCAACATATTAGGAATGCATCGCAAATAGGCAATATCGTATGCCCCAGCGTGAGTCGCACCATCGGCACCCACTAACCCAGCACGGTCAATCGCAAACACAATCGGTAAATCTTGCAAGGCCACATCATGAATTAACTGATCATAGGCACGTTGTAAGAAGGTGGAGTAAATCGCCACGACGGGTTTCATACCCTCGCAGGCCATACCTGCAGCAAAGGTCACAGAATGTTGCTCCGCGATACCCACATCGTAGTAACGATCGGGGAAACGTTTTTCAAACTCGACCAAGCCTGAACCTTCGCGCATTGCAGGGGTGATACCGACCAACTTTGGATCGGCTTGCGCCATATCGCATAACCACTCCCCAAATACCTGGGTGAATGTTTTCTTACCCGCACCACTCGATTTGATTCCTTCTTGGGGATTAAATTTACCGGGGCCATGGTACAAAATGGGATCCGCCTCAGCCAACATATAGCCTTGGCCTTTGCGCGTGATCACATGCAAGAACTGAGGCCCATTCCCCTCCTTTGCCAAACGGCGTACGTTTTGCATCATCGGGATGAGGGTATCTAAATCATGGCCATCAATGGGACCAAAGTAGGTAAAGCCAAACTCCTCAAAGATAGTGGATGGAGACACAAAACCTTTGGCATGATCTTCAAGACGTTTAGCAAACTCGCGTAGCGGCGGTGCCATCGAGGACAGAACCGAATCAATTCCTTTTTTGGTTGCCGAGTAAATATTGCCGCTGAGTAAGCGTGCCAAGTAGCGATTAAGCGCCCCAACCGCTGGTGAAATTGACATATCGTTGTCATTTAGAATGACTACCAGGGGCATGTTCTCATACACGCCTGCATTGTTCATGGCTTCAAACGCCATCCCTGCACTCATCGCGCCGTCGCCGATCACCGCAACTGCCACCCGATCCTCGCCCTTGGTTTGTGCAGCGCGTGCCATCCCCATGGCTGCCGAGATGCTGGTAGAGGAGTGAGCTGTACCAAAGGTGTCGTACTCACTCTCAGAGCGTCTTGGAAATCCAGAAAGTCCGCCAAATTGCCGCAAGGAGTGCATCTGATCACGTCGTCCAGTCAAAATCTTATGCGGATAACTTTGATGACCCACATCCCACACGATCCGATCGTGCGGTGTATCGAATACATAATGCAAGGCAATCGATAGCTCGACCGTTCCTAAATTCGACGAGAGGTGACCACCTGTCTTCGATACAGAATCCACGATGTACTGTCTTAGCTCATCAGCAAGTGCCGGGAGCTCCTCACGTGTTAATTTACGTAAATCGCGAGGGTCATTGATCGAGTGCAACATACTATTTTTTGCGATCCACAACTAAATGAGCAATATGACGCAAGGCATCGGCCTGTGGCCCAAACTCATTCAGACTGTTTAGCGCTCTCCCCTTTAATTCATTAGCCAGTTCGTTTGCATAGTCTAAACCCTTCAGGGTCACATAGGTAGGCTTATCTTGCGCCGCATCTTTGCCCGCCGTTTTTCCAAGTGTTGCACTATCAGCGGTCGCGTCCAGAATATCGTCCACCACCTGAAAAGCCAAGCCAATCGCCTTTGCGTAAGTATCAAGTTGAGCCATCGCTGGATCGGACAATTGGGCGGCAATCCCTCCGAGCTGGACAGCGCAAATGAGTAGAGCACCGGTCTTCATGGCATGCATTTGTTCTAGAGCGGGCAAGTCCATTTTTTTGCCCACGTTCTGCAAATCAATCGCCTGTCCACCGGCCATGCCCTTAGAACCCGAGGCATAAGCCAAGGAAGCAATCATGCGCAGCTGTGCAAAACCGGTCTTTGGGTCAGGACCGACTGGATACGAGAGGATTTCAAAGGCACGGGTTTGTAATGCATCGCCCGCTAGTAAAGCAGTCGCCTCGTCATAGGCTTTATGAACTGTAGGGCGTCCGCGGCGCAAATCATCATCGTCCATGCATGGCAAATCATCGTGCACCAGGGAATAGGTATGAATCATCTCAATCGCACTCGCGGCACGATTCACGAGCGACCCATCCACTTGATCAACTGACCCTAACTCACTCGCAGCAAATACTAATAGGGGACGAATTCGTTTGCCACCACCCAACACGGCATAGCGCATGGCGGCGTGCAAATGCTGGGGGATCGCAGTATCTGAATCGAGATACTGCAGGAGCGCATTTTCTGCTCGCTGCGATTGGGAGGCCAACCAGGCCTCAAATGAAAATGGGTTCATCAACGCGACTTAAATCGAATTAGGTCTCGATCACTTTAACTTGTTGCTCAACCTGAGCTAATACACCCTGACAGTGTTTGAGTAAAGCTGCGCCCCGCTGATAGGCGACCAAGGTTTCTTCAAGGGATAGCTTGCCAGATTCCATAGCAGCCACCAAGGACTCAAGCTCTTTGAGGGCTGCCTCATAGCGCATTTGGGGGTCAATATTTCCCTCGATTGGGGCTGGGTTCATTTTTTTACTTGCCATATCAAGATCTTAATACCGAATTGAATTTCAACTGATTTCGGGGTTTATGGGGATTTCCTTCATTTGACAAATGTCACGAGCAAGATTTTGCCCCATGGGTATAATCCTTCTTCCTTTCCAATATCGACATGTCGATGGTTGGATTGGTTGTTCCGCTTAGCTTCGGCTGACTTTTTCGGGGGTGGGGAGAATGACTAATCTGGCTACCGCGCAATTCCTTGCGCCGTCCAATTTACAACTGCCGGTTTCGGCATATTTTGACGTTGATTTATTTCAACAGGAATTGCAATTGCTGTTTAAGCAAGGGCCCGGCTACGTCGGTCATGAACTCATGGTTCCCGAAACAGGTTCGTATCGAACCCTGCTAGCGGAAAATGAGGGGCGTATTCTGGTTCGTAATCACGAAGGTCCAAACGGTATTGAGCTCTTATCTAATGTCTGTCGCCACCGACAAGCACTGATGCTCAATGGTAGCGGCAAGGTCGACAACATCGTTTGTCCACTGCATCGCTGGACCTACGATCTCGAAGGTCAGTTGCTAGGTGCTCCACATTTTGGGGACAAGCCTTGTTTGAATCTTGGTAAGTCACCTTTACAAAATTGGCAGGGCCTACTATTTGAAGGTCCTAGGGATGTGCAAGCCGACCTCGGAAAACTCTCCGTGGGTCGCGATTTAGATTTCTCGGGTTATATGCTCGACCATGTTGAGGTACACGAGTGCAATTACAACTGGAAGACCTTTATTGAGGTATATCTCGAGGACTATCATGTTGTCCCTTTTCATCCAGGGCTTGGTAAGTTTGTGTCGTGTGATGATTTGCGCTGGGAGTTTGGTGACTGGCACAGTGTGCAGACCGTCGGGATTCACAAGGAACTGAGTAAGCCTGGTACACCAACCTATCGCGCCTGGCACGACGCGGTTTTACGTCATCACCAAGGGCAAATGCCAAAGCATGGCGCCATCTGGCTCACTTACTACCCCAATGTGATGGTGGAGTGGTATCCAGGTGTACTCTGTATTTCAACGCTGCATCCGATTGCCCCAAACAAGACTCGCAATATTGTGGAGTTCTATTACCCTGAGGAAATTACTCTTTTCGAGCGCGAGTTTATTGAGGCGGAACGTGCTGCGTATATGGAAACCTGCATTGAGGATGATGAAATTGCCGAGCGCATGGATGCAGGTCGCGCGGCCTTGCTTGCTCGTGGCCAAAACGAAGTGGGCCCTTATCAAAGCCCCATGGAAGATGGCATGCAACACTTCCACGAATGGTATCGTCGTGAAATGAATTACTAATGGATCTTCACCCAGGAGGCTATATGAATCCCATCATTACTGCAAATCAACTGGAAGAACTGATCAATGAAGGCAGCGATGTCTTAATTTGCGATTGTCGCTACGACCTCACGAATGCCAACGCCGGCTATGCAATGTACAAAAATGCCCACATCACTGGCGCCATCTATGTGAATGTTGAGCATGATTTATCGGGCCCTAAAACTGGAACGAATGGTCGCCACCCACTACCCACCCCCGAGGCTTGGGCAAAAACCCGTCAACGCCTAGGGATTGCTAATCACACCCATGTGGTTGCCTACGACAGCCATGGCGGTACCTTTGCGAGTCGTTTATGGTGGATGCTACGCTCCATTGGTCACGCTTCGGTGCAAGTACTTGATGGCGGACTAGACGCTTGGAATGGCAGCATTGGCAATGCGGGTCGTGAACCAACACCATTGACCTCGATGCCAGAGGTCTATCCCTTCCAGGGAGTTATCACAACCAATGAGATGGAACAAAACGTCAAATCCGACGCTCCTAAAATGGTGATTGATGCGCGCACGCCAGATCGCTTTCGCGGTGAGAATGAGACTTTAGACCCGGTCGGTGGTCATATTCCCGGAGCAACCAATCGCTGCTTTAAGGAGAATTTGGTCTCGGGTAAATTTAAATCGCCCGAGCAACTCTATAAAGAATTTGTTCTCCTCATTGGTCAACAAAAACCTGGAACTATTATTCATTCGTGTGGATCTGGGGTTAGTGCTTGCCATAATCTGTTGGCGATGGAAGCAGCAGGCCTCAGTGGCTCACGCTTACATGTGGGTAGTTGGAGCGAGTGGTGCTCAGATCCAAGCCGTCCGATTGAGCGATAAACCCAGTTTGTATTCTTTAAATTAGTGGTTGTGGTCGGTTAGCAAAACCACAATTCCAACCCCGATTGCGATCAATACGACTTGGCGTAGCGACTCCTGCCAATGGGGTCGCCGATGCATCTGCGGAATTAAATCACTCACTGCAATGTAAATAAAACTGCTCGATGCAATCACCAGCAGATAGGGCATCACTTGAGTAGCGCGCTCTAAAAAGTAATACGCTAATACGCCCCCGACCACTGCCATCAAACCACTAATTCCGTTGTATAGCAATGCGCGTGCCCGAGAGAAGCCCGCATTGAGAAGTACGATGAAGTCTCCAATCTCTTGGGGGATCTCATGCGCAATGATGGCTAAGGCAGTAAAGATACCGATTTGCACATCGACCATAAAGGCGGCAGCAATCAAAACACCATCCACAAAATTATGAATGCTGTCACCCACCAAAATCATCCAACCACTACTACCCGCCTCCTCTTTATCGTGGCCGTGGTGATGGTCATGCCCATCGCCTTCGTGGTGATGGCTATGACGAAGGAGTGCGATTTTCTCCAAGAGAAAAAATCCAAGCAATCCACCCAAGAGGGTGGCAAATAGGTAGTGGGCTTGCGCACCTGGGATCTCAAAGGCCTCGGGCAGAGAATGTAAAAAGGCGGTGGCCAACAAAATACCTACCGAGAGGCTCACCATATTGTTGACGATTTTGGCAAGCAAGGTTAAGGAAAGGCTTGCGGCAGCGAGCACACTCGCAAGCCCTGCGCCTGCGGTGACCAAAACAATCATTTGAAGTGTGCTCAAACCCACAGGCAATCCGCTCGATTCAATGGATTTTAAGAAACGCCGTACTGCTTAAACCAAGCTAGGCATTTTGCCCAGCCGTCTTTTGCGGGACCCTCGCGGTAGGTATTGCGATAGTCCGCATGAAAGGCATGTGGGGCATCTGGATAGATCTCGAACTTGGAGGCTTTCGCCGCAGGATTGGAACTTGCTTTAGCGAGCGCTGCTTTCATTTGCTCCACGGTATCGAGTGGAATACCAGTATCAGCTGAACCATAGAGACCCAATACGGGAGCTTTCAGATCGGCTGCAATCTCAACGGGCTGTCTTGGGTTATTAGAGGTTTTATCGCCCACCAGGCGTCCATACCAAGCCACGCCCGCCTTCACCTCAGGCATCGTTGCTGCTAACCAGGTAATGCGTCCACCCCAGCAAAATCCAGTGACACCGACTTTTTTAAGATCGCCGCCATTTTTACCAGCCCAGGCAATCGCAGCCTTTAGATCGCCCAATACTTGAACATCGGGTGTCTTGGCCACAATATTGCTCTGAATCTCAGCAATGGTTCCAAAGGTATTGGGATCGCCCGCACGAGTGAAGAACTCTGGCGCAATCGCCATATAACCCAACTTTGCAAAGCGCCGAGTGGTATCAGCGATGTACTCATGCACTCCAAAAATCTCACTCACGACAATCACGATCGGCAAGGGGCCACTTGCTTTCTCAGGACGAGAGATATAAGCAGGCATATTAAAACTGCCCACTGGAATATCCTGCTCACCCGCTTTAATGCCAGTAAAGTCGGTTTTAATCGCTTGGGCCAAAACAGGATCCGAAGCGGCTACAAAGCCAATCCCCAAGGCTCCGGCGGTCACCGTTGCTGTTGAGGCTTTCAGTGAGGTCTTCATGAAATCACGTCGACCTGAATCATTGTGCATATGATCATTACTCATCGTCTTGTCTCCTTATTTGATTTCAATCACTAGTGTGCTTCTTCCCAATTATCGCCAACTCCAATACTCACAATCAAAGGCACCTTTAGTTCAGCAATCGATCCCATGAGTCGAGGTAGGGATGATTTTAGATGCTCAAGCTCCTCAGGCGGGGCCTCAAAGACGAGCTCATCATGCACTTGTAAGAGCATGCGGGCCTTCAGTTGCTCTTGTTCTAGCCAATTTTGTACGGCGACCATCGCCAACTTAATGAGATCAGCGGCCGTTCCTTGCATTGGTGCATTAATCGCTGCGCGCTCAGCGCCCTGGCGTTTTGGTCCATTGGCTTTGATGTCCGGTAACCATAAGCGTCGCCCAAATACGGTTTCTACATAACCATTGACACGAGCCTCTTCTCGAGTTCGTTCCATATATTGAGCAACGCCTGGGTAACGCTCAAAATATTTTGCAATGTACTGCTGAGCAGCTGCGCGCTCGATCTTTAAATTGCTGGCTAGTCCATAGGCGCTCATGCCGTAGATGAGACCAAAGTTAATCACTTTGGCATAGCGCCGTTGCTCCGAGCTCACTTGCTCCAGTGGAATCGCAAAGATCTCGGCCGCTGTCGCTTGATGAATATCCTTACCCGCCTTAAACGCAGCTAATAAGTTTTCATCCTCGGCAATGTGCGCCATGATGCGCAGCTCAATTTGCGAGTAATCAGCCGAGACCAAACGATAGCCTGCTTGGGGAACAAAGGCCTCCCGAATGCGTCGGCCTTCCTCGGTGCGCACTGGAATATTTTGCAAATTAGGATCGTTTGACGCCAAACGGCCGGTGACCGCAACAGCTTGGGCGTAATTGGTATGCACGCGCGCTGTTTTGGGATTGATCATACGTGGCAGTTTCTCGATATAGGTCGACATCAACTTGGCCAAACTGCGGTAATCCAAAATCCGTGCCGGCAAGGGAAAGTCCTCGGCTAGTTTTTGTAAGACCTCTTCGTCGGTGGATGGCGCTCCTGATGGAGTCTTTTTAACTACAGGTAATTGCAGTTGCCCAAACAGAATTTCACCGATCTGCTTGGGTGATTGGATATTAAATGGCTGACCCGCCAGTTGATGAATCTCTTTTTCAAGGACGAGGAGTTTTTTTCCAACCTCCTGCCCCTGAATTGCCAACTTCTCACGATCAATCGTGATGCCATTACTTTCCATGATACCCAAGACGCGCATCGCTGGCATTTCGATCTGTTCATACACGTACCGCAAGCGGGGCATGCGTTCCAATTGCGGCCATAAATGGTGATGAAGGCGCAGGGTGATGTCAGCATCTTCAGCGGCATACTCGGTCGCAGTTTTGAGATCCACCTGATCAAAGCCAATCTGATGCACGCCTTTGCCACAGACCTCTTCATATTGAATGGTCTTCACTCCCAAATGGCGCTGGGCTAAGTTATCCATGCTGTGACTGAGGTGCGACTCCAATACATAGGATTCAAGTAAGGTGTCGTGCTCCACTCCTTGCACCTGAATTTGATAATTGCCAAAGACGTGTATGTCGTATTTAAGATTTTGACCAAGCTTCTTCGCTTCAGGATTCTCAAGCCAGGGCTTTAGTCGAGCGAGCACCCAATTCCGTTCCAGTTGCTCTTCGCCAGTACGATGCGCAACCGGGATGTAACAGGCCTTACCCTCTTCAACCGATAAGGAAATCCCAACCAGCTCGGCTTGTAAGGCATCTAGGCTCGTGGTCTCGGTATCAATACAGGTTAATGTGGCATGCTTAATTTTCTGTAGCCATTGTTCAAACACTTCTTGGGTTGTCACGCATGTGTAGTCACGCGCAATCTCACCTTTAGATGGTGCTTGAGACTCCTGCGAAAGAGGCTCTTGGAAGACTGGGGTATCTGAATGATTCGTTGCGCTCTGTGAAGTTGGAGCAGATAGACTCTTAGCGTCTAGTTCTTTCAACCATGATTTAAATGCGTAGCGCTCAAAGAGTGCTCTCAGTTGGCTTGGGTCTTCGGGCTTCGCGTGTAAATCATGTAATGAACCGATGTGCGGATTGAGATCGCAATCGAGTTTTACTGTCAGCAGTTCTCTGGCCTTGGGCAACCAATCAAGACTCGCTCGTAAGTTATCACCCACCACTCCTTTAATTTCACTCGCGTGGGCGATGAGTTGATCCAAATCACCATACTCAGCTAACCATTTATTTGCTGTTTTGGGTCCGGCCTTATGAACTCCTGGAACGTTATCCACGCTATCCCCAATAATCGCTAGATAATCCACAATGCGCTCCGGTGGCACACCAAATTTAGCTACCACCCCCGTGCGATCTAATTTCTCGTTGGTCATGGTGTTCACTAAAGTTACTTTGTCATTCACGAGTTGCGCAAGATCCTTATCACCCGTGGAGATCACGGTTGACCAGCCCATCTCAGCAGCTTGCCGGGCCAGAGTGCCAATCACATCATCGGCCTCGACACCGGAGATCATGAGCACTGGCCATCCGAGCGCCTTAACTACCTCATGAATCGGCTCGATTTGTGCCACCAAATCCTCGGGCATGGGGGAACGATGCGCCTTGTACTCAGGATATAAATCCTCTCGGAAGGTCTTACCCTTGGCATCAAATACACAGGCAATGTGATCGGCGCCGATTTCCGCACGGGCGCGTCGCATCATATTGACCATACCGTAGATTGCCCCGGTCGGCTCCCCAGCACTATTTCGTAGATCCGGCATGGCATGAAAGGCTCGGTAGAGGTAACTAGAGCCGTCGACAAGGAGTAATTGGTGTGCTGACATGCCTCAATCGTACAATTTAGTTGCTGGGGTCTGGAAAACCCCTGATTTTGCTGTATCGGCGTAACGGTGGGGCAAATCCTAGTTTCTTAGGATAATAGGTGGCATTCTCTCTTAATAAAAATGACGATATCCCTCAATTTACCTACTAAGTCTGGACTACTTATGAGGCGCTATGCTTTCATCGTATGTTCTGCCGCACTCTTATCGCATGGTGTATTTGCCCAAACATCTGGCACACAAGCGCTAAGCAAAGAAGATCTGAACCAAATTAATAATCAGCCATTAGCTCCGTCATCCAGAAATCCTGCGGGTCTTGGTGTCAAGGAAGAGCGCAAGCCCAGCTTTGAATACACCGACCCTTCCGGTACTCAAATCCGCGAATACCGGGACAGTAATTTACCTACTGAGATCGAGGTGAAATCCGCCTTTGGTACTTATGAGATGTCACCCCCGCAAACGGTATTTCCAGCAGGCGGGATGTCATCGGATAATTTGATTAGCGTTCCGAGTATTCGGATTCCGATAAAGTAATCCGACTCATGGCGGTTTATACCTCCCTCACTCTTGATGAGATCGCTCCTCGCATTGCGAACGATTTTTCAATTGGCAATGCCATCGAACTTAAAGGTATTCATGGTGGGATTGAGAACTCCAATTTCTTTCTCGATTGCCAAACATCCAAAGTCAGTCACTATGTTCTGACCATCTTTGAACGATTGAGCGCTGCGCAACTGCCCTATTACTTGGAGCTAATGCTTCATCTTGCAAATCAAGGCATCTCAGTTCCCAAGCCGATTGCCAATCGTGCTGGACAGCTATGGTTTGAGATCAAAGGAAAACCGGCAGCGATTGTCACCAAACTCTCGGGTCAATCAGAACTTACCCCCCAGAGCGAGCATTGCGATGCCGTGGGTAGAGAGTTAGCGAAAATGCATCTGGCTGGGCAATCGTTTGCGCTATCCCAACCCAATTTACGAAGTCTCTCCTGGTGGCAAGAGACCGTTCCTGTCATCGTGCCACACCTTAATACGTCTCAAAAAGAATTGCTCTTATCCGAGATGCAATTTCAGGAGGCATTTTTTCAGTCGGCGGTATATCAGTCTCTTCCTCAGGGCCCTTGCCATTGCGATCTCTTTCGGGACAATGTGCTTTTTACCCACCACCACGGTCAAGAATCCTTGGGTGGCTTTTTTGACTTTTACTTTGCAGGTAATGACAAATGGTTGTTTGATTTAGCCGTCACTGCCAATGATTGGTGTTTGGAGGATCCCTTTACCAATGGCTCAGGCGCTCTTAATCGCGAGCGTTTACATGCCTTATTAGCATCCTATATGGGAGTGCGTCCACTCACCGATGGCGAGGAGGCATCGTGGAGCGCGATGTTGCGCGCGGCCGCTCTGCGGTTTTGGATCTCGCGGCTTTGGGATTTTTACCTACCTCGTAATGCGCAGATGCTCACACCCCATGATCCAACGCATTTTGAGCAAATCCTACGTAACCGCCGTCACACAAGTTAAGGTAAGCTAAGCGCCTATGAATCTCAATCCCGTTGCAACCAATGAAGGCTATGTATGGGTCCGCCAGGGGGTTTGGCTCTTCAAGCAAAACCCGCTAGGCTTCTTGATGCTTGTCTTTATGTATGTTTTTCTGGCTCAGCTAGCCATCATGATTCCATTGGCTGGAGTATTTGCAGTCCTCATTTTGACCCCTGCTCTATCGGTTGGCTTCATGACCGCGTGTCGTCAAACGATTCAAAAGGATCGGATTTTGCCAACCGTCTATCTGGCAGCGTTCCGCTCGAATAACCCTGAGGTTAAAAAACGCATCTTGCAACTAGGACTGGTGTATGCCCTCATGATCTTCACCATGAGCTTAATTGCGAGTATGGTGATTGATTTTCAGGCGCTCCTGCCATTTATTACCAATGACAAACCGATCACCTCTGAGGTCATGCAGCAGTTGTATTACTCACTGATCATCGGTGGTATTTTGTATATTCCAGTAGCCATGCTGATGTGGTTTGCGCCCGTCTTGGTGGCATGGGCAGATATGCCACCGAGCAAAGCTTTATTTGTTAGCTGGATGGCGTGCTGGACCAATAAAGGCGCGTTCTTTTACTACATCACCATCTGGAGCGTAGTGCTGATTTTGATTCCGCTCACTCTGGGAATGATCATGGATATCATCGGTTTGAGCCGTTACGCGTCCTTTGTGGTGGCGCCCTTCTCCATGGCTGCATTAACGGTGATGTATTGCTCGTTTTTTGCGACCTGGAAGGGTTGCTTTACGGGTAATGATTACGAGCAGTTACCGAATTAATCCTTATTGGAACCTACAAAAACAATTCGACTTACGAGCGGTCCTGGAAATTTGCCACAGGATGAATATGCATTTCCTTCATATGAGTTAGAAAAGTGGCAATTAACAGAAATTAACCTTGCCATTCAAGAGGCAGACAAAAAAGACTATATTTCCCGAAAAGATTTTATTAAGCTCGTAAAAAAGTATGGGGGTTAGATATAAGGAATTCTTCTTTATATTGCCACCAGCTTGGCGATCGATAGCTGCAACCACTTCGCACCATGGCGTTTGAAGTTCACTTGCGCCTTGGCATCGACTCCTTCACCTTCTAGTGCGGTCACCCGCCCTTCACCAAACTTAGTATGAAACACTTCTTGCCCCACCCGAAAAGAATGTCCGCGCTTCTTGTTTTGCTCTAACTGCAATGAACTCGTAACAATCGCGTTACTCGCCTGATCATTGCGCACGGGCACATCACTCTCGTTGCCGCCCCACCACAACTCATCCACGCTATTTGTATTCGTAGATCGTCCTTTTTGCCACGATGTTGCTCCCCAGCGGGCATCTTTTGCTTTAGGTGTTAAGTGTTTGAGGCTCTCGGCAGGCAGTTCATCCAAAAAGCGTGAGGGCATGTTGTAGCGTACTTGGCCATGGAGCATGCGTGACTGCGTATGCGAAAGATACAAGCGCTCTTTGGCACGCGTAATTGCCACATACATGAGACGTCGCTCTTCCTCAAGTCCACGGGGCTCTGAAATACTGTTCTCGTGAGGAAATAATCCTTCTTCCAGACCAGTCATAAACACAGCGGAGAACTCCAAACCTTTAGCCGAATGCACAGTCATCAACTGAATCGCATCCTGACCTGCTTCAGCTTGATTGTCGCCAGCCTCAAGCGATGCATGGGCCAAAAATCCTGCCAGCGGTGAAATATCCTCGACCCCAGCCTGCTCTGGGCTGGGTGGCGTAGCGGCTTGAACATCTTGGCCATAGCCCTCTTCGGCCACAAACGCGGTCGCAGCATTAATCAGCTCTTGTAAGTTCTCGACGCGATCTTGCCCCTCGCGCTCGGTCAAATAATGCTGAATTAAACCACTGTGCTGAATCACATACTCCACCGTCTCTGGCAAGGTATTGTGTTTAGTTGCGTCACGCAGATGCTCAATCAGGCGCACAAATCCCGAGATACTATTACCGGCTTTGCCCTCGATGAACGAGGCCGCTGCATAGAATGAGCACTGGTGTTGTTTAGCAGCATCTTGTAAGGCTTCGATCGAACGCGCTCCAATACCACGAGCCGGGAAGTTCACAACCCGTGCAAAGGAGGTGTCATCATTGGGGTTTTCAAGTAAGCGCATATAAGCCAATGCATGCTTAATCTCAGCGCGCTCAAAAAAGCGTAGGCCTCCATACACGCGGTAAGGGATATTGGCTGAGAACAACCCGTGCTCAATAATGCGCGACTGAGCATTACTACGATAGAGCACCGCAACCTCGCTACGGCTCATGCCACCGCGAATCAAGGCTTTAATCTCATCAATCAGCCAAGCGCACTCCATGCCATCGCTGGCGGCCTCATAAACACGAACCGGCTCACCTACACCGGCTTCAGTACGCAGGTTCTTACCCAAGCGATCTTGATTGTGTGCAATCAAATGGTTAGCAGCATCGAGGATATGCCCGTGTGAGCGATAGTTTTGCTCCAACTTCACGGTTACAGGCTTAAATTGCTTCTCATAGAGTCGCATGTTCTCGACATCTGCACCCCGGAATGCATAGATACTCTGATCATCGTCACCAACCGCGAATACCGAGCTACTAGTCATCTGACCATTGCCGGCTAAGAGCTTGAGCCAAGCATATTGCAAGGCATTGGTATCTTGAAACTCATCAATCAAGATATGTTTAAAGCGCTCCTGATAATGCGTGCGGATTAGCTCGTGATGTTTGAGCAACTCATAACTACGCAACAAAAGCTCCGAAAAATCGCACACCCCTTCGCGCTGACACTGGGCATCGTATGCCTCATACAACTGAATCATGCGGGCCTCAAAATCATCCCCGGGATCGAGATCCTTAGCGCGTTTACCACGCTCCTTGGCATTGGCAATAAAGTACTGTAATTGCCGCGGTGGAAACTTCTCATCATCGACGTTGAGGCTCTTTAAAAGCCGTTTAATCGCGGAGAGTTGATCTTGTGTATCCAGAATCTGAAAGGTCGATGGCAGGCCCGCATCGCGATGATGCGCGCGTAGTAATCGATTACACAAACCATGAAAAGTTCCCACCCACATGCCTCGGGTATTAATTGGCAGCATTGCTCCAAGACGAGTCAACATCTCCTTGGCTGCTTTATTGGTAAAGGTCACCGCCAAGACCCCGATCGGAGAAATCTGCCCCGTTTGAATCAGCCAGGCAATGCGCGTAGTCAAAACGCGGGTCTTGCCGCTACCTGCACCCGCCAAAATCAGTGCTGATTGAGGGCGCCCATCGGGGTGAGTTGGAGGTAGGGTCACCGCCTCCCGTTGTTCAGGATTGAGGTTCTCAAGTAAATCAGCGTACATCGTCCCAATTATAATTTGATGCTTATGTCTGACACTGCCTATTCCCCTGAAAAACCCTCGCTCAATCACAATCCTGACTTAGCCAAATTAGCCAAGTCATACGAGCCAGCCCCAATCGAAGCATTCTGGGGACCTGAGTGGGAAACGCGTGGCATTGCCACCGCTAAGGTTGATGATGGCAAAGACAATTTTTGTATTCAGCTACCACCACCGAACGTCACAGGCACCTTGCATATGGGTCATGCGTTTAATCAAACCATCATGGATGGCTTGGTGCGCCATGCACGGATGTCCGGCAAGAATACCCTTTGGGTTCCCGGCACCGATCACGCCGGAATTGCCACCCAAATTGTGGTGGAACGCAAACTCGATGCCCAAAAAATCTCCCGCCATGATCTTGGGCGCGAGGTCTTCCTAAAGAAGGTATGGGAGTGGAAAGAAGAATCCGGTTCCACGATTACGCGGCAGATTCGGCGGCTTGGTGCATCCATTGATTGGTCACGTGAGTATTTCACGATGGATCCCAAGATGTCCGAGGCCGTGGTGGAGGTCTTTGTCACTCTCTTTGAGCAAGGACTAATCTATCGCGGCAAGCGCCTGGTCAACTGGGATCCCGTGTTAGGTACTGCCGTTTCGGATTTAGAGGTAGTCAGCACAGAGGAACAAGGCAGCCTCTGGCATATACGCTATCCCCTCTCCGATGGAAGTGGCCACTTGGTGGTCGCAACCACGCGCCCTGAGACCCTCTTGGGTGATGTGGCGGTCATGGTGCATCCAGAGGATGAGCGCTATCGTCACCTGATTGGTAAAACTGTTGAGCTTCCCCTTTGCCAACGCAGCATCCCGATTATTGCGGATACCTATGTGGATATGAGTTTTGGGACTGGGGTAGTAAAGGTCACGCCCGCCCATGACTTTAATGACTACGCGGTAGGTCAGCGTCATCAGTTACCACTCGTTAATGTCTTAACGCTCGATGCCAAAATTAACGAGCATGCTCCGAAGGTCTATCAAGGGCTCGATCGCTTTACCGCTCGTAAGCAAATTGTGGCCGATCTCGAAGCAGCTGATCTATTGGAAAAAGTTCAGCCCCACACCCTCATGGTGCCGCGGGGTGATCGAACCCAAACCGTGATTGAGCCGATGCTCACCGATCAGTGGTTTGTGGCGATGTCGAAAGCAAGTCCCGATAATCGCTACCAACCGGGTCAATCGATTGCTGGAGCCGCCTTGCATGCGGTCACCTCGGGTGACATCCAACTCGTACCTGAGAACTGGATCTCAACCTATACCCAGTGGCTCGAGAACATTCAGGACTGGTGCATCTCGCGGCAATTATGGTGGGGCCATCAGATCCCCGCATGGTATGGAAATAACGGCGAGATCTTTGTGGCGCGCAATGCGGATGAAGCGCAGGCTAAAGCCAAGGCAGCGGGCTACGCAGGAGATCTCAAGCGTGATGAGGATGTCTTAGATACTTGGTTTAGTTCTGCATTGGTGCCATTTAGTTCACTGGGGTGGCCAAAGCAAACCAAAGAGCTCGATCACTTTTTACCCTCCTCGGTCTTGGTCACAGGCTTTGACATCATTTTCTTTTGGGTCGCGCGCATGGTGATGATGACCTGCCACTTTACTGGGAAGGTACCATTTAAAACTGTTTATGTGCATGGCTTAGTGCGCGATGCCGAAGGCCAGAAAATGAGTAAGTCCAAGGGCAATACTCTGGACCCCATCGATTTGATTGATGGTATTGCACTCGACGACTTGGTTCAAAAACGCACTGTAGGCCTCATGAACCCCAAACAAGCGGAGAGCATTACAAAGAAAACAAAGAAAGAGTTTTCAGAAGGTATTCCAGCGTTTGGTACCGATGCATTGCGCTTTACCTTTGCTTCACTGGCCTCTTTAGGGCGCAATATTAACTTTGATCAAAAACGTTGCGAAGGTTACCGTAACTTTTGTAATAAGTTGTGGAATGCCACACGCTTTGTCCTAATGAGCTGCCCCGGGGATGAGAAAAACAATGGCTTTGCACCGTGCGATAACCAATGCGGCCCTGAAGGCTATTTGGATTTCTCGCAAGCGGATCGCTGGATCGTCTCGCAACTGCAACGTACCGAAGCGGATGTCGCCAAAGGCTTTGCCGATTACCGGTTTGACAACATTGCTCTCGCCATTTATCAATTTGTATGGGATGAATATTGCGATTGGTATTTAGAGCTTGCCAAAGTTCAGTTACAACAGGGCAGCCCTGCTCAACAACGGGCAACGCGAAGAACGCTCTTACGCGTTCTCGAGACCATTTTGCGCCTGGCTCACCCCATCATTCCATTCATCACCGAGGAGTTATGGCAAACCATTGGTCCCAAGAGTGGTAAGGTGCTTACCAATCAACCTAGACAATCGATTGCACTGCAACCCTACCCTATATCGCAAACCGATAAGATTGATCCGGCCAGTGAGGCATGGATGGGTGAGGTTAAAAGCATTATTGATGCGTGCCGTAATCTGCGTGGAGAAATGCAAATCTCGCCAGCTCAGAAGGTGCCCTTATGGATCTATGGCGACACAGACTTTTTAACGAAGGCTGCTCCCTATCTCAGTGCATTAGCCAAGCTATCCGAAGTGAAAATTGTGACCGATGAATCCACTTTGGAAAAGGATGCGCCGGGCGCGCCGATTGCTCTGGTAGGTCGTAATAAGTTATTGCTGAAGATTGAGGTTGACCCCAAAGCAGAACAGGCGCGCCTCACCAAAGAAATTACACGTCTTGCTAATGAAATCGCCAAATGCCAAAGCAAACTGAATAATGAATCCTTTGTATCCCGTGCTCCCGCCGCAGTCCTCGAGCAGGAGAAAAAGCGGCTAGCGGATTTTGAAGTAAGTCATGCGAAGCTAAGTGAACAGCTTAATAAACTAAGCATGTAAGCTTAGTCAATCAGGCGAAAGCTAAATTTGGGATTGGTTTAGGCAACTTCGCCGGGTCTTACTTAAACCGTTGCGCAACATCCCATAGATCAACGGCAGATTGCATTTGCAACCAACTTTCCGGAGATCCGCCAATTGCCTTCGAGATGCGCATGGCCATTTCTGCACTTACGGCACGCTTTTCAAGCAAAATTTCAGACACCGTCAATCGGCTGACTCCTAAATATTCCGCTAGGGACGCCTGACTGATTCCGAGTGAAGGCAAAATATCCTCGCGTAGAATTGCGCCGGGATGCGTTGGTCTGCGTGAAGGATTGCGGTTAATTCTTTTATTCATTTTTCACTTGATTAAACAAATGGATCAACGACAGTTCGCAAAGTTCCAAGAACTGGATTTTAATAAAGACGAGGCATAATTACGACTATGTCGACTAAACCTATCACTAAAGCGGTCTTTCCTGTTGCAGGATTAGGTACTCGCTTTTTACCAGCTACCAAAGCATCCCCTAAGGAAATGCTCAATGTGGTGGATAAACCATTAATTCAGTATGCGGTCGAGGAAGCTATTGCTGCTGGCATTACGGAAATGATTTTTGTGACTGGTCGCAGCAAACGCGCCATCGAAGATCACTTTGATAAGGCCTATGAACTTGAGGCAGAACTTGAAGCGAAAAATAAGCAAAGCCTTCTAGAGATCGTGCGCAATATCAAACCCAGCCATGTGGATTGCGTCTATGTTCGCCAAGCCGAGCCATTGGGTCTCGGACATGCGGTTTTATGCGCCGAGAAATTAGTACGTGATGAACCTTTCGCAATTATCTTGGCCGATGATTTATTGGATGGTAATACCCCAGTCCTCAAACAAATGGTTGATCTGCATTCCAAACACAATGCTTCAGTCTTGGCTGTCGAGAAAATTCTGCCAGAACAAACCAAATCTTACGGGGTCGTGGCAGCCAAAGTCCAAGGTACAGGAATCCATGCCGTCACCGGAATTGTTGAAAAGCCTGCCGCGAAGGATGCCCCATCTAATCTTGGAGTGGTTGGCCGTTATATCCTTTCGTCTTCGATCTTTGGTCATATTCGCAACCTCAAACCTGGTTCTGGCGGGGAATACCAACTCACTGATGCTATACAAACTCTCCTAAAGGATGAGGCCGTTCTGGCCTATGAGTACGAAGGGGTGCGCTATGACTGCGGTAGTAAATTAGGTTACCTTAAAGCAACCATTGAATTTGCACTAAAGCACCCTGAGCTTAAAGACGACTTTGAGACCTATCTTAAAAATCGTTAGGCATTGGCAGGAGATTGCTTCTACCCCTGATAGGTTCAACATTCCAGCTAATTCATAAAATCATCAGAAACAACGGGTCCATTTAAGAAAAAGTTATCCCAAGTATGTTCGATTGGAGTAATGATTCGCTCATTTCCATGTATGCGAATCACAACCCTCTTAAGCGCCTCTGGATAACATGCATCACCAATCAGTGGAATGACTTGGTTTCCATTCTCATCAATGATGGTGGTAATTACGATGGGCATTTTGTTTTTTTATGAGTAACTTGTTGATCGAACTAGGTAACTTTTAACTAAGCACAAAAGATTCGAACAGAAAAATCAAGCGTACTGAATTTCTACCGGATTAGGGCTTGAGCCAGTTTTGCTTCCCAAAATCTGATGCAAATTCCGCAAGCAGTTGTCATCCGGGTAAAGGCGCACATCCTCCGGAAACTGAACTAAGCAAGCCCCGCCTTTAGCCATCACGGCGGCAGTCAATGGCAGTCCCTTTGGAGGAGTTTGCAGGGCATTCCCCATTGGTGCTTTGACTAAAAATGGATTGATTTGGGCTTTGAGAACCTTTAGATCAATGCCGGTATCTAAATTGAGATGAACATTTCTAGCAAAGCGTAGACGTGCACCCACAATATCCATCACGCTCTCAGCAACAATTCGCAAGCCCCCTGAGAATTTATCGGGACTCACATTCACTTTGGCGATCAGTAGCTCGTCTTCCTTGAGCCAAGAACGATTGGGTTCATACACTTCGCTATAGAGCGTCAGTTCAAGGGCTGAGCTGCCATCATCAATCGTCGCAATCATCATTCGTCCACGTTGCCCCATCAGCATTCGGGATGAGGTAATGATGCCAGCGACTAATTGATCCTTACCCTCGGTGAGCTTGATGAGTGGTTGACGAATAAAGTGCGTCACTTCGGGCCGGTAGGCATCAAACAAATGTCCGGTTAAACACAGGCCCAATGCCGCTTTTTCATCTTGAAGTCGCTTCTTCTCAGAAAAAGGAAGTTCCTTCACGTACTCGGGTGCATGGGCTTGCGCCACATCCTCTGCATCAAAGAGACTTACCTGATGCACTGAGGCTTCGGCCTGCTCGGCAGCCTCGATCGCACGGGAGAGTGAGGCTAGAAGCGTGGCGCGCGCATCATACGCATGCGCTAAGCCTTTGGCAGCATCGGTCGCAATCGAATCAAATGCCCCCGCCCGAATCAAGGCTTCAATCGCACGGCGATTGACTTGACGCCGATCCACGCGGGCACAAAAATCAAACAGATCTTTAAATGGTCCATTCTTGCGAGCTTCCACAATGATTTGGATTGCCCCTTCACCGGTGCCTCGGACCGCCCCCAAGCCATAACGAATCGTACGAATCCCTATACCTTGTTCTTGATCATGGAGCTCTGCAATCGGTGTGAACTCGTACATTCCGGTATTAATATCCGGCGGCAGAATCTTTAAGCCATTGTGCAGGCTATCGTCATACAAAATCTTCACCTTATCGGTGTCGTCCATTGAGAGCGATAAGTTGGCCGCCATAAACTCAGCGGGGTAGTAGGCCTTGAGCCAGGCGGTTTGATAGGCTAATAGCGCATAGGCAGCCGCATGGGACTTATTAAAACCATATCCTGCAAAACGCTCCATGAGGTCATAGATTTCATCGGCCTTGTGCTCGGTGAGTCCATTTTTTTGCGCCCCCTCGCGAAAGATCTGGCGATGTTGAGCCATCTCCTCGGGCTTCTTTTTACCCATCGCGCGCCGCAATAGGTCAGCACCCCCTAAGGAGTAACCTCCAATCATCTGCGCCATTTGCATCACCTGCTCTTGGTAGACCATGATGCCGTAGGTCTCACGCAATACGGGCTCAATGCGAGGATCGGGATACTCCACTTTCTGCTGCCCGTGTTTACGTTTAATGAAATCGGGAATGAGGTCCATGGGACCCGGTCGGTATAACGCCACCAAGGCAATAATGTCTTCAAAGCGATCGGGTTTGGCATCGCGCAGCATCCCTTGCATGCCCCGACTTTCCAGCTGAAAAACTGCAACCGTATTACCGCGCTTTAAAAGCTCAAAAGCTTTTGGATCATCGAGAGGGATATCACTGATACTCCAATCCTTACGATCCGCATGTAGTTTCTGAATCCAACGCTCGGCCCCCGCCAAGATGGTGAGCGTGGTGAGGCCCAAAAAGTCAAATTTCACCAGACCAATGGACTCGACATCATCCTTATCGAATTGGCTAATAACCCCTGCATTGGCATCGCCACCATCTTGGGTATAGAGCGGGCAAAAATCGGTGAGTTTGCCAGGGGCAATTAGCACCCCTCCGGCATGCATGCCCACATTGCGGGTCATACCCTCAAGCTGCTGTGCAAGCGCTAAGAGTTGGCGTACTTCCTCTTCATTTTTTTCCCGCTCAGCGAGTTGCTTTTCTTCTTTCTTGGCAGACTCGATCGTGACTACTTGCCCTGGCTTAAACGGTACGAGCTTGGCAATGCCATCAACAAAACCATAAGGCTGCTCTAGAACTCTTCCCACGTCCCGAATCGCGGCCTTAGCTGCCATGGTTCCAAAAGTGGCAATTTGACTCACCGCATCCTTGCCGTACTTCTCTTTCACATAGGCAATCACGCGGTCGCGCCCATGCTGACAAAAGTCAATATCAAAGTCGGGCATCGAAACTCGCTCGGGATTTAAAAAGCGCTCAAAGAGTAAGTTGTAGCGCAGAGGATCCAGATCGGTAATCCCCAATGAGAACGCGACCAAAGATCCAGCGCCCGACCCACGACCCGGGCCCACCGGCACGCCATTATTTTTGGCCCAGTTAATAAAGTCCGCGACAATCAAGAAGTAGCCTGGGAAGCCCATTTGCGCAATCGTATTGACCTCAAAGCGCAAGCGCTCGCGATAGCGGGGCTCAAGGGCCTTACGCTCTTCTTCGTTGGGATAGAGTTTGCGCAGATTTTTATCCAACCCGATCTCCGCCTGTTGCATGAGGTATTGATCGAGTGGCAAACCATCGGGCGTTGGGAACTCGGGTAACCGCGCTTGTCCTAAGGTCAGGTTGAGATTGCACATCTTGGCAATTTCTACGGTATTGGCAAGCGCCGCTGGGAGATCCGCAAAGCGCTCGCTCATTTGCGCCTGCGTCAGAAAATATTGCTCTTCGGTAAAACGTTTGGGACGACGCGGATCACCCAATAACTCGCCTTCGGCAATACAGACGCGCGCTTCATGCGCCGTGTAATCCTCGGGCTTCATAAACTGAATTGGGTGGGTGGCAACGACCGGAATCTTCAAATCACAAGCGAGTTGGCATGCAAGCTGAATATGCGCCTCTTCTTGAGCATGACCAAAACGCTGAAGCTCCACAAAATAGCGGCCACCAAAGACCGTTTGCCAGTGTTTGGCCGACTCGCGCGCCCTCGCCTCATCCCCGTTTAGGAGTGCAACTCCCACATCCCCCAGATGTCCACCCGAGAGCGCAATTAAGCCCTCGGCCAATGTTTTCTTCTTTGATCCTTTAGTACTTGCTGGCAGCGACTCACTCAACCAATCCGGCTGAATCTCGGCTCTGCCATGACGCTGATTATGAAGCGATGCTTTGCTTAGGAGCTCGCAAAGATTGAGGTAACCGGTGTGGTTTTGCACCATGAGCAACATGCGATAGGGTTGGTCGGGCTCTTGAGTGTTTGTCACCCATACATCGGCACCAGCAATCGGCTTTAGACCAGAGGAGCGGGCTGCCGAGTAGAACTTAATCAGGCCAAAAAGGTTACCCAGATCCGTGAGTGCCAACGCGCCCATCCCATCAGCGGAGGCGGTCTCAACCACATCATCGATACGCACCACCCCATCGGTAATCGAGTACTCCGAATGCAAACGCAGATGAATAAATTGGGGGGCAGCCATATGAGATGATTTTAGCTGTGCGCACTCCCAAATCATGAGCCCGATGACCACCTCTTTAAATCCCCAATTCAATCAAGGCACTAGGTCAGGAGGTAGTCGCCAAAGCCCAAAACCCTACCGCGGCCGCTTTGCTCCTTCACCCACCGGACCCCTGCATTTGGGATCGCTCACCACGGCATTGGGGAGCTGGCTCGACGCCCGAGCGCATGGCGGGATGTGGCTCGTGCGTATTGAGGATGTGGATACCCCAAGGACCGTGCCAGGAGCTGATCAATTGATCCTTGAGCAACTCAAAGCCTATGGCCTAGAGTGGGATGAGGAACCCACGTGGCAATCCGAGCGCACTTCGCTTTATCAAAAGGGGCTCGATCAATTGATCGCCAAGGGTCTGATCTACGGCTGCCAGTGCTCGCGTAAACAGATTGAGGACGTTTTGCAACTAGCAGGTGTCTCAATAAGTCCCAATCAAGAGCTCATTTACCCGGGAACGTGTCGCGAGCAACATTTAAGCATTGAGAATCATGCCCTACGCATGAGGCTACCCAAGGATTGCGTGATTGGCTTTGTGGATCGAGGCTTAGGCAAACAAAGCCAAGATCTTCATCGTCAAGTGGGTGATTTTGTGCTGCGGCGAGCCGATGGCCTCTTTACCTATCAGTTAGCGGTGGTAGTCGATGATCAGGCACAAAGGGTTACGCATGTGGTGCGCGGTGCCGATCTTCTTAGTAACACTGCACGCCAAATTTATCTGCAGTGCGCTTTGGGTTATGAAACGCCCCATTATTTGCATCTCCCGCTGGTGACCAATACCGCGGGCGAGAAACTCAGTAAACAAACCCAGGCTGCGGCTATCGAGATGCATTCAAGAGAAATCATGCTCGCAACACTCAATCGTGCTGCGCATTACTTAGGGATAGCGGATACAACCCTAGCTCAACAAATAAGCATCGCACAGTGGTTAGGTATTGCAACCGAGCGCTGGAACGATCGACTGGTAAAGGAATGCAGTAGCTAAAGCGACTTGCTAAGGGATTGATAAAACCGCCACGTATCCGCGCACATGCGCTCAATGCCATATTGGCTTTGCCAGCCAAAAAGGGTTTTGGCTAACCTCGGATCGGCAAAACTTTTCGCACTATCGCCTGGGCGCCGCTCCACAATCTCATAGGCAATCGGTTTACCGCAGGCTGCCTCAAAGGCGGCAATCATTTGCAAAACGCTTGTCGGTATACCTGTACCCAAGTTAACGGTTAAGAGCCCAGCATGACTCTGAAGAGCCTGCAAGGCCAAGAGATGGCCCTCGGCCAAATCATCCACATGGATGTAATCGCGCAAGCCCGTGCCATCAGGTGTGGGGTAGTCAGCACCAAACACTCTTAAGCACTCCCGCTCGCCAATGGCAACTTGGGCAATATAGGGCATGAGATTGTTGGGAATACCACGCGGATGCTCACCAATCAGTCCCGAAGCATGGGCCCCAACGGGATTAAAGTAACGCAAACACGCAATGGCCATCTGCGGTTGAGCCAATGCAAGATCCGCAAGAATCTGCTCGATCATCCATTTGGTGCGCCCGTAGACATTAATCGGCTTTAAGGGTAGTTCCTCGTGATACGGTGTATCGGGCGAATCGCCATACACGGTTGCTGATGAGGAAAACACCAAAGTCTTGACACCTACTTTTTGCATCTCCTCAAAAAGAACGATGCTGCCCAATACATTGTTGTCGTAGTAGCGTAGCGGCTCGGCTTGCGACTCACCAACCGCTTTTAATCCCGCAAAATGAATCACCCCATCAATTACATGCGACTGAAAAATCGATGCAATAAGGGAGCGATCGCGAATATCCCCTTCCACAAAGACCGAGTCTTTACCGGTAATCTGGGCAATGCGCGCAAGCACAGTGCGCTCGCTATTAGACAGATTATCCAAGATTACCACGCGGTAGTTTTGCTCTAAGAGTTTAACAACCGTATGCGAGCCGATATAACCGAGGCCGCCGGTTACGAGAATGGTTTGAGTCATGTGCTTCTAAAAAAAGAATCGAATGCGTGCAGAGGCAATTTGATTGAAATAACCTGAAGAAGACGATTGTAAATCGTAACGAATACTCAACTCGACATTGTCTTTTGTTTTGCCAACCAATCCTAAGCCTGCGCTATATAACCAGGGCGATAACGATAAGCCATTGGTTACAAAGCTACCCCCACCACCAACAAACGCTGATGTAACTTGAACCTGTTGATTGATTACGTTGTATCCGGCAGTTAAGTTACCAACTAACTTCAGGCGATTTGGCAATGCATACTCAGCTTTTGCACCAGTTGTCATTAGCCATTGATTGTAATTTTGCTGACTGACATTGAGGTTTAACGGCCCTGCACCACTTTCGGTATATGCATTTGACATGACTCCAATGTAGTCCGTACGAATTAATGGAATAAATGTGAAGCGCTCACTTACACGCAAGTGATGGTTTAAGCCCAAACCTACATGCGATGAGTAACTGTCATAACTTGAGTTTGCCGTCGTTCCCATGAAATTAATTGAACGACTTCCTTTATTTTGGTTAATACCAATATCTGCTTGATAGTTGACAACGGTTGATTGAGTCAGTCGATGATGCCCATAAATACCCAATTGGTAACTATTGATATTGAGAGAGCTTGGAGCTACCGCTGAATTCGATGAAATATTACTATTTGCAAAGACCAAAGCTACTCCCAGACTGGTACTTGCATTAATACCTCGATCGATCCCTAAAATGACTCCACCAGTGTTAGCGCGATATCCTGAAACATTATTCTCTTGATTCTGTTCGGCCCAACTACCAATCGGTTTTAACCAAACCTCTTGATTGCCAATAAATTCTTCTTTACTAGCCAAGCCTTGTTTGACCGAGACACGTGAGTCAATCACATCATTAAAGTTTTGCATCACCATCGCGGTGGCTTGCGAGCCAGCCCCAACCAAAAGTGGAACTGTTTGGCTGACGCCATTTGATACTTGTTGAGTGCTGGCCATTTGATTAAATGCAGTAAAGACCGGATCCCAGGTCGGCGATGGGCTTGCAGATAGCGCTTGCAAGGTTGTAGCGGCACCCAAGGCTGACGGATTGTTGTTGGCTTGAACAGCACTCACAAAGTTATTGACAGATGACTGGCGAGCGATCAAATCCAAACTACTCCCTGATACCGCCAATGAAAAGTCCAATAGCGCACTGTTATCGGTGACTGTAATTGCTGCAGCAGTGGCTGCAAGGGTCCCAGTCGCTGAAATAATGCCGCTCATGGTTGTATTACTTGAAATGGATGGGCTTCCAATCACATTGACATTAACCTGAGCACCATCGCTAATACTTGCATTTCCGTTGACACGAAGCTGACCATAACTTGAAGCGCCCGCAACCCCTGTTTGAAATGTGGCTCCGCTCGCTTGGCTGTAGTTACCCGTTAAGGTTTGGCTGGTCCCGGCGGCAATCGCGAGTGTTCCGGAATTATTTAACGCCTGTCCAGAGCCGGATATGGTCATGGCATTGGCCAATGTGAGACTTCCCCCACTTTGAATCTGAAAACGCCCCACATCAATCGAACCTGAACTGGTTAATGCGCCATTAAGCGTCACTCCACTAGCGACTCCACCAGAGATAGAGCCACTGATTGTATTGGTAGTAGCATTTAAATTGAGCGTATTAATACCAAGAATGACATGACCGTCAATCATCCCGGTATTGTTGATCACAAAACCGCTCGCGGTGTTGGTCAAATTTAGCGCATGGGTAGCACTCAGAGTTCCACTATTACTAATTTGACCGGTAACCACACCGTTATTAGCGACTTGAATGGCCGATGAGCTGCCTACGATTTGCCCAGAATTATGAATACTGCCGCTAATGGTGCCTGCAAGAGTCCCGCCAATTTGTAGGGCCGGTCCGCCTGCCGATTGAATTAAGCCAGAATTGGTAATGGCGTTACCCGAGCCGCCATTGGCAAGAACCCCTTCGACTTGAATACCTGCGGTACTACCGGCAATCGTTCCACTATTGGTGAGGCCACCCGTTAATGAGGATAGGCTTTGAACCTGAACCCCGTAAGAGCCGCGCCCGATCGTTCCAGAGTTAGTGACTCCACCGCTGAGCGTACTTGCATAGACGCCATCGCCCACGATGAGTCCTATCGCGCCACTCGCTGAGCCACCAATCGTGCCCAGATTACGAATTCCCCCACTTAAACCGCCACTACTTGTGGCATTTGCTCCGGCAATCAAAATACCGCTGCTATTGGCCCGACTACCGGTAATGAGTCCTGAGACAGAATTCGTAATACCACCGGTAATCGTTCCGTTTTGCAAACGAATGCCGGAGGTTGCACCCTTAATGGTTCCTGCGTTACGAATGCTGCCACTGATGGTCCCTACATAGGACGTACCAATATCGATTCCAGCGCCAGCACCACTATCAATCGTTCCAGTATTGATAATGCTTGCGCCACCACCATTTCCAGAAATCCGCCCCAGAATTGCAATCGCCGATGCACCGCCGGATGGACCCAAGGTTCGCGTCAAAATGCTGCCGGAGTTAGTGATACCACCCGCAATGGTTCCAAATTCATTGACAAAAATTGCAGACTCACCAGCAATTGTTCCAAGATTCGTAATGCCAGAAGAAACTCGTGCGAGCGATGATACGCCAGCCCCAAAAACACTAATTGCAGTCCCCGAACGACCAGAAGGGCCTCCATAAATCAATCCGGTATTACGAATTCCACCAGTAATGGTTCCGATCAGATCGATACCGTAATTATTTGAAGTTCCAGCAATGGTTCCATCGTTGGTAATGCGCCCAAGCAGTGTGCCATTTTGATCAATGCGTATTGCAGAATTACCTGAAATTAATCCCGAATTTGAAATACTTCCTGAGATCGTTCCCGCAAGGGTTCCTGAGCCAACCCGAATCGCAGCATCACTAAAACCTGAAACGGTACCCGAGTTAACAATCGCATTACCTGAAAATGAATTATTTGCAAGCGTACCTAAAACACGAATTGCTGTTGTATCTGCAGTAATGGTTCCACTATTTACGAGACTATGGGTGAGCGATGATCCAGTATCAATTTCAAGCGCGATATTACCTAGCCCGATCGTTCCAGAATTGGTGATTCCAGGAATGTAGATTGCACCACTGAGCGTGCCAACATTAGTGCCATCGCCAATTTTAATCGCGGTACTGCCAGAGGCTGTTCCACCGATCGTGCCAGTATTGCTAATACCCTCGAGAATTTGGCCATTGGCAATCCATAGCGCCTTACTATTGTCTAAGCTTCCAGTAATCGTTCCCTCGTAGTTGCGTAGCGAAGTGAGTGTGCCATTTTGAATATAGATTCCAATATCACCACCGCGGATTAATCCTAGGTTTTGAATGCTGCCGCTGATCGTGCTACTAATACTGGCAGAACCGATCTGAATGCCGGTGGACGTTCCAGCAATTTCGCCCACTAAAAATCCCGAGCTAGAGGATCCCGAGATAGAGTTGTGAACACTACCGATTTGATTAGTGCCTCCATCAAAAACGAGGCCGCGTTGACCCGAAATTAATCCAAAGTTCGCGATCGTACCGATGATGGATGTTGCGCTACCCGCTGTGGAATTGCCTGAGCGAAATGCGTCCCCACCTGAAGCACTAATAGTGCCAAAATTTGATATGACTCGAAACGTCGAAAAATCCTGAAACGTGCCGCGATCAATGCGAATTGCTTCGGTCACGCCACTAATTAACCCGTCATTAGTGATCCCACCCGCTAAGTTACCGTTTGTTAAGCGAATACCAACACCTGAACTAGAGATCGTCCCGGCGTT